>LGER01000060.1 GCA_001507915.1 Desulfonauticus sp. 38_4375 | reverse complement strand
AAGGATATGGCCTTTTGCCATCTGTTGCACTCTAGAAGTGGCTCAAAATTATTGTCCGATTAGGGCTCATTTTAATTGGCCATTAACAATATTGGATTTTCCATAGGTACAGCCTGTAGCCACCATGATGCCATCTAAAAAACAACCCGCAGCATGGCCTTTTCCGGTTTCAGAAATGACCATAAGTTCTTTATCTTTGGCCCTTTCCACTCCCAAGACCTTCATAGCTGCTAAACCTGCCCTGATTCCTAAGGGCATAGCAGGACACTTGTGGCCATGAAACTTTAGTCCCATTTCATAAAGTTCTTCTAATTGCATGATTACCTCCCGTATGGTTATAATATGTTATTTATATATTTCCATATATCTATATGATTTGATAATTTGTCAAGGTCTTTTTTAAAAAAGATATACTTTTTGTAAGGCGTTAGGTGAAGTTGTGGTAAGATTAAGATAGGGTTGGAGGGGGGTAAAAGGTGTTTTTATTTAAATTTGTTGGGGGCAAGGGCATATTTTTTTACTCTATGCCAAAGGCTCCTTTCCTTTATGCCCAGGAGTTTAGCTGCTTCTCTTTGTACTCCTCTGGCTTCTTTAAGAGCCTGTACAATAAGTTGTTTTTCTATTTCTTGCAGGTGTTCATCTAGGTTAGAAAAGGGAAGAGAAGAGGTTTGTTCGGGACTTTGTTCCCTGGAGATATTCAGGTGTTCTGGTAAAATTTCTTCTTGCGGGCAAATTAGGGCTGCCTGTTCCAGGACATTGAATAATTCACGCACATTTCCTGGCCAGGAGTAATTGTTTAACACTTGTAAGGACTTGGGAGATAATTTTTTTTGTGGAAAATTTTGTTTTAAAAAGTACTCAGCTAAAAGAGGGATATCTTCTTTGCGTTGCCTTAGAGGTGGAAGATAAAGGGGAAAGGCACTTAGTCGGTAATATAGGTCTTCTCGAAATTTTCCTTCCTGAACCATGTTCTTTAATTCTTTGTTGGTAGCAGCAATAATTCTTATGTCCACTGGGCGAGGATATTTCCCTCCTAACTTTTCCACCTGTTTATCTTCAAGAACTCTTAAAAGTTTTCCCTGCAGTTCTAAGGGTAAATCCCCTATTTCATCCAGAAGAATGGTGCCCTTATGGGCAAGCTCAAACTTACCAGGTTTGGAAGAAGTGGCACCAGTAAAAGCTCCTTTTTCATAACCAAAGAGTTCACTTTCAATGAGTTCTTTAGGCAGAGCTGCACAGTTTACCTTTATTAAGGGGCCATTTTTTCTTTTGCTTAGAGTGTGGATATTTTCAGCAATCAATTCCTTTCCTGTACCACTTTCTCCTAGGATTAGAACTGTAGTATCAGTACTGGCAATAGTGGCCACTTGTTTTAATATTTGACGCATTATTTCACTTTTACAGATTATATTGGGAAAAAGTTCTTCTTTTTCTACTTGAGTCAGGGACCTGGTTAAGCGATTAAAAAAGTATTCGTATTTAAATTCACTTTTTTCTTCTTTTTCCTTTCCTGGTTCTATTTCAATTATGGGACTAACTTTTTTTATAAATTTGTCTATGGGATGTAGAATTATTTTAATTAAAATAATGGTTAAAATAAAAATAATAAAGAAAACAAACACACCAGATGATATTTTTAACCACAGAGGATATTTACCTAAAAATAGACCAGCAAAAAAGAAAAGAAAGGACATACCTGCTAGAATTACTGCAATGGATACCTCTGCGGGTATGAAAAATTTAGTAGATTTAAGCTGGTGAATTATCTTTTTGAACATTTTTACATTTTGGCCATTTTGGTCAAATCCCACATGGGCATAAAAATGGCTAAGGCAAAAAAGCCTACCACAGCAGCCAGGCCCACAATCAAAATAGGACCAATATTGGTAGCCATTTTTTGAACAGCATAGGCCACTTCTTCATCATAGTGTTTGGAGATTTCTGTTAACATCTCATCTAAATTTCCAGTTTCTTCGCCCACAGCTATCATGGAGATAACCATGGGAGTGAAAAAGCGTGCTGACCTTAAAGGGCCTGATATGCCCATTCCTTCTCTAAGCTTCTCTTTTAATTTAGCAAATTCTGCAGCAATAGCTGCATTGCCAATGGTTCCGATAAGGATATCCAGAGAATTCAGAACGCTGATTCCACTTGCCTGCAAAATGGCAAAAATACTTGAAAATCTAGATAAGGCAGCTTTTTGAAACACAGGACCTATTAGGGGCATTTTGAGTAAAAAGGTGTCTCTGGCGATTTTTCCTGATTCAGTTTTAAAGTAGAGGTAAAATCCTGTAATTATAGACATAATTACTAAAATGCAAACATACCAATAATCTACGATAAAGTGATATAGGTTTAAAGCCATTACAGTGGGAAGGGGTAGAGTTATCCTAGCATTTTTAAAAATAAGAACAAATTTGGGTATAACAAAAGTTAATAGGAAAAAGAAAGCGCCTGTAAGGGCAACCAGTACGATTATTGGGTATTGTAGAGCTGATTTTATATCTTGTTTTACCTTGTATTCGTGGTCTAAAAGATAACAAAGCCTGTCCATTACTTCTACCAGAGAACCACTGGTTTCACCTGCCCGAATCATAGCGCAATAAAGGTGGGAAAATATTTTAGGATGTTTGGAAAAGGCCTGAAAAAGAGTTTTTCCCTCTTTAATATCTTGAGACATCTGGATAATTGCTTTTTTTAATTTTATATTTTCCACCTGGTTTTCCAGAATAGAAAAAATTTCTACCACTGGAAGACCTGCCTTAAACATGGTTCTAAATTGTTTGGTAAAAATAATTAACTCAGGTGTTTTTAGTTTAAAAAGAGTGGATTTTATTTTTTGCCACAGAGTAGCTTGGTCTGAAAGTGACTTTTCTTCTTCTTTTTTTATTTTTTGAGGGTATAAATTTTTTTCTAAGAGAAGTACTTCCGCTTCTTCAGAAGAAGATGCAGAAATACTTCCTTCTACTAAATTCCCGTTTTCATTTAGGGCCTGGTAATAAAATTTAGCCATATCAAGCAATAAATACCTTTAGGGCTTCTTCTGGAGTGGTTATACCTTTTTTTACTTTATTTAGCACATCTTGCTGTAAAGTGCGCAGTTTCCCTTCTTGCACTAGCTGTCTGGTAATTTGTTTGGAAGAGAGGTTTTTTAGAGTCATTTCCTGTACTTCTTCGTCATTGATAAGTATTTCATATACCCCAATACGGCCGATAAATCCAGTATGATGGCACTGTATACACCCTTTTCCGCGTTTAAAGCTGATGGGTTCCTTATCTAAACCCAAGTAACGGATTATTTTGGGGTCTGGAGAATATTCTTCCTGGCAATAGGGACATATTTTGCGCACCAATCTCTGGGCAATGGAAACAAGCAGGGAAGAAGCTACTAAAAAGGGCTCTATTCCCATATCAATGAAACGAGTGATGGCACTAGCTGCATCATTGGTGTGAATGGTACTTAAAAGCTTATGTCCTGTAAGGGCGGCTTGAGTGGCAATTTGCGCTGTTTCCAGATCCCTTATTTCTCCTACCATGATTACATCTGGGTCCTGACGCAATATGGAGCGCAAGCCACTGGCAAAGGTCATGCCGGCCTTACGGTTTAATTGGACCTGGCGTACACTGGCCATTCTGTACTCTACAGGGTCTTCTAAGGTGATGATATTGATATCTGGCTTGTTTATAAGGGATAAAATGGCATAAAGAGTAGTGGATTTACCGCTTCCTGTAGGGCCTGTAGCCAGAATCATTCCATAGGGATTTAAAATAATTTTTTTTATCTTTTCCTGGTCTTCTAGCTCCATCCCCAGTTCTTCTAGGGAAGAAATGTTACGGTTCATATCCAGAAGGCGAAGAACAATGTTTTCTCCATAAATGGTGGGAAGGGAGGAAACACGGACATTTATTTCTTTATTTTCTAATCTTATAGTAAAGCGTCCATCTTGCGGTATTCTGGTATTGGCAATATCCATATTGGCTAGAATTTTTATTCTAGAGGCTATGGCCAGAAACATTTTTCTGGGTGGGGCTGGCCTTTCGTAAAGGGTCCCGTCTATGCGGAAGCGAAGCTGCACATGATCCCTTTCCGGGCTAAAATGGACATCACTGGCACGCTCTTTTATGGCCTGGCTTAAAATGGAATTAACCAATCTGACTACTGGTGCTTCTTCAGCTATTTCATCCAGCTCTTTTTTACTTCCATAAAGAGTGGCTGTAATTTGCTCAAATTGAGTGGGGGTGCAAACCACAGGGTCTACTTCTTTATTGGTATATATCTCAATGGCATCTACTGCTTCCATATCCAGAGGGTCTACCATGCCTAAAGTTAAAATACGCCCTTGCAGTTTTAAAGGAATAACTTTGTGCTTTTGTACCAGATCCAAGGGTAAAATTTGGGCAAGAGCTGGATCAATGGGAAACTTATGGGGATCAAAAATAGGCAGTCCTGTCTGTTTACTTAGCACCTGGGCCAGGTCTTTTTCTTTTATTAGACCTAAACTAATCAGATATTCCCCCAGTTTTTCTTTGGGAGGATTTTTAAGAATATTTTCCAGTTCTCCCTGACTGATCAAACCTTCTTCTACCAGAATCTCTCCTATTTTCTTGTTTATTAAAGCCATTTAACTTACCTCTTTTAGGGGAAGATGGTTAAAGATAACAGTTCCGGCAGGCAGAGATAGTAAATTATCTTTTAGAGGAGAAGAATTTCTTTTTATAAGATAAAAATTTACTTGGGTTTCTTTTGGTTTTTGAAAGCATAAAAAAAGGTATAGTTTTTTTTCAGGGTCATTTAGTAGAGAAAATTGAAAAAGGTCTTCCAGATTTTTACCTTTATATACGTAGTCAAAAGACACCTCTTTTTTTAGGGTTAAAAAGGGACGGGCAGGTATATTTAAATTCAGTCCTGGATATACGCTGTTGAGGTCCTTTAGTTTAGGATTTACTTTAAGTAAGTGAGGAAAAAATATTTTTATCTCTTCCAGGTTGTTTAGATTATAAATCCTAGATAATATTTTTACAGGCACATAACCTTCTTTGATTTCTATGCTACCCAAAGAAGCTGGTAAAAAAAATTCTTTTTTGGGGAAGTTGCTGGAGCTAGTCTTAAGAGTAGAAAAGTTTTTTAGAGGAAGAAAAAAGGATAAAGTTAAGAGAAACACTAAAAAAGTGCCTGTAACGATTAGGATTTTTCTAGATTTGGGATAGGTTAGTTTTTCTCTTTTAACTATAGCCTTTACTTCAGAGCAAGATACTCTGTCTTTGTTACTTATGGTTGCCTGTAAAAGGCTTTTGTGGGCCAGATGAATGAGCTTTCTTGGATAACCCTGGCTGTATTTTTTTAGGTAGTATATAGCAGGCCAGGTAAATAGAGAATTGGCTGTAAAAATATCTGCTCCAGCTACTCTTAGTCTGTACTGTAAAAAATTTTTTACTTCTCTTAAATTTAAGGGAGTGAGATAGAGCGTTAGATGGATGCGATCTTTAAAATTTTTTCTTTCCTCTAAAACTGGTAAAAATTCTTCTTGAGCAAAAATAATTACTTGCAAGAGCTTATTTTCGTTGGTTTCAAAGTTTAAAAGCTCTCTTAAGGTTTCTAAAATAAAAATAGGGGTTTTTTGCCCCTCATCAATAAGAATAACAGGGGTTTTTCCTTCTTGTTGCAGTTCTAAAAGTCTTGTTTTTATTTCTTCTTTTAAAGTCCTGGAAGAAGAGGGGGCTTTTTTTTGCGGATAGAGAACAGAGTATATTTCTTGTAAAAACTCTTCAGGAGATTCAAAGGCCGGGTCTAAAATAAGACCGACTACAAAGCGTTGGTCTGCTAAAAGGATGGTTAAAAGTTTACGGCATAAGGTGGTCTTACCCGTACCTACCTGGCCGATGACCAGATTTAGCCCTCTTTTTAATTCCAAACTTAACTGGAGCTGTTGAAGGCAGGATTTGTGAATTTTTGATTGGTATAAAAAAGCAGGGTCAGGGGTGTTGGCAAAGGGCTCTTTGGTTAAATTGAAAAGAGTGTAATAGCTCATGCCTATCCTGTTAGCTGGTAAAATAGTCGTTTGTGATTTTCACAGGCAGAATCATCTTCCAGGGCACAGCCTTTTTGATAGAATTTTAAGGCTTCTTGGGGATAACCCAGCTTTTCCAGTACTTCTCCTTTAACATTATAGGCTGAAGGCCAGCTGGGAGCCAGGATAAGAGCTTTGTTGCATTCTTTTAAGGCTTTCTGGGGTTTAGCTTGAGCCAGATAAGCCTGAGCGGCATTTAAGTAAGCTTCCACCAAACCAGGATCTAAACTTAAAGCCAGATAGGCCGTGCGCAAGGCTTCTTTATAATTTTTTTCCTGCAAATACTTTTTACTTTCTGCCAGCCACTTTTGGGCTCTGGGGTCATGGGTAGGTTTTAGTTGTTCCAGGTCTTCTGGACTCAGGGTGGGAGAAACTTCTTTAGCTAACTCAGACTTGCGTTTTAAAATAGTAGGAGTGATAAAAATGAGAATTTCTTCCATTTTCTTGCTCTTGCTATCTCCTTTAAAGAGATAGCCCAAACCAGGAATGTCTTTTAAGCCAGGAATACCAGAGATACTATCCTGTAAGGTTTGTTTGCTTAATCCTGAAATAACAATGGTTTCTCCATTGCCCACAATAAGTGAAGTTTGGGTTTCCTTTTTATAAATAGTGGGATTGCCATCTACTTTTTTCTCTTCAGAAAAGTCCACTTCATCTTTTTTTACTTTTATTTCCATTTTTAAATAATCTTCATTAATGACATGGGGAGTCATTTCCAGTCTTAAGACTGCATCTTCAAACTTTACTTCCTTATCTCCATCTTCATAGGTAACATAGGGCACCTTCTGACCATTTTCAGTAAAAGCCATGTGATTATCCATGGTGGTAAGGGAAGGACTGGAAAGAATGTTTATTTTCCCTTCTGCTTCCAAGGCTGAGAGTTGCATTTCTAAGATGTTTTCAGCAGGATTGCCAATTAAGACATTTAAACCTGCACCTAGAGTGGATACAGAGGAGCCAGTAACCTGGCCTGTGGGGAAGTTAAAGCCAAAACTATTGCCACTTCTACCCGTGCCAAAGGCATCTCCACTGTCTGAGCCTATGGGGCCCTGGATGCCAATTTGGTCCTTATTGTTTATTTGGCTAAACCACTTTCCACCCCACTGGATTCCCAGGTCTCTAGCTACCTTTCTGGTGGCTTCCACAATATAGGCTTTTAAATGAATCTGGTCTGTAGGTTTATCCAATACTCCAATCATTTTAATTATTTTTTGTAAGTCCTCTTCTGTAGCCTGAATGACCAGAGAGTTGGTATGACTATCTACTACAATACTTCCTCTGGATTTTTCCTCTTTGTCCTTGGTAAGCAGAGAACTTAAAACCTTTTGTAAGCTATTGGCATCTGCAAAATTTATTTTTATCACCTGGGTAATGAGAGGAGAGATTTGTTTTTTGGCTTCTTCTTGTGCTTCTTTCTGGGTTTTTATTTCTTCTATGGCCAGGTCGCGGGCAAAATCCTCTTTGGACATCACTCTGATAATATTACCTTCCCAAGTGTAAGTTAAACCATTGGCTTTGAGTAAAGCCTCAAAAGCCTGGTTCCAGGGCACCTTTTCAATGTTGACATTTATTTTACCTGCCAGGTTGGAACTAAGGATAATGTTTTGTCTGGCTGCCTTGGCTAGCGCTTGAATGATAGCTTTTATGTCTGTATCGCGCATTTTAAGGCTTACGGGAAAAGTAGGTAAAGCTGGAGAAGCTTTTTTAGTAGTAGGGGGAGAAGCCAGCTTAAGGCCTTTTTCTATTTCTACCTTTTTTAGAGAAGGACTGGGTGAATGGCCTAAGCTTTCTTTGGCTAAGGTCCTCCACTGATCAAAAAAAGGGTCCTTTTCTGGCTTTTTGGAACTACATCCCAAAACCAAGAGAAAACAGAGAAAAATTATCCATTTATTGTTCATTTTTTGGTCCACTCTTTATTTCTAAAATATCCCAGAAAGGTATTTTTAAAATATTATCTTTGCCTGGGCCTTTTACCAGTATATAATCTCTAGACACCTTTAGTAAAGAAAAACCACTTTCTTCCAGTGGTTCTCCTTCTGCATACTCTCGACCATTGATAATGGCAAATCGCTTGGACCCCAGAAAGAGATAGCCTGTAAATTTGAAAACAGCAGAACTCACTTCATTATTAGATGGAGCTTGGACCTTTGCTTCCTTTAGTTCGTACCAGAAGGGATCTCTTATTTCTTTTAACTTCAACAGGTAATACATTCTTTTTTCTTCAGGGGTTAAATTAATTTTGCTTAAGGAATTAATAAGTTGTGTTTTTAAAGGGGAAAAGTTAATTCTTTCCCCATTAGAATTGGACTCCCTGGGAGGTGTGGCAAATATAAAATGATATAAGCCGTATAAAAGGGCTATTCCAGCCAAGCTAAGGATAATTTTTTCTCTCTTAGTCATGAGCTTACTTCTATGTAAGAGGTAAATTCTATGTTTAAGGTGTCCAGTTCTTTATTCAGTTTTAATGCATCTATTTTACGGATATAACCAAGTTTTAGAAAATTTTCTAAAAATTTTAAAAAATTTTCAAAATTTCCGCGTATGGCTACTTCTATTTTTAATTGATTATTTTCTGTTAAATTAAAGTCAGGTTTTAGATAAATTAAGTTTAAATTATAGTCTGTACATTTTTTTTGTAATTCTTCTTTAAAATCTCTTATACTGATTGGCTTAAACTCTATAATACTTAGGTCCTTGTCAATTTTTTTTATCTCACTCTCTAGTCTGGCAAATAAGGGTAAAAAATCTTGTTGAAATTTTACCTTATATTCAAGATTTTCTAACTCATTTTTTAAGTTTTTTAATTCTTTTACTTCTGGCCTTAAGAAAAATAAATAAAAAATAAGACTTAAAAGAAGAAAAATGCTTAAAGGAGCTACTATTATTTTTAAGCCAAAAGGAAGATTTTCTAAGTTTACTTTACTCATTTTAATTCCAGCTCTACTTCAAAGGCCATAGCCTTTTGATTCTCTACAGGCTTAAAGTATTTATTAGTGATAGTTGTTTTCTTTATAAAAGGAGAATCCTTTAATTTCAATAGATAGTTGGCCAATCCTAATTCTGCCTGTTCTGGCTCTAAGAGAATAACTCCCTCTAAGGATATGGTTTGTTGGTTAAAATCAAGTTTAGTCCATTTTATGTCCTTAGGGGTAAGAACTGATAACTCTTTAAGTATAGCTATGTTTTTCAAAAAATGTAAATTATTTTTTAATTTTGTTTGATTTAAAGTTAACTCCTGTAGTTTTTTCTGGATTAAAGCAGAAGAAAGTATTGGCTTGGAATTGTTTAAAATATTAGATAGGTTTTCAATTTTTCCTCTGGTTGTTTTTATCTCCTGGCTTACTTGAAGGTGGAAGATAAATAGAAGTAGAAAAATAAAAATAAAAAATAGACTTGTTCCAGTGCGTAAATAATTTTCCAGGCGTTTTTGTTTTTTGTCTTTAGAAGTAAGAAGAAAATTTATACATTTAGCAGAGTCTAGGCAGGCTCCAATAGCTGGAGCAAAGTCCATTTCTTCCTGCAGGCTAAACTCACAGCTAAACTCAGAATCTACAATTTTTTGAGTAATGGGTGCTAAGGGCTCTATTTTTATTTCTAAATTTTTAGAAAGTTCTTCTAAGATAAACTCTGGAATGTTAAAAATGCTTGAGAAGTAGATTATATTTACATTATTTTTATTTAAATTACTTATATAGTATTGTAGAGAGCGTTTAATTTGCAGTAAAAGCCTGTTTAAAGCAGGCTGAAGAGCTTCTAAAATTTCTTCCTTTTGTATTTGTGTGCTATAAAGTGGATTGTCTGGGTCTTTGTTTTGGCCCAGAAAGTTTTTTACATCTTCCAGGGTTATTTCTTTCAGTTGGTTTTGTTCAAACTCTGGAGAGAGAAGGTTTTGAGTTTTTAAGTAGGTAAGCAATTCTTCAACCAGGCTAATAAATCCGGTTTTGATTTCGCGGTTAAAGATAAGCCGTCCATGATTGTAAATATCTATGCGTGACCAGTCTGAACCCAGAAAAAGATAACCAATATTTTTTTCTTTTTGTCTTATAAATAGGTCTGCTAAGGAAAATTGATAACTGGTAAGGGCTAAATTAGGCAGTTTGCCAGCTTTGGCCAGGTCTTGTGCTTGCTCTATGGCCTTTTTATCTACTACATAGGCAAATATTTCTAATTTTTCTACTCCCCGCTCTCTTGTTTTTCCTATAACCTGAAAGTCATAGGTTAAGCCCTCCAGATTTAATTCCAGATGTTTTTTTAGGGCCATTTTAGCTGTTTTGGAAAGGAGCTTTTTGTTGACCCTGGGAATAGTAAACAAAAGGGTTTTTACAGCATTGGCTGGTAGTAAAATCCAGTAAAGGGCCTGTGGATAGTGTTTGCGGAGCTTTTTGGTAAAGGACTTAAACCACTCTGTAAATTCTGGAGTATTTTTTTTTACATCCTTGGGATAGATTATTTTTTCTAGAAAAAGAAGTGTAGGCCTGTCTCCTTCTTGCAGGCCACAGACGAGCAGATAGGTTTCTCTGAAATCTAAAGCAATGTTTACTTTGTTTTTGGTGAGAGAAAATAGGGATTTTTTAGGGGATAAAAATTGTGGTAATCTACACGCCTGGGTTTCTTTTAGACCTTCTATAAGTTTTTGGGTAGAGCTTATTTCTTGTTTCATATTAGGTATATTGATTTAAACTTAATTTTTTAGGTGATTTCCAGGGAAAAGTAAAGAAAATTTTCTGGGAAAAGGGGAGAGTTTGACAACCTAGAGGCCTAAAAGATATTAGGAGCCTCAATAGCTTAGTTGAAGGAGTAAAGAGGTGAGTATTTTAATAAAAAAGGTGCAACTGAATTTTAAAACTGTAGATATTTTAATCAAAGGAAATAGAATAGTAAAAATTGCAGAGAATATAGAGGAAAAGGTGGATCAGGAAATTGATGGTAAAAATAAGGCTGCTTTGCCTACCTTTCATAATGTACATACTCATGCAGCCATGACTTTGCTTCGGGGATATGCTGATGATTTACCTTTGCACACCTGGCTTGAACAATACATCTGGCCCTTTGAGCAAAAACTTACTTTTGAAGATGTCTATATAGGAAGTAAGCTTGCCTGTCTGGAGATGATAAAGTCTGGAACCACTTTTTTTTGTGATATGTACTGGCATCCTCTGGCCACTAAACAGGCTGTAGAAGAAATGGGGATCAGGGCGGCCTTATCTACTGTTTTTGTGGATTTTAATGATAATAAAAAAGCTAAACACTTCAAGGAGAGAACAGAACGATTTTTTGCTGAAAATCAGGATAGTGAACGAGTGTTTTTTATTCTTGGTCCTCATGCCATTTATACCGTATCCAGAGAATCTTTGCTCTGGTTAAAGGATTTTGCTCAGGCCAGGGACCTGTTTATTCATATCCACCTGGCTGAAACTAAAAAAGAATTAGAAGACTGCAGAAAAACTTATGGGCTTACTCCTGTAAGATACTTAGATTCCCTGGGCTTTTTAGGACCCAAGGTGGTGGTTGCTCACTCCATTTGGGTAGATGAAGAGGAAATGGAGATTTTGGCCAGAAGAGAGGTAAAAGTAGTTCATGTTCCCTCTTCCAATATCAAGCTGGCTTCAGGGCTTTTCCCCTATGCCCCAATGAAAGAAAAGGGAGTTTTCTTGAGCTTGGGTACAGATGGCTGTGCTTCCAATAACAACCTGGATATGTTTGAAGAAATGATGGTTGCTTCTTTTAATGCCAAGATTTATGCCCAAAGTCCTTCCAGTTTGCCTGCTGAGGAAGCCTTTGCTTTGGCCACGAAACAAGGGGCCTGGGCCTTTGGGCTGGATAGTGGGGAAATTAAGGAGGGAAAGCTTGCTGATTTGATGTTGGTCAATTTAAATCACTACTTATTGGTGCCCAACCACAACCTTATTTCCAATTTAGTTTATTCTGCCAATCCCGCTTGTCTGGATACGGTCATTTGTGATGGTAAGGTTTTAATGGAAAAGGGCAAGGTGGAAGGAGAAGAGGACATAATTGAGGAAGCCAGAGAGTGTGTGCAAAGGATTTTGGAAAGGGTAAGAAAGGGATGATTTTAGTTTATACCGGAGAAGGAAAGGGCAAAACCAGTGCAGCTTTAGGGCAAACCATAAGGGCTTTAGGCCATGGTTTTAGAGTGGTTTTTTTGCAATTTTTAAAAAGAGATGGTCAAGCTGGAGAGCAGATTTTTCTTAAGTCTCAGCTAAAGGAAGACTTTTGGGCCTGTGGCCTGGGGTTTGTTCGCAGCGAAGAAAATAAAAGGAAACAACGGCAAAAGATAAAGGAAGTTTTTTCCTGGCTGGAACAAAAGTTTGCAGAACGACCCTTTTTAATGGTTTTGGACGAAATTTTTTATGCCCTGAACTTAGGGGTTATAAAACCAGAAGAAGTGGAAAAGATAATAGACTTGGCCCGCCAAAAAGAAGTAAACTTAGTGCTTACAGGCAGGAACTTTCCCTTAGATTTTTTGGCCAGAGTGGATATGGTATCAGAAATCAAAGAGGTAAAACATCCTTTTCAAAAGGGAGTAAAAGCTAAAAAAGGGATAGATTTTTAGTTGAGATTGCTAAAATCTCCTGCAATTTTGTAATCACAAAAGGCACATTTTCCTTCTTTTAGATTAATCTCCAACAGGGTAAAGCCTCTTCTGGCTATAACTACTTTGCCACAAGCAGGGCAATAGGTACTTTCACTCATATGCCCGGGTACATTTCCCAGGTAGACATAGTCCAGTCCCACTTCTTTACCTATTTCATAGGCCTTTTCCAGAGTGCTTAAGGGCGTAGGTGGGTTGTTTAGCTTATAGCTGGGATGGTAGCGGGAGATATGCCAGGGAGTTTCTTTTCCCAGGTAATTCTGGATATACCTGGCTATGTTTTTTAATTCTTGAGGACTATCATTTAGCTCAGTAATGACCAGGGTGGTTATTTCCAGCCACCAGCCAAGTTTTTTCATGTGTTCCAGGTTGTTTAAAACTGTTTTTAAGGAAGCCTGGCAATATTCTCGATAAAAACATTCAGCAAAACTTTTTAAATCCACATTGGCTGCCTGAATGTAAGGACCTAGTTCTTCCAGGGCCTTGGGACTTTGATAGCCATTGGTGACTAAAATGTTTTTTATGCCTTCCACCTGGGCCTTTCTAGATACTTCTAAGACCAGTTCGATAAAAATAGTGGGTTCAGAATAGGTATAAGAAACACTCAAAGCCCCTTCTTCTTTGGCTAGTTGCAAAATGGAGTCAGCAGAAATATTTTCCCCCAAAATTGTCCCATCTTTTTTAGGGGGTTGAGATAAGCTGTGATTTTGACAAAAGATACAGGCAAAATTACAGCCCATAGTGGCAAGTGAAAGGGTCTTGCTTCCTGGCAGAAAGTGAAAAAGGGGTTTTTTTTCTACAGGGTCTAGATTGAGGGCAGCAATTTTATCTTTGACCAGAGTATACAGGCGACCTTTTTGGTTTATCCTTACTCCACACTTGCCCTTTTCTCCTTCTTTTAGATAGCAAAAGTGAGAGCAGGCTTCACACTGGATATCCAGATTTTTTACAGGACGCCACAAAATAGCTGGATGCATTATTGCTCTCCTTGGTTTAATTTATTAAACTTATTTAATATTTAATTTTATTGAAGAAAAAAATCAAGGTGGGAGGAAAAAATGACAACTATTTCCTGGGAGGATTTCTGGAAGGTAGAGCTTCGGGCAGGGACCATTGTCAAAGTGGAAGAATTTCCCAAAGCCAGAAAGCCAGCCTATAAATTGTGGGTGGATTTTGGTCCGGAAGTGGGGATAAAAAAGTCCAGTGCCCAGATTACCAAACTTTACTCACCAGAAGAATTGGTGGGAAAACAGGTTTTAGGGGTGGTAAATTTTCCTCCCAAACAAATTGCTGATTTTAAGTCTGAGTGTTTGATTACAGGCTTTATTTTAGAAGGGGGAGAAGTGGTGCTGGCTGTACCAGAAAAAAAGGTTCCCAATGGGACCAGATTGGCTTAAAATTTGGCCATGTTGTTTAAACTCGTTAGTCCTTTTAAACCCACAGGAGATCAACCTAAAGCTATTTCTGCTTTGGTGCAAAACTTAAAGCAGGGAGTAAAGGAACAGGTGCTTCTGGGGGTAACAGGCTCTGGTAAGACCTTTACCATGGCCCAGGTGATTAGTAAGCTCAACCGTCCCACTTTGGTCATGGCTCCTAACAAAACCCTGGCTGCCCAGCTTTATTCAGAGTTTAAAGAGTTTTTTCCTGAAAATGCTGTGGAATACTTTGTGAGTTATTATGATTATTATCAGCCAGAAGCCTACTTACCCCATCAGGATATTTATATTGAAAAGGATTCTTCCATAAACGAAGATATAGATAAGCTCAGGCACGCTGCTACCCATGCTTTGCTTACCAGAAGAGATGTTATTATTGTCGCTTCTGTATCCTGTATTTATGGATTGGGTTCGCCTGAATACTATGCTAAATTGATAGTTCCTGTTGAAGAAGGACAAAGTATAAGTTTAGAAAAGCTTATTTCTAGGCTTATAGAAGTGCATTATGAGCGTAATGAATATGACTTTAAAAGGGGAACCTTTAGAGTTAGAGGAGATATTTTGGAAATAATACCTGCTTATATGCAGGAAAGGGCCTTGAGAATAGAATTTTTTGGCGATGAAATTGAAAGTATCTATGAAATAGACCCTTTAACAGGACAGATAATTGCTAAACTTAAGAAAACCATTATTTTTCCTGCCAGCCACTATGTTTCAGATCGAGAAAATTTAAAGCGGGCTATTAGTTCCATTCAAGAAGAATTGCGATGGAGACTCCAGGAACTGGAAGCAGAGGGCAAGGTTTTGGAAGCCAAAAGGTTGGAACAAAGAACCCTGTTTGATCTGGAGATGATTGAAGAGCTTGGTTATTGCAAAGGCATAGAAAATTATTCTCGCCACTTGGATGGCAGAAAGCCTGGTCAGCCTCCTGCCTGTCTACTTCACTATTTTCCCAGGGATTTTTTGTTGTTTATTGATGAATCGCACATCACCATTCCCCAGATTAGAGGCATGTACAATGGTGATATCTCCCGCAAAAAAACTTTAGTGGATTTTGGCTTTCGTTTGCCCTGTGCTCTGGATAATCGTCCTCTTAATTTTGAGGAATTTTTAAGTTGTATCAATCAATGTGTATATGTTTCAGCTACTCCAGGAGAATGGGAACTGGAGCGCTCCAGACCTTATATTGTGGAGCAAATTATTAGACCTACAGGTTTGGTGGACCCAGAAGTAGAAGTAAGACCCACTACCAATCAAATCCCGGATTTGCTGGCTGAATGCGTGAAACGGATAGAAAAAGGAGAAAGGGTGCTGATTACTACCCTGACCAAGAGACTGGCTGAAGATCTGGCAGAATTTATGTCTGAAAGGGGAATTAAGTGTAAGTACATGCATTCAGATATTGATACCCTGGAGCGAGTGGAAATAATCCACGGCCTTAGAAAAGGGGATTTCTCTGTTTTAATTGGTATTAACTTGTTAAGGGAAGGGCTGGATTTACCGGAAGTCTCTTTGGTGGCTATTTTGGACGCTGATAAAGAAGGTTTTTTGCGTTCAGCCAGGTCTTTAATTCAAACCTTTGGCCGGGCAGCAAGAAATGTTCAGGGCAAAGTGATTCTTTATGCAGACAGGATGACTCCAGCTATGGCTGAGGCCATTTCTGAAACAGAGCGAAGAAGGAAAATCCAGCTTGCCTATAACCAGAAACACAACTTAACCCCTCAGACTATTCACAAGGAACTAAAACACGCCCTTTATAACCTACAGCAAAAATATGAGCCAGAGTTATTAAAAGAAGAGGAAAATTTGTATCAGCGCACTCCAGAAAGTTTAGAAAAAGAGATAAAAAAACTGGAGAAAGAAATGAAAAAACTTGCTCAAAATCTTGAGTTTGAACGAGCAGCCCAGTTAAGGGATAGAATTTTTAAGTTAAAGGAAGTATTACTTTCTCTTTAGATTTTGAGTTAAAAAGTTAAAGAATTTCTGGATATACTTTCCACTTATTACCTCTGGGTAGGTAAACTTTTCTGGATAATTTTCGAGGTTAAACTTTTCTTTTAAGAAATTTTCATTTAACTCTTCAATTTCTTTTTCCACTTCTAAAAATAACTTTTTATCCTTTACTTCTAATCTTCTACAGGCAGAAGGTCTAAACTCAAAAAGAACACATTTTTTTATATATAAAGGACATATCCGGGTGTTTTTCTTTTTTATGGTCTTTAAGATTTTCTCTCTTAGAGTTAAATCAAGCATGATGTTAAAATTGAATTGTAAGTAGTAAGCTTCTAAAAAGTTTATTTGTAGATTTTGAAAACAGCATATATTGTGTTCTTTGCCGCAATATTTCTGGTTGGGAGTTAAGCTGGATAGATAGAGTTTAGTGTATTTTTTATTTAATAACTCAAAAGTGGAAAAACAATCTAGTTCGCAATCCAGAGAAAGGGAGGGATGTAAATTTTTTAAAGCCCCTTGTTGTTTTTGATAGGAAGATAAAAAATCCTTTTGACTGGTGCTTTCAGGAGTTGCTCTTAACTTGGAAATAATTTCTTCTAT
>LGER01000059.1 GCA_001507915.1 Desulfonauticus sp. 38_4375 | reverse complement strand
AACAAATTGGCCTTATGGTCTTACCCATAATGTTTTTTGTTTTTCTCATCTCTTTACTTGTAACCAGAGCCCAGGTGGGTTCACTCTGGACCACCAAGCCCCTTACTCCTAAATTTAAAAATTTTAATATTATTCAAGGATTAAAGAAAATTTTTGTCAACATCCAAACCTTAATCAATTTAACTAAAAGTGTTTTACAGGCCTTTTTTGTAGGTCTTGCTCCCTATCTGGTTTTAAAAAGCGAATTAACAGAAAATATTTTGCCTCTTTTTTACGCTTCAGTATCTGATATTGCTGCTTATATTTTAAACACAGGCTTTAAGGTCACTGGGTATGCCCTGGTCCCCATGCTCCTTATTGGAGTGGCTGACCTCATTTACACCCGCTGGGATTATGAGGAAAATCTAAAAATGACCAAGGAAGAAGTAAAAGATGAACGCAAACAGGCTGAAGGTGACCCACAGATAAAAAGCAAACAAAAACGAAAAATGCTTAAGGTCATGCAACAGCGCATGCTACAGGAAGTACCCAAAGCAGACGTGGTTATTACCAACCCCACCCATATTGCTGTGGCTTTGGCCTACAATCCCCTTAAAGCCCCTGCTCCCATTGTCCTGGCCAAAGGAGCAAACAAGGTGGCAGAAAAAATCAAGGAAGTGGCCCGTAAACATAATGTGCCCATCAAAGAAAATAAGCCTTTGGCATGGGCTTTGTATAAAAGTGTAGAAATTGGGGAGATGATCCCTGAAGAACTTTACCGAGCTGTAGCAGCTGTCTTGGCCCAGCTCTATAAATATCGCAAAAGGAAATAAAGCCTTAAGTCAAAAAAATGGCAATAAAAACACCTACCCTCAACATAGACTATTCTCGCTTTTCCAGACAAGGAGACTTCTTACTAGCTGCTGGAGTAGTAATAATTCTCTTTGTCATGCTTATTCCCCTGCCCACTATTTTTTTAGATGTAATGCTGGCCTTTAATATCTCCTTTTCCCTGGTGGTATTAGTTACCACCATGTTTATGAAAACTCCTCTGGAATTTTCCATTTTCCCTTCTCTACTTTTAATAACCACCCTCATGCGACTGGCCTTAAATGTTGCTTCTACCAGACTAATTTTACTTAATGGCGACCAGGGAACTGTGGCTGCAGGCAAGGTCATCCAGACCTTTGGCAACTTTGTAGTAGGTGGAAATTACGTTATTGGCATAGTTATTTTTCTCATCCTCTTTGCCTTAAATAAAATGGTTATTACCACAGGTACAACCCGTATTGCCGAGGTTGCTGCCAGATTCACCTTAGATGCCATGCCTGGTAAACAAATGGCCATTGAAGCTGACTTAAATGCAGGCATTATTGACGAAGAAGAAGCCAGACAACAAAGGGAAGCCATTCGGAGAGAGGCTGACTTTTACGGTGCCATGGATGGTGCAGGCAAGTTTGTCTCTGGAGATGTAAAAGCAGGAATGCTCATTACCCTTATCAACATCATAGGTGGTTTTTTTATTGGAGTTCTGCAAAAGGGAATGAACTGGATGGAAGCTGCCCAAACCTATACCCTTTTAACCATTGGAGATGGGTTGGTCTCCACGATTCCTTCTCTTATTATCTCCACTTCTGCAGGTATTATTGTCAGTAGAGCAGCAGCTGAAGCCCAGTTAGGTGAAGAATTCTTAGGCCAGCTCACCATGCATCCCAGGGCCTTAAAGCTGGTCAGTGGCATCTTGCTTCTCTTTGGTTTAGTTCCAGGCATGCCCACTTTTGCTTTTCTCCTTTTAGCTTCTGTTTTGTTTATGCTTTCTACCATAGCCAATAAGCAAAAGTCCCTTTTAGAAAGTCAAGGTAAAAAGAAAAGTAAAAGCCAGGCAACCTCTCTGGACACTCCAGAAGAGGTATCTGCTCTTTTACCTCTGGATACCTTGGCTTTAGAGGTAGGATATGGACTCATTCCTCTGGTAGATGAAGAGCAAAACGGGAACTTACTTACCCGCATCAGGGCCTTAAGGCGTCAATTTGCTCTGGATATGGGAGTGGTTATTCCTTCCATGCATCTAAAAGACAATTTAGAGTTAAAGCCAGGTGAATATAGAGTGCTCTTAAAAGGCAATGAAATTGGGCGAGGAGAAATCTTAATTGACCACTACCTGGCCATTGACCCTGGAGATATAAAACACCGCATTAAAGGCATAGAAACAGTGGAGCCAGCCTTTAAAATGCCAGCCCTATGGATACCCAAAAACAGAAAAGAAGAAGCACTCTTGGCTGGCTATACTGTAGTTGACCCTGCTACAGTTATAACCACTCACCTAACTCAACTTTTTAAGAGACATTTACATGAGTTCCTGGGACGCCAGGAAGTACAAAACCTTCTGGATACCCTGGCTCAACGGGCTCCCAAAGCTGTGGAAGATTTGATACCCAATATCCTGTCCCTGGGTGTGGTGCAAAAAGTCCTGCAAAACCTGGTCAAAGAAGGCGTTTCCATAAGAGACATGCTGACCATAGTGGAAACCCTGGCTGACTATGGTCAACAAACCAAAGACCCGGTTCAGCTCACAGAATATGTGCGCCAACATATGGCCAGAAACATTGTCAGCCCCTACTTGGCCAAAGACAATACTCTACCCATTATCCTTCTGGATCAGGAAATAGAATCCCTGTTTCAAGAAAATATCAAACAAACCGATACTGGGGCCTTTTTAACCATGAACCCCCACCTGGCTCATCAAATTATTCAAAAGATGATCAAGACCCTGGAAAAGGCCATAGTTAAAGATGGTCAACCAGTGCTTTTGGTCTCTCCTCCTCTAAGACCTCATCTAGCACAAATTTGTGTGCGTTTTATTCCCAACTTGCCGGTAATTTCCCAGGCAGAAATTCCACCAGAAATTCAACTGGAAACCATAGCTCAAGTGAGATTGGACCATGCAAGTTAAAACCTTTCAAGGCAAAAATCTTTCCCAAATTATGGCCCAAATCAAAAAAGAAATGGGGCCGGAAGCAGTTATTTTAAGTAGTGAATGTATTGGACAAAATGGCTCCTCTCGTTATGAAGTGGTGGCTGCCCTAGAGACTCCTGCAGCCAGGACAGCCAGTAAAACTCCTGACTTAGACCTGCTTCAACAATTTTACTCAGAGTGGGAAAGCTTCAGGGACTCCTTACTTACGGTCTTAAAACCAGAAGAACAGTTAAAAGTTCCCTCCAAGTATCTACAAGCCTTAAACTACTTAGAAAAACAAGGCGTGAAAAAAAACATTCTTCTCCAATTAAGCCTGCAACTGAACCAGGGACATTCTCTTTTAACTCTCTTAAAAAACCACTTAAAGGTAAAACCCTGGCCAGAACACTTTCTGGATAAAAAATATCATCTCTTTTTAGGCCCCCCAGGCAGTGGCCAAACCTCTTCTTTACTTAAAAGCGTGCTGGCTTTAAAAAGAAAAAATAAAAAAATACTCCTTGCCTATCCACCTAACAGCTCTCTGGAAGGAAAACTACTTTTAGAACACTACGCCCAGTTAATTGACCTGGATTTTCAACCCTGTAGTTTAGAAGAACTGCCTTCTTCTAAACACGAGTCCTATGATTTTATCTTTTTAGACTTACCCCATAACTCTCTTGACTTAAAGAATTTTTTTGAAAAAATAAAAACTTTAGCCCACTTACATCTGGTGTTAAGCCCTGTCTATCAGGAAAATTATCTACGCTCTTTTTTGAATCAAGTAGGCAGTAAGCATATCTCCAGTATTATCTGGACAAGAGTAGATGAAGCCTGTAACTTGGGTAGCATGTTAAATTTTAGCTTTGACTACCCCATTCCCATCTCTCTGGTCAGTTATGGGGCTCATCTAAAAAACAGTTTTTTTAAAGCAGATGCAGGGAAAATTTTACGCTACTTATTCAAAAGGGAATTTTAAGGAAGGTAAAAAATGAGTTTTTCTCCTTTAGTCATATCTGTTACTTCAGGTAAAGGTGGAGTAGGCAAGACCAACATTTCTGTAAATCTGGCCTGTGCTCTGGCTGAACTAAACCAAAGAGTGCTTCTCCTGGATGGAGACCTGGGCTTAGGCAACGTAGATGTGCTTTTGGGACTAAATCCTCCCTTTAACCTGGCCCATCTTTTAAGTGGAGAAAAAGAAATAGAAGAAATAATTTATCCCACAGAGTTTGGCTTTTCCATTCTGCCTGCAGCCTCAGGGGTACCAGAAATCACCAAACTAAGCCAGGGACAAAAACTAGAACTTTTAGAAGCCTTTGACCCTTTAGAAAAAAAAGTGGACTATCTTATTGTGGACACTGGAGCAGGACTTCACGACCATGTTATTTATTTTAACCTGGCAGTTGAAAAAAGAATCATTATTTTAACTCCAGAACCCACTTCTTTAACTGATGCCTATGCCTTAATTAAGGTGCTAAAAAATCATCACCAGGTAAATAGCTTTGAAGTAATTGTAAATATGGCCAAAAGTGAAAAAGATGGTAAAGAAGCCTTTAAAAAATTATACCTGGCCTGCGAAAAATTCTTAGGAAGTATTTCTCTAAATCTTTTGGGCATAATTCCTTTGGAAGCAAAGATAAAAAAACATGTACAAAATCAGGAGCCTTTTTATTTAAATAAAACCTTAAATAGCAGTCGGCAGTTAAAAAACATAGCTACTGCTATCTACAATTGGCCTAAAAAAAGAGTAATTGATGGAAACATTAAATTCTTCTGGAAAAAACTCCTCTTTCAGGAAGGCTAATCCCTGGCAAACCAGTGTAGCTCCACGAAAGTTTTCTCAACTCTCTTTAAGAGAGCAAGAATCTTTAGTCAAAAAATATGCTCCAAAAGTAAAAATAATAGCCCTGCGTCTTAAGAGCAAACTTCCCCATCATGTGGAATTAGAAGAATTGATCAGTGCTGGTACTCTAGGTTTATTAGAGGCCTTAAAAAATTTTGACCCTCATCAAGAAATTCTTTTTGAGACTTATGCAGAAAACCGTATTCGAGGAGCTATGCTAGATGAGTTAAGGAAAATGGACTGGCTTTCCCGCAATATGCGCTCTAAAATAAAAAAAATAGAACATATTCTACAAAATCAAAACAATCTCAATCTAAATTCAGAGGAAGCCAGAAAAAAAATAGAAGAAGAAACAGGCTTTAAACCAGATGAAATAGAACAACTGCTTGTAGCCTTGCAAAATCAGATTTTAATTAGCTTAGATGCTATTCAGCAAAACTTAAGCACCCCAGAGGAACTTACCTATCAACCTCAAGAAAAAGTCATTAACCAGGACCTGGTTGACAAAATTGCCAAACTCATCAAAGAATTGACTAAAAAAGAGCAACTGGTCCTTTCCCTCTACTATGTAGAAGAGTTGACTATGAAAGAAGTTGCCAATATTTTAGAAATCACAGAAGGAAGAGTTTCCCAATTGCACGCTCAGGCTTTACAAAAGCTAAAGAAAAAATTTAAAGAACGATTTGAACAACCTTGAGGAGGAAAACATGGCTGTTAACAAAAATATGCGGATTTTAATCGTAGATGACTTTTCTACCATGCGCAGAATCATAAAAAACATTCTTCGACAACTGGGCTTCAACAATATAGTAGAGGCAGATGACGGCACTACTGCCTGGGATATCCTTAATAAAGACAAAATTGATTTTGTTATTAGTGACTGGAATATGCCTAAAATGACTGGAATTGAGCTTTTAAGAAAGGTACGCGCCAGTGAAGAATTTGCTGATCTTCCCTTTTTAATGGTCACAGCAGAAGCTCAGCAGGAAAATATTATTGAAGCAGTTCAGGCCAAGGTTTCCAACTATATCGTAAAACCCTTTACCGCTGAAACCTTACAACAAAAAAATAGATAAAATTTTTGAAAATAGATAAATATGCCTGATAAGTTAGATGAAGAAATCTTAGAAAAAAAACAAGATTCGCCAGAAGAAAAAGTAGAGCTGGACCTAGATGAATTAGAAGACATAGACAGTAGTACGGAAACCCAAGGAGAGAAAGTAGAGTTAGATTTAGATGACGCTCCTTTTTTACAAGAAGAGCAAGAAGAGGAGAAAACAGAGGAAAAAAAACCTGAAAAAGAAGATAAGCCAGTTGAAGATGTAGAGCAGGCAGAAGAAAAGGCAAAGCCTTTTTGGAAAAATAAATGGTTTTTGATAGGAAGAATCCTTTTAATTTTAGGCATAGGAGGAGGAAGTTACTTCTTATTAAGTAAAGAAAAAGCAACACCTCCCCCGCCTCCGCCTAAAAAAGTAGAAAAAAAAGAAGAAGCAAAGCCCAAAGCTCCGCCACCACCAGAAGAACAACTGGTAGAACTGGATGGTTTTATTGTAGAACTGACAGATAACCAAAAGAACCCTCATTTTCTGGAAATAAAACTCAGTTTTGCTTCCACTGATGGCAGATTGGTGTGGGAAGCCAAAAGGAAAAAAATAATCCTGAGAGATGCTATTTACTATTATTTAAACAATAAAGAACTTAGCTTTCTCCAGAATCCTAAAAACCTGGAAGAAGTGAAAAAAGATATTTTAAATGTAGTTAATCAATATCTAAACAACGGACAACTCCAAAAGGTTTTAATAGAAAAGTACATAGTGAGTTAAAGATGGTTACCCCTATTGATTTGCCTGTTCTATTTTCTCAGCTTCCCCATTTACAACACCTGCAACATCAGGCTCAAAATGGGCCCCAGGGCAGTCAAAACATCCTGGCTGATGTAGTTGTACAAAAACAAGAAGAAGCCAAAAATAAAATTTTTCAAACTGAAAAGGCTAAGGCCCAAAGCAAGGTATCTCCAGACAAGGAAAAAGACTCTGCCCATACTCCCAACTTTACCTCTTCCCAGAAAGAAAAAAAATCCAAGCTGCCTGAACTTAAAGACAAAGGACAGATCATAGATCTCCAGGTCTAGTTTATGAACAAATGGGAATTTATCTTGCTTATACTTTCCTTTCTGGAAGTAATTCTTTTAATTCTGGTCATATTTTTCTTTTTACGCCTTAAAAAATCAGAAAAATTTCTCAAAGAACTCCAGCAAAAACAGGAAGATTTTATTCAAAAGCTCTCCTTTAGCAGCCAGTTAGAAAAAGAACTGGTGGAAAGCTTTGCCTTACGCCAGGAAGAATTACTAAAGTTAGAGGAAAAGCTCTCTGCCCGCAGCGAGGAATTAAGAAGGTTGATTTTACAGGCAGAAAAGTTTACCAATTCTCCTCTTTTCTTAAGGCAAGTAATTATCATGGGCCATAAAGCTGGTGAAAGTATCGAAAGTTTAGCCAAAAATTTTGGTTTAACTCAAGAGGAGGTAGAATTAATCCTTGAACACCAAAAATAATGTCTATTTAAGCATAATCATCCCCATCAAAGATGAAGAAGATAATATCCCTATTTTAGCCAACGAAGTAAATGCAGCCCTCAAAGACTTTAGTCAGCCCTGGGAGTGCATCTGGATAAATGATGGCTCCACAGACAGAAGCAGGGAAAAGTTAATCCAGCTTACCCAGGAAAAGGCCAATCATTGGTTTGTGGATTTAGACCAAAATTATGGCCAATCTGCAGCCATGTACACTGGTTTTAAGGTAGCGCAGGGGCAAATTCTGGTTACTCTGGATGGAGATGGCCAAAATGACCCCAAAGATATACCTCGTTTGGTAAGTTTTCTGGAAGAGCACCAGGCCCATGTGGTAAATGGCTATAGAGCAAAACGACAGGATAGTATTTTACGAAAAATCGCCTCAAAAATAGCCAATGGCTTTCGCAACTTCATTACCAAAGACAAAATTAGAGATGTGGGGTGTTCCCTAAGGGCCATGCGCAAGGAATGTGTGCAGAACATTTTTTTGTTTAAGGGAATGCACCGTTTTCTCCCCACTTTAATTCGCTTACAAGGTTTTGAAAAAATTGTAGAAATACCTGTAAATCATCGTCCTCGCACCAAAGGACAAACCAAGTACACTATTAACAATCGTCTCTGGGTAGGTCTTTTTGACAGTTTTGGAGTTCTTTGGATGCGTAAAAGAAGGGTATTACCTCAAATAAAGGAAATAAAAAAATAATGGCTGAAAAGATTTGGTTAATTATTGGTTTTTTAGCCCAGGCTATGTTTTCTGCTCGTTTTATAGTTCAATGGATTGCCAGCGAGCGAGCTAAAAAAAGTATTATCCCGGTTTATTTCTGGTATTTTAGCCTTATAGGTGGCATTATGCTTCTGGCCTATTCTCTTTACCGCAAAGACCCGGTCTTTATTCTGGGGCAGGCTACAGGAGTGATTATCTACAGCCGCAATCTTTATCTTATCTATAAAGAGAAAAAAGGATATGCCTCTGCAAAAGAAGAGAGTGGCCAGGTTTAAGGAAAAACACCAGCCAGGCGAGGTAGTAAAGGGAAGAATAATTAGATATTATACTAAAGAAAAGGCCTTACTGGAAGTTGAAGGGTTAAAGTTAATAGCCAAGGTATTTACCTTTTATCCTGAAGGCACACTTATCGACCTGGTCATCCTATCCCTATCTCCCCAAATCCTTTTAAAAGAATTAAAACCTGGAAGAATAGAAAAAATTATTTAATTTTCCCATGAAGGACTCTCTGCCCACTAAATCTCCCTGGTTAGCACCTCTGGCAGGCTTTTCTGACCTGCCCTTTCGCCTGGTTTGTAGAGATATGGGGTGTAGTTTTGCCTTTACTGAAATGGTCAGTGCTACCGGGCTTATTTATAATACACCTGGCACCTATAAACTCCTGGCAACCAATCTAAAAGACACTCCTTTAGCTGTACAAATCTTTGGGGCAAAGCCCAAAAACATACTGCTGGCCACTAAAAAACTGCTAGAAATGGGTTTTACCTATTTTGACTTAAATTGTGGCTGCTCTGTAAAAAAAGTAACTAAAACCGGAGCAGGTGCAAGTTTACTCAAAGAACCCAAGCAAATTGTAGAATTAGTCAAAGTCATGGGCGAAGTAGTCCCCTTTTCCCGCTTAGGCGTAAAAACCCGTCTGGGTTATGAGCTAAATCAAGATGTCTATCTCTTGCTGGCTGAAGATTTAGCCAAACTAAATATAGGCTGGTTTACCCTGCATCCCCGCTATGCCAGACAAAAATTTTCCGGCCAGGCTGACTGGCAAAAATTAAAAATTTTAAAACAAACTATTCCAGAACTCACAGTAATTGGCAGTGGGGACCTCTTTACAGCCCAAGATGGACTGCGCTGTCTGGAAGAAACAGGTATTGATAATATCATGTTTGCCAGAGGAGCCCTGCGTAATCCCTATATTTTTACTGAATTTAAACTCTTAAAACAAAAAAAATCCCCTGGAGAAAAGAACAAAATTATCGCCCTTCTTTTAAGAAAGTTTGTCCACTATTACCAAACCCTTAAACCCGGGCTTTCTGCTTTAAAAATGCGAACCATCCTTCCCAAAATGGTCAAAGAGCTGCCTGCAGCTAAAAAAATTCGCCATAAATTAACTCAAATTTCCTCCTGGGAAGAAATAGAAGAAATAGCTTTTTTACTAGAACAAGGAGCCTACCATGACTAGAGAAATCCTTTTGGCCTCCAAAACTGGTTTTTGTCTGGGAGTAGATCTGGCCCTAAAAAAACTGGACCTGGCTCTAACCCAAAGTAAAAAGCTGGCTACTTTAGGGCCCATTATCCACAATCCTCAGGTACTGGATAAGTATGCTCAAAAAGGAGTAAAAATTATCTCTTCTCCCCAGGAGATAACCGATGAAGATACTGTGCTCATTAGAGCACATGGCTTACCTGCCTACTTAGAGGCAGAATTAAAAAACAAAAACATTAATATTGTGGATGCTACCTGCCCCAAGGTCAAAAAGGCTCAAATCCTTATTGCCAAAAACACCCAGACCAACCCCCTGCTCTTGTATGGAGAAAAAAAACATCCTGAAGTAAAGGGACTAATTAGCTATGCCCAAAATGAAGTTTTGCTTTTTGAAAGTCTAGAAGAACTGAAAAGCTTAACCCTAAACACCAGCCTCACTTATACGCTGGCCTCCCAGACTACTCAAGATCAGCATGAATTTGAGGAAATCCAGTCCTATCTCAAAAACAAAAAAATCCAGTTTAAAACCTTAAATACCATCTGCAATGCCACGGAAGAAAGGCAACAAGAAGCCTTAAAAATCGCTAAAGAAGTGGAATTAATGATTGTGATAGGTGGAAAAATGAGTGGCAATACCCGCAGATTGGCCAAGCTGGTAAGTCAGGTGACCTCTCACATCCACATTGAAACCAAAGAGGAACTTCTAGAACAGGAAATAAAAAAGTATAAAAAAATTGGCATTACTGCAGGGGCTTCCACGCCTAAAGAAATAATTGAAGAAGTTATTGCCAAACTAAAAAGTATTAGCTAATTATCTGGTCTCTAAAATAAAATAGAGCCTAAAAATATGTTACAAGAAATAAATGCCTTTCTAACTTATCCTTTGCTCCAATTTAAAGATGGAGAAATTACCACCTTAAGCCTCTTAAAAGCCATTCTGCTTTTGGGCTTAGGGCTCTGGCTAATTCGTTTTAGCAGAAAAAAAATTTTGAATTGGCTTTTAGGTCATACCAAAATTTCTCCTGCCCTGGCCAATTCCATAACCACTCTTACCTATTATGTTTTACTGATTTTATTAATCTTGAGCACCATTTCAACCATTGGCATTGATATAAGCCAGTTAAACATTTTAATTGGAGCTTTGGGTGTTGGTGTAGGTTTTGGCTTACAAACCATTGCCAATAATTTTATTAGTGGCATAATTTTATTAGGTGAGCGTGCCATAAAAATTGGGGACCTGGTAGAACTAGAAGATAAGACCATAGGAGAAGTTAAAAAGATAAACATCCGCTCCACTGTAATTAGAACCTATGAAGGACAGGAAATTATTGTGCCCAATTCAGAATTTATTTCCAAAAGGGTCAACACCTGGACCCATAGTGATGACTGGCGCAGAGTCCACATACCCTTTGGGGTATCCTATAAAGAAGACCCGGAAAAAATAGCCAAAATAGCTGAAGAAGTGGGCAAAACCTGCCCTTTAACCGCTGAAGATGAAGACCACCCTGTACGAGTCAGATTTGAAAGTTTTGGCGATAATAGCCTAAACTTTACTCTAGTAATCTGGACCAGAGCAGAAAAGATCAGAAAAGCCCATTCAGGAATAGTTAGTGATTATTATTTTGCTCTATTTAAAAAATTCAAGGAGCACGGAGTGGAAATACCTTTTCCCCAAAGGGATTTACACCTGCGCTCTGTCTCTCCAGAAGTTATAGAAAAATTCAAACAAGCCCTAAAAGAAGAAAGTTAATCTCTTTTTAGCTTTTAATTTTACTCTGTACTCTTCAAAAATCCCCTCTTTTTTACAATTGCCCTTTATTTAAGAAAAGGATATACTTGGTAAATTCAAATTTTAAGGAGGATAAAATGATTCCTAAAGATTTACTCTATACCAAAACCCATGAATGGATAAAAATAGAAGGCGATACAGGCATCATAGGCATTACCCACTTTGCCCAGGAACAATTAGGAGATATCACCTTTGTAGAGCTTCCAGAAGTGGGAGCAAGCTTAACTCAAGGGGAAGAAATGGGCAGCATTGAATCTGTTAAGGCCGCCAGTGAACTTTACGCTCCAGTAGATGGAGAGGTACTGGAAGTAAATACTGCCTTAGAAGACGCTCCAGAAAAGATAAATGAAGACCCCTATGGTGAAGGCTGGCTGTGTAAAGTAAAAATCACTGGTGGAAAGGAAAACCTTTTGGATGCTGATGCTTATGCCCAGCTAGTAGCTGAAGAAGAACACTAAAAAACAAAGAAGGTAAAGAAAATGCCTTATATCCCTTATACTGAAGAACAGGTAAAAGAGATGCTGGCTACTATTGGGGCCAACAGTATTGAAGAACTTTTTGCTGATATTCCTCAAGAACTAAGGCCCAAAAGCTTTAATCTGCCAGCTGGAAAATCTGAACAGGAAGTAATCAACCACCTGGAAAACCTGGCTCAAAAAAATAACACTCACCTGACCACCTTTTTGGGAGCTGGCTTTTACGACCACTACATCCCGGCAGCTATAAAAGCCATCACCAGCCGCTCAGAATTTTATACTGCCTATACACCTTATCAGGCAGAAGCTTCCCAGGGCACTCTCCAGGCTATCTTTGAATATCAAACAGCCATGGCCAGGCTTATGGACATGGATTTTGCCAATGCCTCCCTATATGACGGAGGCACTGCCCTTTATGAAGCCATGATGATGGCCTTACGCCTGACCAAACGCCAAAAAATTGTTATTTCTGAAGGGGTAAATCCCATTTATCGCCAGATGCTAAAATGCTATACTCTCAACCTAAACTTAGAACTCATTACCGTACCTCAACAGCAGGGAAAAACCGACCTAAAGGCCCTGGCTGAAGCTCTGGATGAAGATACAGCCTGTGTCATTGTTCAAAACCCCAATTTCTTTGGGCAGATAAATGACTTCACTGAACTTTTTAATCTGGCCAGAGAAAAGAAAGTCCTGAACATCATCTCTGTATATGCGCTTATGCAAAGTGTTTTAAAAACTCCAGGGGAAATGGGAGCAGACATAGCAGTTGCTGAAGGGCAATCCCTGGGCTTACCCCTTTCCTTTGGAGGTCCTTATCTGGGCATTATGACCACCAGAAAGGAACACATTCGGCAGATGCCAGG
>LGER01000058.1 GCA_001507915.1 Desulfonauticus sp. 38_4375 | reverse complement strand
CCAATGTAATTGTAGTGGGTATGAGTGAAAAGGCAGGTTATCCCATTACCTTTGTCCGCTTCTTAAAATACGGCGTGCCTGTAACCATTATGACTCTTGCAATTTCTATGCTTTATATCTATCTCAGATATTATGTGTTGGGTATATAACAACCAATAAAAAAGCCTCCCTTTGCGGGAGGCTTTTTTATTAATAAGTTTTATAAAATTTATTACCAATCAATATTAAACTCAAACACAGCATCCTCAGCTAAATCTTCTGCTTCTCTAGCTACATTACTTCTCCTGCATTTAGAACAAAGATTGGGGTATACAAGTAAAGTATCTTCACCTAATTTTTTTCTACTAAATTCAATATTTTTTTCTGTAGTTACCACACTACCGCATTGTTCACATAAAACTAACCTATGCTCCGCAACTATCTGGTTTCCAAATATAATTTTTCTTTTACCTTCCTTATCCTCCAGTTTTACATAGCCAGTGGGACAAACCATAAAGCAAGCACCACACCCAACACATACAGAGGAAAGCTCATTAAAAGGAGTAGTAATATGAAACTCATGGCTTCTATCAGCCATACAAAGGGCACTTACCACATGAGTGGCACATACCCGGGCACAAAGACCGCAGCGAATACAGTTATCTGGGTATAAACAGGCATATTTGCTTTTGGCTCCATATTCCTTGGCTAAACTATTGAGCAAAGGAGAATCCGGACAACGAGTTAAAAGCAATTCCAAAATCACTCGTCTTCCCTGGCGAACCTTTTCACTATTGGTATCTACTTCTATTCCTTCTTTAATAGGAAAATTACAAGCAGTAACCAATTTACTCCTTCCTCGGTCCTTTACTTCCACAGTACAAAACCTACACATACCCTTTGGCTCTACTGCAGGATGAGCACACAAGGTAGGAATATGAATACCATTTCTTTTAGCTACATCTAAAATATATTCTCCCTTTTCTCCACTTACCTTTTTCCCATCAATAGAAAACTCTACCATACCAGCTTACCCTCTCATGCTTTATTTTTTTATAGGAACAGGCTTTATACTATCAAAATTACAATTTCTATAACATTCACCACATTTTATGCATAAATTTTGCTCAATCTTATGAGGAGACTTTTTTTCACCACTAATAGCTTCAGCCGGACATTTGCGTTTACAAAGCCCACAACCAGTACACTTATCTGGATCTATCTCAAAGTTAAATAGTTTTTTACATACTCCAGACCGGCAAAAGCCTTCTTCTATATGCTCTAAATATTCATGTTTAAAATACTTAAGGGTACTAAGGACAGGATTGGGGGCAGATTTACCCAGCCCACACAAGGAAAATCCTCCCACAACTTCTCCCAGGTCCTTTAATTTATCAATATCTTCTAACCTACCCTCACCCTGAGTTATGCGATTTAAAATTTCTTCCATCTGCACCAGGCCTTCCCTACAAGGCGTACACTGCCCACAGGATTCTTCTACTAAAAAATGCACAAAATAGCGGGCAACATCTACCATACAGTTGGTCTGATCCATAACAATCATGCCCCCTGAGCCCATAATAGAGCCCAAAGAAGTAAGTCTTTCAAAATCAACAGGTTCATCAAGATATTCTTTGGGAATACAACCTCCAGAAGGACCTCCGGTTTGTACTGCTTTAAACTCTCTATTTTTAGGTGTTCCTCCCCCAATATCGTAAATAATTGTTCGCAAAGAAGTTCCCATAGGTACTTCTACCAGGCCTACATTATTTACTGAGCCTGTGAGTGCAAAAATTTTAGTTCCCTTGGACTTTTCTGTACCAAGTTCTGCAAACCACTCCCAGCCTTTTAAAATAATACTGGGTACATTGGCATAGGTTTCCACATTGTTTAAATTTGAAGGAGAATTGCGAAAACCCTTTTCTACAGAACGAATATACTTTGCTCTAGGACGCCCCACCTTTCCTTCTAAAGAAGCCATTAAAGCAGTGGATTCACCACAGACAAAAGCACCTGCTCCAGTGGAAATTTTTATATCAAAAGAAAAATCTGTACCCAGAATATTATCACCTAAAAGCCCCAAGCTCCTGGCCTGCGCAATGGCTGTATGCAAGGTTTTTACAGCCAGAGGATATTCAAAACGAATATAAATATATCCTTCTTTAGCTCCAATAGCATAAGCAGCCAGAAGCATACCTTCCAGAACTCGGTGAGGATCCCCTTCCAGAAGGGATCTATCCATAAAGGCACCGGGGTCTCCTTCATCTGCATTACAAATTACATATTTTTCACCAGGATAAGACGAACAATACTGCCACTTAAGTCCTGTGGGAAAACCAGCCCCGCCCAATCCTCTTAAACCTGACTTTTTTACCTCTTCAATAACTTCCTGTGGACTCATGGAGGTTAAAGCCTTGACCAAGGCCTGATAAGAACCATGGGCAATAGCTTCATCAATTTCAAAGGGATCAATCTCTCCAATGTTCTGCAAAACCCGACGAGTTTGTCTGGCATAAAAGGGAATTTCTTCTGCTTTAGAAACCTTCTCCTTCTGTAAAGGATCCTTATACAAAAGATTATTAATCAACTCGCCTTGTTTTACAGTTTTTTCCACAATCTCTTCTACATCTTTTAACTTTACCTGCTGATAATAAATCCCTTCGGGATACAAAATAACCAAAGGACCACGGGAACAAAAACCATGACAACCTGTAGATTTAACTATAGGCTTTACCTTAACTCCTATATTTTCTGTTTTAATCTTTTCTTTTAAAGCTTCTAAAACTTCTACACTCCCACTAGCCTGACATCCTGTTCCACAACAAACAGTAATAACATTTTCAGTTTCTTTTATTTTTTCCTTAACTTGATTATGGTATTTATAAAAATCATCTATAGATTTAAGTTTAGAATTACTTAACATAATTATTCCCCTTGGGATAACTCTTCAATTATTTTATTCATTTCACTTTGATTAGTACTGGGATGATATTTTCCATCTACTACTGAAACCATAGCCAGAGCACAAGCACCAACACAGTTCACAGTCTCAATAGTAAAAAGACCATCCTCTGTTGTTTCTCCAGGCTCAACTTTAAGTCTTGAACATAATTCCTTTACTACTTTATCACTACCTTTTAAATGACAGGCTGTACCAGTACAAATCTGAATAATATGCTTGCCTCTTGGTTTTAAACTAAAAGAAGCATAAAAGGTAACCACTTCATATATATGCGAAATAGGAAGACTGAGCTTTTCTGCCAAATAAACTAAAGCATCTTTAGGTAAATAGTTGTACTCCTTCTGGATAGCCTGTAAAATCATTATTAAATTTTCTTTATCTCCTCCATACTCTTCATCAATAATTTTATCCAAAAGATTATAATCCACTTGAGCTTCTAGTTGTTTACATTTACACTCACTCATTTCTATTTATCCCCTTTCCACCATGCTTAAAGGTTCTTCTATTACTTTTAATTCTTGTAATTTAGTATTAATCTCATCTAAAGTTCCAAAATATAAACAGCCAGTAGTACAATTTTCCACACAAGCAGGTTTTAACCCTTGCTCCAATCTATTTACACAAAAGTCACATTTTACTACAGTATGCGAGGAAGGATCCCATTGAGGTGCTCCAAAGGGACAGGCCACTATACAACTTTTACAGCCAATACACAAAGAACGATCCATAGCTACAATGCCGTCCTTTTCTCTTTTATATAAAGCTCCAGTAGGACAGGCTTTTACACACCAGGGATTATCGCATTGAAAACAGGATACAAAAATATTGGCTACTTTTACTTTTCCTTGAATTAATTTTGGCCCAAAGGTAAATATCTGACAGGGTTTTGGAGCAGGATTAGTTAGATTCTTGTTTTGTTTACAATGAATTTGACAACTAAGACAACCTATACACCTAGAGCGATCATGAAAAAGATAATAAATGCTCATCTCTCCTCCCAGTTAAACAATTCTTAATTTAGGAAGAAAGATAAAACAAAGGAGCAATATCTGTCAATTAGTGGTAAAAAAAATATAGGTTAACGCCTAGTTTTCTCCATAAGTGGTAAAAGTACCTATGCTTTTTTTCTAAGAACCCGCTTATCCCCAATGCGCATGGTGATTTTCTCTTTATCAAAATATTCCAACAAAGGAATGGAATATTTTCTGGAAAGTCCGGTCAAGGCCTTAAAATCAGCAGGAGTAAGCTCTTGCTGTTGCTCAAAGTAAGCAGTTAATTTATCCAGTAATTCCTCTACTACTTGTTTAGCATAGACAATATTTTCATTAAGGCGAACCACTTTGCCTTCTTTTTCTAACAAGCGCAAAATATCGTTCAATTCTTTAGGAGAACAAGATACCTTTTCTTTTAATTCTTTATAAGTGGGAGGAGTAAGTTTTCCTTTAGAGATTAAGTTCAAAACCATATTGTATATTTTTTCACTATCAGAATGAACTTTTATTTCATATCCATAAATTTTAATGTATTTATCTACAACATCTATTTGCTTATCTTTTTTAAGGTTATTCAACATATAACTAAAAACATGTTCATCAATTTTTATATTCAAACTAGAATAAACTTCATTCCTGCTAACTCCTTCTTCTAAGGGATTATTCTTGTGAAATTGTTTTAAGTATTTTAATATATTACTTTTTATTTCTTTTACAATCTCCAGATGCATATAAAGCTTTTTATCCTTAGAAACTAAGAAAACAACTTTTTCAGAGCACAGCTTTTGCAAATACTTTTCCAGCTCTTTAATTCTAAAATTAGTTAAAACTAAAAGCTTATTTATATCTATTCCTTTAAATCCACTTCTTTTTATCTGGCCAGCAACAATCTCCTCAGGATTCAATTGCTCTATTTCTTTAAAAAACAATATGTCTTTGGATTTTCGCTTCAGGTGGGTAGCCAGTGGATCCAACACCTTTCCTCCCCCAACTGTTTGTAAGGGAGAAAAAGAACGCAAAACAAACCTATCTCCAAACAGGGCTACCATGGGTTGAGAAAAGCGAATCTGAGCCAGAGCACTTTCTCCTGGAGAAAGCTCATCCTTTTCCAGTAAATATACCCTGGCCATGACTTCTTTACAGCCGTGGTGAAAGTGAATCTCGCTCCTATGTTTTAAAGGTCTGGGAGCAGAACTAAGGTAATCTATTTTCACTGTCCAGGTTGTAGAAGGAAAAAGGCTTCCAGGCCTGGCCAGGACATCTCCCCGTTCAATCTTATCTTTTTCCACGCCCTGCAAGTTAACGGCAGTACGCTGTCCAGCCAGGGCCTCTTCCTTGCTTTCTGAATGCACCTGAATATTTCTAATCTTAGCCAAAAGCTCCCCTGGATAGATTTGAACTTCTTCTCCTACTTTTATCCTTCCAGAAAGGGTAGTGCCAGTAATTACAGTACCATGCCCATGCAGGGTAAAGACTCTATCTATGGGTAAGCGAAATACATCCAGAGGCTTTTCTTGCTTTATAGCTGCCACCATCTTTTCAATGGTTGCTTTTAGTTCTTCCAGGCCCTGCCCCTTAGTAGAGGAAACAGGAACAATAGGCGCATCTTTTAAAAAAGTAGAAGCCAAAAATTCCTTAATGTCTTCTTGCACCAATTCCAGCCATTCTTCTTCCACCATATCCACTTTGGTCAAGGCAACTATGCCTTTACTTATTCCCAATAGAGAACAAATTTCCACGTGCTCTTTGGTCTGGGGCATTACTCCTTCATCAGCAGCAATTACCAGCAAAACAAAATCTATGCCCACAGCTCCAGACACCATATTCTTGACAAACTTTTCATGCCCGGGAACATCTACAATTCCAATTCGGGTATTTCCCAGATCCAGGTAAGCAAAACCCAGTTCTATAGTAATCCCTCTTTTTTTCTCTTCTGCCAGACGATCGCAATCTATACCTGTAAGCGCTCTTACCAGGGTAGTTTTTCCGTGGTCAATGTGCCCTGCTGTTCCCATTACAATAGGCATATGTTCTCTCCTGTTTTTATTTAAAATAAGCTTAAAGGATTTACAGCTTCTCCCAACACAAAAAGACCAAAATGTAAATGCGGACCAGTGGCTCTCCCACTACTTCCAGCCAAACCTATAACCTCTCCCTTTTCTACTACTTTGCCCAAACTAGTTCTAAATTGATTTAAATGCATATAAAGGGAATAAATCCCCAAGCCATGATCCAAAATCAAAGTATTACCACCAAAAAAAAGACTTTTGGCCAGGACCACTTTACCTCTAGCAAAAGCTCGTATGGGTGTGTTTAAAGGAGCCCGAAAATCCACGCCTCGATGATAATTTCGCTCCTCTCCATTTAAAATTCTCTTTACCCCAAAAAGAGATAATACTTTGCTCCTTACAGGAAGCTGTATTTCTCTCAAAAAACTATAGGGAGTAACTGTATTTAAAATTCTGTTAACAATATATTTTTCTTTTTTTATTCTCTTTAAATCTTTTTTAGAAAAATAAACAAACTTTTTAGGCAATTTTAAATACTGCTTAGAAAATCTTTTTTTCAAAATTTTAATTTTATACTTTTCTTTAAAAAATTTTCCCTTTTCTTGATAATAAATCCAAAAGGACCTGTCCTTTTTTTCTTTAGCAGAAACTCCAAGTATAACTCTACTTTTTTTCTGTTTATTTAAGGGAACTACCATAGTTTTATTGTTGTATTTTAATAAAATCCCATTTACTTCTGACGAATATTTAATTTCTAACCAAAAACAATCACCCTGATAAACCTGTTTGGGATAAGATATATTTATAGAAGCATAAAGAGAAGTGGAAAAAAGAAAAAAAACTATTATTCCTACACTAAATAATCTTAGCATCCTTCTTACCATCATAAAATCTCAACTCCACTTCCTCTTGAGACTTAAGTTCTTTTACCCTTTTTACCAACTTATTATTTCTTTTTTTACTAATCAGAACATAACCTTTTTCCAGAGGTTTTAAAGGGCTACTTTGTTCAAGATTATTGGCAAGTAAACCTAGCTTATAATTTTTATTTTGTAAAAAAAACTCAATCCAGTTTAAAAGTTCTTGTCTTATAAGGCTTAATCTATATTCTTTTTCGTCAAGTTTAAAATCATTTAGTTTATCAAACAATATAGACTGCTTAGAAGACAAAATATTTTCTTTCTTAAGGATAAATTCTTGCCAGGAATAAAGTAGTTCTTGTTTTAAGTAATTAAACTTATTTATTAAAGAATTAATCTTTTCTCTAGGACTTAAATAAAATAGCTTTTGCTTTAAGTGCAAAAAACTTTCTTCTTTTTGTTTTAAAAAAGCAAAAAAGCCCTGTTCCAGGTCCATTTGCAATTCATCTACCTGTCGCACCAGGTTTTCTTTTAAAGGCCAAAGCAGTTGAGGCACATGACTGGGAGTAGAGGCCCTCTTATCTGCTACAAAATCTGCAATAGTAAAATCCACCTCATGCCCTATTCCTGTAATTACAGGTAATTTGGAGGAAAAAATAGCCCTGGCCACCTCTTCGGTATTAAAGGACCACAAATCTTCCAAGGAACCGCCACCTCTAATTAATACTAAAACTTCAACTTCTTCTTTTAAGTTGGCAAGCTCTATGGCCCTGACCAACTGCTCCACGCTTTCTTTTCCCTGAACACTGGTGGGATAAACAACAATTTCTTTGCTCAAACCATAATCTCTGGCAATCTTTAAAAAATCCTGCAAAGCAGCAGAATTAGGAGCAGTAATTACCCCTACTTTATAAGGATTAAAGGGTATTGTTTTTTTATTTTCTAGAGCAAAAAGACCTTCTTTTTCCAGTTTTTGCTTTAAGGCCTCAAAGGCTAAAAAAAGACTCCCCAGACCTACTTCCTGGACAAATTCGGCAATTAATTGATACACTCCTCTTTGGGGATAAACATTGATTTTACCTGCAACAATAATCTCCTGCCCATCTCCAAGCAATTCACTTAATTTTCTTCCCTCTCTATCTCTCCCCACCTGGCTTCCTTTAAACCAAACCACCTGCAAACAGGCCTGTTCATCCTTTAAGGTAAAATAAATATGACCAGAAGTGGCCTTAGAATAGTTGGAAATTTGACCCTTTACCCACACAAAGGGGAAATTACTTTCCAAAAGGTCCTTAAGTCCCTGGGTTAGTTCGGAAACCGTAAAAATATAAGGCAAAAAAAACTCCTGTCTTGAAAGTAGAATTAATATTTAAGTAGGAGTTTAAAAAAGAGTGGAAGAAAAGAAAAGAAAAAATTTAAAAGGATTAAAGAGGTTTAAAACCTGGAGAGGTGAGTTCTTTTACCACCTGGTAAACATCACCCAGACATCACCTGCCTTTGGGATTTTTCTGCGCACAATCACAATTACCTTTTGCTTTTTCTGCCTTTATTCTCTCCAGAATTAAAGATTTCCCATGTTTTTTAAAATCTTTCTCTATATCCTTGCGAGAATAACCAAAGCAATAACAAATAAGTTCTTCTGACATTTTTTCCTACCTGAGCTTTAATTGGGCAATTTTCTACACTCTATTTCTGAAGAAGTACAGACCATATTTCTGCCACTATTTTTGGCCAGATACAGAGCTTGATCAGCTCTGGCAATAAGCTCTTCAGCTGGAGTAAAGGGCTCTGGGCGCAAGCTGGTTACTCCTATGCTCACTGTAACTCTTATTTTTTTCTTACCAGAACTAAAATAACTCTTTTCAATTTTTTTTCTGATCCTCTGGGCTAAAATCCAGGCTCGTTCTTCTGGAGTTTCTGGAAGCAAAATAACAAACTCTTCTCCCCCATATCTGGCTACCAGGTCAGTTTCTCTGACACTCTGCTGGACTATTTGGGCAATCTTTTTCAGGACCATATCTCCTACTAAATGCCCATAGGTGTCATTTATAGATTTAAAAAAGTCCACATCCAGCAGGAGCAATCCCAGATTTCTGCCACTTCTTTGATGCCTTTTTAACTCCAGACGCAAAGCCTGGTCAAAATGTCGACGATTATAAAGGCCAGTAAGCCCATCGTGATCTGCTCGCAACTTTACTTCTTCAAAACGCAGGGCATTGCGAATAGCCAGCCCCAAGTGAGTACAGGCACTTTGTAAAACCTGAAATTGATCTTTACCCAGACTTTCTCCAGCTAAAGTTAAAATGGCCATACACCCATAGACCTTTTGGGCGTGTTTTAAAGGTACCAAAATAATATTTTCTCTCTGTAATTTTTCTTGTTCTTCTTCACTGGCCAGCCAATTTAATTGAAACTCCCGAACTTCTTTTTTAGTAAATCTTTTGACCACTTCCAGTAAATATTCTTGCCAGGAAAATACCTTTTCTGCATTTCCCTGAGGAATAAAACACTGAATACTGCTTAAATCTTCCTGCCACCAAAAAACACCGCCTATCTCCTTTACCTCCAGAACCTGTTTTAACTCTTCTCTGGCAATCTTAAAAATCTTTTCCAGTTCTAAGGTTTCTGTAGATCTGGTTAAAATTCTATTTAAAAAACTAAGTAAAGCATTTTTGCGAGCCAAAATCTCTCGTTCCAGACTAATTTCTCTGGTCATATTCAATATATCCAAATAAGTAGCAAAAAGTTCCTGGGCTTTATGGAAAAGAGAAAAGAGGTTGTTTTTCTCTACAGGCAAGGATAAGAAACCTAAGAAATTTTCAGGTAGGTTTTCCAACTCACCAAATAACTGTCTGTTTTTACTAACAAAAATTACCTGTCCCTGTTCTTTAGGAAAATTCAAAGGTGCAGATTCCAAATCTATAAAGTAAAGAGGCCAAAAAGAAAAAGTTTCCTCCCCACTAAACCTATCCGGGGTAAACCATCTCCTGGGTCTTTCAGGCAATAACTTATCTATATCTTCAAATAATTTTCTTTGCTTACCAACAAAAACAAATCCTAGCTCTGGCATATTTTCCTCCTCAGGGAGAAAAATGCAAAAAAAATACCACAAGCCTGTAATCTCTAGGTTTCACTAAAAAAAACTTGAGAAAAACCTTTTTTTTCCTTAAATCCTCTGAAACTGGAGGAGAAAATGGGCGGAAGAAAAAAAGTATCCTTTGACCAAAATTTAAAAGACCTGGAAAACATAGTAGAAAAGCTTAATCAAGAAGACCTTCCTCTAGAAGAAGGTGTTCAATTATTTAAACAGGGAATGGAAATACTGGAAAAATGTAAGGAACAATTAAATAAAGCCAAGGATGAAGTTAAAATTTATTTAGAAAATACTAAAAATAACAACAAAGACGAAAATTAAGTATGCAAAAAAAAACTTTTAATCCTCAATTTAAAACCAGGTTAACCCAACTTGCTGAAAAGATAAATACGACTTTAAAAGAAATTATAAGTACTACCAGTTGTCCTCCCCAGCTTAAAGAAAGTATGCAATATAGTTTACTGGCAGGAGGAAAAAGAATAAGGCCCATATTGTGTCTAAGCTGGGGTAAGATGTTAGGCCTGGAAGAAGAAAAAATTCTTCCCTTTGCCTGTGGTCTAGAATTTATTCACACTTACTCCCTTATTCATGATGACCTCCCGGCCATGGATAATGACGACCTTCGAAGGGGCAAACCAACCAATCACAAAATATATGGCGAAGGAATGGCCATTCTGGCTGGAGATGCCCTGCTCACCCAGAGTTTTGAATTAATGCTCTCCACTCCCTTACCTCCTTCTTATGTTTTGGCAGCCACTCTAGAGGTAAGTAAGGCTGCAGGTCCAAAGGGTATGGTGGGAGGACAGGTCCTGGATTTAAGTCTAGAAAATCAAGAGGATATTCAGCTAAACCAGATTCAAGAAATGCACACTTTAAAAACAGGGGCTTTATTGACTGTATCCTGCTTAAGCGGAGCCCTTTTAGCCCAAAGCAAAAAAGAGGATGCCAAAGCCTTAGAGCGGGCAAAGACCTATGGAGAAAATTTTGGACTGGCTTTTCAAATTGTAGACGATATTTTAGATCTTGTAGGCGATGAAAAAACTCTGGGCAAACCAGTAGGTAGCGATCTCAAACAGGGAAAAAGTACCTATCCCAGTTTAATTGGGCTGGAAAAAAGTTATGAATTAGCCTATAAAAGTATAGACAGGGCGCTTTTAGCCCTGGCAAGTTATCAGGGAGAAGAAAAAGATTTTTTGGTGGATATAGCTAAATATATCGTAGCCAGAATAAATTAAAAAAAGAGGTAACTATGGGATTTTTTAGTAAAATCAAAAAGTTATGGAAAAAAGACAAAGAACAACCTGCCGCTGCAGAGCCGCTTAAAACCTCAGAAATCACTCCGGAAAAGGAAGCTGTTAAAGATAAAAAATCTCTACCCACTATTACTGATAAAGCCATAGCTGAAGAGATTTCCAAAGCTTTGGCTTCAGCTGAGCCCAAATTAAGTGTATGGTTAAACATTTTGCTTCAAGGCCTTGAGAAAAAAGGGGAAGAGCTCTGGGCCAGGCTAAAATTTTTATTGGCCAAACTGGAAGTGCCTGAAGAAGAAGCTGAAGATTTTATTGCCAAGTTTAAAAACTGGCTGGATAACATGGAATATGAATATTTAGAAGAATTTAGGTCTGAGCTTCAATATCGCCTTGCTCTAGCTCTAGATTTAGAAGATGAAGAAGATGAACGCAGCCGTTTGTTTTTAAAACTCTCTGAAGGATTGGCCAAAACCAAGGCCCAACTTTCTCGTCAGTTAGACAACCTCCTTAGTACTTCCAAAAATTTTGACTCTGCTTTTTGGGAAGAATTGGAAGAAATTTTAATCATGTCTGATGTGGGGTTTAACACCACCTTAAAACTCATCGACAATCTCAAACAAAAAGCCAAAGACTTAAGTCCAGGGGACCAGGAAGGGTTTAAAAAAATCTTTGCTGAAGAAATCTCCTCCCTTTTTCCTGCCCCCAGTAAAAAATTAATTGCCCTAAAACCAGAAGTGGTCTTGATGATTGGAGTCAATGGAGTGGGAAAAACCACCACCATTGCCAAACTAGCCTATCGCGCGCAAATGCAAGGCAAAAAAGTGCTCCTGGTAGCTGGAGATACCTTTAGGGCAGCAGCCATTGAGCAGTTAAAAATCTGGTCTCAAAGAGTAGGTGTGGGCTTTTACGCTAAAGAGCACGGTGCAGATCCAGCAGCAGTAGCCTTTGAAGCCATGGACATTGCCCTTAGGGATAACTACGACCTGGTTTTAGTAGATACTGCTGGTCGACTCCATACCAAAGTCAACCTCATGGAAGAATTGGCTAAAATTAAACGAGTCTTAAACAAAAAACATCCTGGCTCTCCCCATAGAACCATTCTGGTCCTTGATGCTACCACAGGACAAAACGCCCTCTCCCAAGTAGAACTTTTTTCCAAAGCAGTACCCATTGACGAAATCGTTCTAACCAAGCTAGATGGCACTGCCAAAGGTGGCGTAGTGGTGGCTATTGCCAGTGAATACAATATCCCCATTACCTTTGTAGGCTTGGGAGAAAAAATGGAAGATTTACGCCCCTTTAACGGACAGGACTTTGCAAACGCACTCTTAGGATTTGCCAATGGCCAGAAATAAAAAAACTCAAATCTTAGACACAGCACTCAAGCTATTTGCCTTACAAGGTTATGATGAAACTACAACTTTACAAATTGCTACTGAAGCAAAAGTAACAGAGCCGTTACTATATTATCATTTTAAAAACAAAGAAGAAATTTTTACCTGTATTTTGGAAAAAATTTTTTCTGAATATAAAGAAATGATATTCAAGCTTCCTAAAAATACTAGATATGAGTTTGACAAAATAGAAAATATAATTAAGCTTCACTTTAATAT
>LGER01000057.1 GCA_001507915.1 Desulfonauticus sp. 38_4375 | reverse complement strand
GACAAACCACCAGTGGTTCCTTTGCCCCTTGCAAAATTACCAGAAAATCTCCAAAAGTATTTTAAAAATAAAAAACAATCCTCCTCAAAGTGCTGTTAAGCCCTCATCCTTTCTTGCCAATCTACCCAAAAGCTCAAGATAATTTGCTCTCTTTTACGAACTCCTTATAAAATACAACCAGCAGTCCTTCCAGCTTAAATCCCTCTCTTTCCCTTAAGAAAAAGGCAAAATAAAGCAACTATCCTTTTATTTAGAAAATTAATCATTCTCACACCCTGAAAAATTCAAAAAATAACCTTTTTTTTTGACTTAAATCAAAGAAATAGATTATGAATAACACTAAACCTAGACTCAACAAAAACAACAAGGAGGAAACTATGTTTTGTTATCAATGTGAACAGACTGCCCAGGGTAAAGGTTGTACCAAGATTGGCGTATGTGGAAAACAACCTGATACCGCAGCTCTGCAAGACCTTTTAATATACGCTCTTAAAGGCTTAAGTGAAGTCAGTCTCAAGGCTAAAGAACTGGGGATAGACACCAGCAAAAACGACAAATTCCTATTTGAAGCCATTTTTGCCACTCTCACCAATGTAAACTTTGACTCTCAGGATATTGCCAGGTTTATTCAGGAAACAGTAAAATTAAGAGAAGAATTAAAAAAGGACATCCTGGCCAAGGAAAAGGTAGAATTTTCTGAATTAGCCAATTTCCAACCTGCTGCCAGCTTGGAAGAACTGGTAACACAAGGAGAAGAGCATTCTCTTTTAGCTGAAAAAGATCCCAATGAAGACATTGAATCCCTGAAACAAACCCTTACCTATGGCCTTAAGGGCGTAGCAGCTTATGCAGATCATGCCTATTTACTGGGGCAAAAAGACCCAAGTATTGCTGACTTTTGTTACCAGGCCCTGTTAGCCACAACCACTAAAGATAAGACCCTGGAAGAATGGGTAAATCTGGTCCTGGAATGTGGTAAAGTAAACTTAAAGGCCATGGAACTCCTAGATGCTGGCAATACTTCCACCTTTGGACATCCAGTGCCTACAAAGGTGCCTCTGGGGCACAAAAAAGGCAAAGCCATTTTGGTCTCTGGGCATGACCTTTTGGACCTCAAACTTTTGTTAGAACAGACCAAGGATAAAGGGATTTACATCTATACTCACGGTGAGATGCTGCCTGCCCATGGCTATCCTGAACTCAAAAAATACCCTCACTTTTATGGCCACTACGGAACTGCCTGGCAAAATCAACAAAAGGAATTTGCTGCTTTTCCCGGGGCTATCTTAATGACCACCAATTGTATTCAAAAACCCCAAAAGACCTATCAAGAAAACATTTTTACCACTGGAGTAGTAGGTTGGCCAGGAGTGGAACATATTGGAGAAGATAAGGACTTTACTCCAGTAATCGAAAAAGCTCTTGCTTTGCCAGGGTTTGCTGAAGATGAAGAAAAAGGTGAAGTTATGGTAGGCTTTGCCCGAAACAGTGTCTTATCTGTTGCAGACAAGGTTATTGAAGGGGTAAAAGCTGGTAAAATCAGACACTTCTTCCTGGTAGCTGGGTGTGATGGAGCCAAGCCCGGCAGAAACTACTACACCGAATTCGTGGAAAAAGTGCCTCAGGATTGTATTGTTCTTACCTTAGCCTGTGGTAAATTCCGTTTCTTTGACAAACAACTGGGAGATATTGACGGCATTCCCAGACTTTTGGATATTGGCCAATGTAATGATGCCTACTCTGCCCTCCAGATTGCTCTGGCTCTGGCCAAAGCCTTTAACTGTGATGTCAATGACTTGCCTCTTTCCTTAGTGCTTTCCTGGTATGAACAAAAGGCCGTGGCTATTTTACTTACCTTACTGGCTTTGGGTATTAAAAACATCAAAATAGGTCCTAGTTTGCCTGCTTTTATTACTCCTAACGTCTTAAACTTCCTGGTAGAAAACTATAACATCAAACCCATCTCCACTCCAGACGAAGATCTAAAAGAAATCTTAGGCTAAGACACTTAAAGGGGAGCTTTAGCTCCCCTTTTTTAATTCTCTAAAAAAAACCTACCTCTTCTCACAATAAAAAAACAAAGAATCTTTTTAAAAACTTTACAACCGTTCTTAACCCTCTTATTGACTACCTAAACAAAATAGCAAACCAGTTATGTTTATTCCTATTAGCAAAGAAGAACTCAAAAAGTTAAACTGGCCCCAGCCAGATATAATCCTGGTTACAGGAGATGCTTATATTGACTCCTCCTTTATTGGAGTAGCCCTTTTGGGTAAATTTCTTATCAAACACGGTTATAAAGTAGCCCTTATTCCTCAACCAGACTGGAGGTCAGGTAAAGACATCACCAGATTAGGAGAACCCAGGTTGTTCTGGGGGGTTACTGCCGGGTCAGTAGACTCCATGGTAGCCAATTATACTGCCATTGGTAAAAAACGCAAAACCGATGACTATACACCTGGTGGTATAAACAATAAAAGGCCAGATAGAGCTTCTATAGTTTATACCAATCTCATCCGTCGATACTTTAAAAATACTAAACCTATTGTCCTGGGAGGAATAGAAGCCAGTTTACGCCGCATTGCCCATTATGATTTTTGGTCAGATTCTCTGAGACGCTCTATTTTATTTGACGCCAAGGCTGATTATTTACTCTATGGCATGGCTGAATACTCCTTACTGGAGCTAACAAGGGCCCTGGAACAAAAGCAGGAAATTACCTCTATTCGAGGACTTTGTTATATTGCCAAAGAAAAACCAGCTTCTGGAATTGAACTGCCCAGTTATGAGGAAGTAAAAGCAGACAAAGAAAAATTTACTCAAATGTTTTTGACCTTTTATCAAAACCAGGACCCAGTTAAAGGACAAAGGCTAATTCAAAAACACCAGGACCGGTACTTAGTGCACAACCCTCCTTACCCTGCCCTCACCCAGGAACAGATGGATGAGATTTATAGCCTTTCCTTTGAAAACAGGGCCCATCCCCTACATCAAAAACAAGGAAAAATTAAAGCCCTGGAGACCATCCAGTTCTCCATAACCACCCACCGTGGCTGTTATGGTGAGTGTCATTTTTGTGCTATTTCCATGCACCAGGGAAAAATAATTCAAAGTAGAAGTGAAAAATCCATTTTAGCAGAAGTAAAATCCCTTACTAAGCATCCAGATTTTAAAGGTATTATCCAAGACCTGGGTGGACCCACTGCCAATATGTATGGATTTGAATGTAATAAAAAACTAAAAAAAGGCAGTTGCTCGAACAAACGTTGCCTTTTTCCCCAACCCTGCCCCAACTTACCTCTAGACCACACTCCTCAAATTAATCTTCTTAGAAAAGTTCGAAAAATCCCTGGAGTAAAAAAAGTCTTTGTTAATAGTGGACTGCGCTATGACCTTATTTTAGCAGATAAAAGGGCTGGTGAAACTTATCTTCAAGACCTGGTAAGCTGGCACATCTCTGGCCAGCTAAAAATAGCACCTGAACACGTGGCAAAAGAAGTATTAGAAATCATGGGCAAACCTGATAATCAAAACCTGTTAGAATTTAAGCGCAAATTTGATGAATTAAGTAAAAAAAGTGGAAAAAAGCAATTTTTGACCTATTATTTTATTGCTGCCCATCCTGGCTGTACAGAAAAACATATGTATTTATTAAAAAAATTTGCCCTAGACCAATTAAAAATCAATCCCAGACAGATTCAAATATTTACTCCAACTCCTTCTACCTTTTCTACCCTTATGTATTTTACAGAAAAAAATCCCTTTACTGGACAAAAAATAAAGGTAGCCAAAACCTTTAAAGACAAGCAAAAACAAAAAGATATTGTTGTAAAAAGGACCCAAAAAAGGGAGACCAAAAAAATATAAATTTGGTCTCCCTTTTTTTAGTTAGCTTATCATTTTTTGCAATACCTTATACACAGCAGCAAAGTCTTCATCACCCCAACCATTTTCTTCACCTATCCTGAAAAACTGCAAGGCTGTAGTTGCTTCTGGGATAACCGCTCCTGTTTCCTGGGCAGTTTGAAAAACAAAACGCAAGTCTTTACTCATGTGTTTTAAAGGAAATTGCGGAGTAAAATTTTCTTCTAAAAATAAATCCTTTTTCAGTTGAAACAAAAGACAATTCAAGGCTCCAGAATAGAGTACTTCCAGCATGGTTTCTTTGCTTAAACCACCCTTCTGGCCAAAGTGAATCATTTCTGCCATTCCAGCCATCATCACACCCAAAAGTAGATTAATGGCCATTTTCATCATAGAACCCTGTCCCACAGGACCGCAGTAAACCACCTTTTTACCCATTGCCAGCAACACATCTTCTACACCTTTTACTTCTTCTTCTTTTCCTCCAGCCAGAATAACCAGCTGTCCATCTTCAGCAGGCTTTTTTGAACCAGAAACAGGAGCATCAATAAATTTAACGCCTGTAGGTTCCAATTTTTGGGCTAATTCTTTGGTATAAGTGGGAGAAACAGAGCTCATGTTAATCAAGTATTTCTGATCAGTTAAAGCAGAAAACAACCCCTCTTTACCAAAGATAACCTGATCAATGGCTTCTGGGCCAGTTAACATGGTTATGATAACTTCACTCTCCTGCGCTACTTCCAGAGGAGTCTTTACTGCTTTTGCCCCTGCTTGAGTTAAGCCTATAGTTTTGGCAAAAGTTCTGTTATATACAGTTAGCTCAAAGCCTTTTTTTAAAATATTTAAAGACATGGGAATACCCATAATACCCAGACCAATAAAACCAACTTTTTTCATTTGCCCCTCCTTATTATACTCAATTTTTTACCCAAAACCCATTATTTTTACTAACTATCTTTTCCTGAGTAGTTAGGTAAAATTTTTCTTTATCCTTCCAGTAAATATCTATCTCTCCTAACAGGGCTGTATTTAACAAAGGGATATTCCTTTGTTGAAAATAATTTACTACTTTACCAGAAGGTAACCTATAAGGATTTAAAAATCCAGAGCTTACAATTACTAACTGGGGATTAACTTGAGTATAAAATTTCTCATTAAAACTATTTTTACTACCGTGATGAGGTAAAATCAAAACCTGAGCTCTAAGATCTAAGTTAGAAGACACCAGATCATTTAAGCCTGCTTTTTCTATGTCTCCACAGATAAGCACTCTCTTTACACCTCTATCTACCAGCCTTAATACCAGAGAATCATTATTAGAATTATTGCCCCTAATTTTAGGATGTAACACTTCCAGATAACTATCCTTACTTAAATCAATCCTATCTCCTCTCTTTACTATTCCTACTTTATCCCTATTTTTACTTAATATCTTCTCTAAAATCAACCTATCTCTTAAACCCAGAGGCAAGTCTCCATTAAAATAAAATTTTTTAAATTTAAATCTATCTAAAATATAATAAAGACCTCTTAAATGATCTATGTCTGGATGAGTTAAAAAAATCATATCTAAACCAGGATATTTTTTATAGGTTAAAATTTTACTTAAAACCAGTTTACCCAAATCATAATCAAAATTAAAACTTCCACCTCCATCAATAAGAATTCTATTTTTATCTATATTCAAAAAAAGAGATTGTCCTTGCCCTATATCTAGAACAGAAACCATATTTCCTTTATCTTCATAAATAATTTGAACAAAAAATAAAACCAAAGAAAAAATTAAAAAATAAATCACCTTTTTATTTTTAAGAATAACAAAAAGAAATAACAGATAAAAGCTTAATATAATCCATCCGTCTGGCCTAGGAACAAGTACAGTTATAGTTGTAAGTATTCTTTCTAAAGAAGACAAAATAGAAAATAAAAAATCTAAAGATATAGACATAATTTTTAGAAAAAATAAAGCTATATTTTGATATTTCAAAAACAAAAGAAATAGTAATCCAGAAGGCAAGGTTATAAAAGATAAAATGGGGATCCAAATAATGTTTAGAAAAGATAAAGTATAAACTTGATTAAAATAATATACTTGTAAAGGTAGTAAAATAAGGTTTATTATTAAAGTTGAGAAAAAAATAAATAAGATAGAACTAAAAAGTTTGTTCTTCACTTTCAAGCTCTTTAAAAGATATACGGAGAAATAGACTCCTAAAACTGCTAAAAAAGAAAATTGAAAAGATATATCAAAAACACTTGCAGGTAAAAAAAGAACCAACAAAAAAAGAGCTATAAAAAAACCATCTATAAACAATCTCTCTTTATTCAACAAGTAAAGTATTCCCCAGCTTAAAAACATAATTTCTGAACGTAATAGGGATAAAGGAGCTCTAGTTAACAACAGATAAAAAAGAGATAGAAAAAAAGAAATAAAGATAGACATCTTTTTACGGGGTACAATCAGAGCACCATAGGGGAATATAAAATATAAGCCATAAACCAGAAAAAAACCTAAAGCAAAGACAATGCTTAAATGTAAACCTGAAAGCGCCAAAGTATGGCCAAGGCCTGTTTCTCTAAAAAAGTTTAAAAATTTATAGGTAAAAAGAGATTTATCATTTAAAAGTAAGGCCAAGATTACAGCTTTTGTTTCTTCTCTAGCGCTTATTTCATTCAAATAACTAAGAACATTGGCTTTTAAAAAATATATTTTCTGATATAAATACCTTTTAAACTTATAAATCAAATTACATTCTTTATAATCTAAAATTCTTAAGCTCTTAGCGTAAGAGCGATAAAAAATATTTTTACTAGTCCCAAAAAAGGAATAACCAAAAACACCTTTATCTTTTAAGCCTGCAACAGGTTTTACCTTTAATTTTTCTTCTATTTTATCTCCAGGCAAAATATCTCTATCTTTTCCCTTATTATCTTCTAAAGTAATCATCAATTTATTTTTTATTTTTATATTATTAAAATAAACCTCATCTAAAAGTATTCTCTTTTTATTCTCTGGTAAAAACTCTATACTACTGACTATTCCTTTAACTTCAATCTTTTTTTTAAAAAAATCTAAAGCAAAGGGATAATAATTAGCTGGGATAGTAAGATAAAAATAAGCTATCCCCAAACAATAAAAAAAGGCATAAAAGTATTTTTTAGATTCAAAGAAAAAGAAAAGAAATAAAAAGATAAAAAGACTATAGACAGGAAATCTGGGAAAAATAAAACCACTTAGAAAAAAGAGAAATGTTTTTTGCCAGGTAAAAAGCTTTAGCTGGGTCAATGCTTTTTAATTAAAACTTCTCGAGGTTTACTTCCTTCTGGAGGACCAATAATGCCATCTCTTTCCATTTGCTCTATAAATAAAGCAGCTTTATTAAAACCAATGCGAAAACGCCTTTGAATTAAGGAGATGGAAACCTTGCCTGTTTCTATGGCAAACTCTACAGCTTCTTGATATTTGGGATCATTTACAATATCTTCATTTACTTCACTTTGAGTTTTTTCTTCTTTTTCTTCTTTCCATTGTTTAAAATCAAGCTCAAAGGAGCCAGGATAAGACTCTTTCCAAAACTCCACGACTTGAGCAATTTCTTCTTCACTGACAAAAGCACCATGGACCCTTTTCAAGCTTCCTCCACTGGCCTTAAACAACATATCTCCTTTACCCAAAAGATATTCTGCTCCATTGGCATCCAAAATAGTCCTGGAGTCATGTTTGGAACTCACCTGAAAGGCTATTCTAGCTGGAAAATTGGCCTTAATAATACCTGTAACCACATCCACTGAAGGTCTCTGGGTAGCTAAAATCAAATGTATCCCAGCAGCCCTTGCCAGTTGGGCCAATCTAACAATACTGGTTTCCACTTCTTTAGCCCCAGTAAGCATCAAATCAGCCATTTCATCAATAATTATAACCAAGTAAAAAAGGGATTCCCACTCTTCTTGATTATCTTCACTTTTCTTTAAATTACTTATTTTTTGATTATAGGCCTCAATATTGCGCACTCCCAACTGGGCCATAAGCTCATACCGTCTTTCCATTTCTGCTACTGCCCACTCTAAGGCTACCTTGGCCATACCAGGCTCTGTGACCACAGGATGGACCAGATGGGGAAGGTCATTGTAGACTGAAAGTTCTATTCTCTTGGGATCGATAAGCAATAACCGTAAAGAATCAGGAGTATGAGCAAAAAGTAAACTTAAAAGAAAACTATTTAAACATACACTTTTACCCGCACCAGTAGCCCCTGCCACTAATAAATGAGGCATTTTGGCCAGGTCTACCACTACAGCATTTCCTTGAATATCTTTACCCAGGGCCAGGGGGAGAATATGCTTTTTATTTTGAAAACCAGGAGTATCCAAAACTTCCTTTAAAAAAACCATTTCCCTTTCTGGATTAGGAATTTCTATGCCCACAGTATCCTTACCTGGAAGAGGAGCAATAATGCGTACGCGAGAAGATTTTAAACTTAAAGCCAAATCATCACTCAAGTTGGCGATCTTACTAATCTTGATGCCAGGAGCTGGTTTAAATTCCACCATGCTCACCACTGGGCCTGGCACTACCCTTTCTACCTTTCCTTCTATAGAAAAATTAGCTAAACAATCTGTTACTTTTAAGCCTATTTCTTCTAATATTTCTTTACTTACTTTAACCTTATTCTTCACAACTTCATTTAGTATATCTAAAGGAGGAAACTTAGCATCACCAGAATGAACATAATTAATGTTATTTTTACTATCTTTTTTAACACCTGACTCTTTAACTTCTTTTTTTCCTTCTTTTACAGGACTAATATCTTTATCTACATTCTTTTTTTTATTATTTCTCTTTATATTTTTAGATATCCTTTCTTTTCTCTTTATAAAGTCATATTTTAGTTTATAAATCAAACTATACCATGATATATTAAATACTATTTGTATACTACAAATTGTTAGTATAGACAAAATTACTATACTACCCCAGAATTTAAAATATTTTATACATAAAAGATATAAATTATTTCCTAAAAAACCACCACCACTTATACTATGAAAAGAAACAAAAGAAAAATAAGGAAAAGAAATCCAGATATGCAAAAGGATTAAAAGTAGAAAGAAAAAAGTCCATCTATACCAGGGAAAAGTAATATTTTTAATAATTAAAAGAGAAACCAAAAATCCACTTAAAGCCCACAAAAAAGCGCCCAAACCAAAAAGATCAAAAAAAAGGCCAGCCAGGTAAGCTCCTACCAAGCCAGCCTTATTAATTACTTTTCCACTAGCGATACCAGAAGAATTAAAAGATGGGTCTAAGGGCGAATAAGTTAGCAAGCTAAGCAAATAAAAAAAAAGAAAACCCCACAAAAACAATAGCAATATTTCTTTTTTTAACTTGCCCTCCCCAGTCAAAAAAATACTCCTTTATTCTCGACCGATATATTCTTTAGTTCTGGTGTCAATTTTGATTTTATCTCCTTCGTTAATAAACAGAGGCACCTGAACTACCAGGCCAGTTTCCAAAGTAGCTGGCTTGGTAGCGCCAGAAACAGTATCTCCTTTTACTCCTGGCTCTGTTTCCACCACTTCCAAAACTACAGAAGCAGGCAAATCCAAGTCAATAGGCTGATTTCTATACACCAAAACCTTTACTTCTTCACCTTCTTTTAAAAACTGCCCCTTATCAGCAAAGGACTCTGCAGCCACATTGATCTGTTCGTAAGTGGTCATATCCATAAACACATAACTATCGCCTTCTTTGTAAAGATACTGATAGGACCTGGTTTCCAAATCTGGACGATCAAATTTTTCTCCAGCGCGAAAGGTCTCATCTACAATACTACCTGTAAGTAAATTTTTTAATTTGGTCCGGACAAAAGCACCACCTTTACCTGGTTTCACATGCAAGAAATCCAATACTTCATAGGGAACTCCCTCAATTTCTATTTTTAATCCCCGTCTAAAATCAGTTGTAGAAAGCATTTTACCTCCTTCAGCAATTATTTTTTAACTCTCAACTTGAGAAAGATAATGATAAAGAGCTTTTACGCCTAAAACATAACTATAGATTCCAAATCCAGAAATAACTCCAAGAGCTTTGGCCGATAAATAACTTTTATGTCTAAACTCTTCTCTGGCATAGACATTACTCAAATGTACTTCCACATAAGGTATTTTTATCCAGGATAGACAATCAGCTATGGCTATACTCGTATGCGTATACGCTCCTGCATTAATAACAATGCCAGAGACCTTTTTCTCCCATGCTTCTTCTAAATAATTAATCAATTCACCCTCTGAATTGGACTGCTTAAGGGTTAAATTCAACCGAGGACTAACCTCCTGAGCAACCAAAGAGGGAAGAGCATCCAGTCCCTTTTCTCCATAAATATGGGGCTCTCTTTGACCTATATACTTTAAGTTAGGTCCATTTAAAATAAGAATATCCATAAAAACTACTTGGCTTCAGCAGGTACTTTTAATTCTTCCAGATAACGAGGCTCCACCACCACTTCTGGCTTTAAACTATTTTCCGAAGCTGCAAGAGGCTGGCTTATAGCCTTAACTTCTACCTTTGGCAAGAAGATGATATCATCCACCTCTACCTCTTCTTTAACCTCATAAATTTCCCCTTGCGCTAACAAACCATACCCCTTGGTAAACTTATCTTCGGTCAAGGCCTGAGTAATTTTTCCCATGCCAGTAAGACGAATAATCCCCTCTTCTTTAGAAAATTTACCAATGGCAAAATACCTATTTTCCACTTCACCAGGATTATAATCTTCAAAAACAGCAATATAACAAAAATCATGTGTGCCAATGGCATAAGTGTTTTGTTTTAAACTAATTACCTTACCAGCCACAGCATAGCTCGGAGTTAAAGTTAGAGTAACTTCAAATTCTTGTTCCAAATCCTTGGTATAAGGATTTTGTTTGGGATTGATTTCTCCTTTATTGACCAAGAACTGAGCGCTTTTTATCCCTAGAGCACTAGGTCTAACAATCATACTCATTTTTAATATTTCCCTATTAATTTGCTGCATGGCTTCCTTTAAAGCAGCATTCCAAAAGGCACTTTTGCCCTTCTCCTTATACTCATCAGAAGAAAGCTTGACTTTCACCTTAATTGTTTTAACCTCAGTAGTTAGCTGGTTTTGAGGATTAAAAATCAAAACTGGCTTAACTACTTGTTTTTTTTGAGCACAAGCAACCAAAAACAAAGCAGCCATAATTATTAACCATTTTTGCTTCATAAAAAACTCCTTTTGGGATTTAAATCTAAACCTTAAAACTGTTAAATGTTTTTATACAACTTTTAAAAAAAAATTTCTAGAGATTTTATGATGAAAAGAACATTAAAATTAGAAAAAACTATTTACACCTTAGAACAGCTTACAATACCACCTATTTCGCAGGTAGCCATAGCAGGAAGATCCAATGTAGGCAAGTCATCTTTATTAAATTGCCTGGCAGGACAAAAAAAATTAGCTAAAATCAGTTCTTCTCCTGGTAAAACTAGAAGTCTCAACTTTTATCTGGTTGAACCAGACAACTTTTATTTAGTTGACCTTCCTGGATACGGTTATGCCAAGTGCTCCAAGCAAGAAAGAGAAAAATGGGCTCAACTAATCAATTCTTATTTAAGCAATAACGCCTATTTAAAGGCAATGGCCGTGCTTCTTGATTCCCGGCTTAAACCTCAAAGTTTAGACCTAGAGCTTATTTCTTTCCTGGAAAACAACCAGATACCTCTAATACCGGTACTTACCAAGGTAGATAAATGCAAACAAAAAAAAATTAGTGCAAGCCTGAAGAATTGGCAAGTCCTGTTAAATAAGTCTGCCCAAGATATAATCCTGTTTTCCAGTAAGACAGGAAAAGGTAAAAACAAACTCTGGCAGGCTATAGTTAACAAAGCCAAGTAGCTATTCTTTGAGTATTTTAAATAAATAAGGTAAAATTAAAAACATAAAAATTATATTGGCTAACCATCCACCCAAAAAAGGAAAAAGAACACCCTTTTTAGCTAAAGTACTTCCAATAACAAACAGAGTATAATAAGAAAATATAAGTCCCAGCCCCAACAAGAGAGATTTATATACATTTTTTAAATAGTAGACGATTATTACTCCCAATATACTTAAAATAATAATAGAAAAAGAATAAGCATACTTACCATACCAGGTAGCAAGTAATTCTTCCACACTAATACCATTTTTCCTAAATACCTCTATAATCTTTGTAAGCTGAGTAAAAGAAAGGGCCTCTTGAGGTAAGTCCGAACTAAGTGTAGCTAAGGATTTAAAGTCTATTTGAGCCTTTAAATTTACTTGCTTCACCTGTTCTTTAGAAAAAGAATGGGGAGCAAATATCCAGGCCTTATCAATTATTATCCTTTCTTTATTATAGACAAAGCTATCTCCAGTAATATATCTTAATATCTTATTATTGGAAAAATCAACCTCATACACTTTTATAGAGGTTCCTTTATTAGTAGATAAGTTAAACCTTTCAAAATGGATAACCTTATCTTTATCTATAAGCCATTTATTATAAATATCATTTTTAATAAGTTCCTTATTTCTCACATACTTTTTCCACATTTCAGCTGATTTAAACATACCATAACTACCAGCTTCTTGAATAACTGCAAAGTGTAAAAAAGAAATAAATACAGAAATAGACAATATAAAAAAAATTAATCTTCTAAAATAAATACCACCAGACAATATCGCTATAATCTCATTTCTATTATACAAAATGGAAAATAATATAATTATAGAAATAAAAAATATACCTGGCATTATTTGAGATAAAATCATAGGTATTTTAAAAGTAAAATAGAGTAAAATACTTGTTAAAGAAACTTTAGAAGATATAAACTCGTCTACTCTATCTAAAAAGTCAAACAACAAATATACCAATATCCCAGATAAAGA
>LGER01000056.1 GCA_001507915.1 Desulfonauticus sp. 38_4375 | reverse complement strand
CTTGATAATATCTTCTTCAGCTAACAGCCAGAATCCTTCTTCTGTTACCCACCTTTCCTTAGGAATATCTTTTAGTTCCAGGTCTGGAAAAAGATTGAGCAGGCTTTTGGTATAAGCGACTCCGCCAAAAAGATTCTTGGCCCCACAAAACCTGCCTCGCTCCAGCAAAATCACCCTCATCTTTTTTCTGGCCAGAGTAATAGCTGCAGCAATTCCTCCAGGCCCTCCGCCTATGACAATGGCATCATATTTAAGAGTACTCATTTAAGACTCCTTGAGTTCTTTTATCCTTTTCAAAAGGGAAGGTAATATCTGGTACAGGTCCCCAACCAAGCCCAAATCCGCAATACTAAAAATTTGTGCCAAGGGGTCTTGGTTGACGGCAATGATGTAATCTGACTCCTGCATTCCCACTCGATGCTGGACTGCTCCAGAAATCCCAAATCCTAAATAAACCTTGGGCCTTACTGTTTTTCCGGTCTGGCCTATTTGATGCTCATAACCGATAAATCCTGCATCCACTGCTGCCCTAGAAGCTCCAACTTCTCCGCCCAAAAGCTTGGCCAGTTCAAAAAGTAATTCAAAATCCTTTTTCTCAGCTATACCCTTTCCACCAGCTACAATTACTTCTGCGTATTCCAGATTCACCCCTTTTTCTTTGGGTATAAATTCCAGTCGCTTTACGGGTATATCTTCTTCTTTTAACTCAATGTTTTCTTGAATCACTTCTCCCTGCGGGGTAGCTACCTTTTGAGGCAAGGGAAACACTCTGGGCCGTACTGTAGACATCTGGGGTTTGTGTTCAGGCCAGGAAATAGTGGCCATAATATTGCCCCCAAAAGCTGGCCTGGTGGCCAGAAGGTGTCCCTTTTCATCCAGGGCCAGCTCTGTAGCATCAGCAGTAAGACCTGTTTCCAAAGAGGTAGCTACAGCACTGCCCAAATCCCTACCCAGGGTAGTAGCGCCCAGTAAAATAATATCAGGAGTATATTTTTTAGCCAGTTGCACAATGGCTTCTCTAAAGGGTAAATTGCGGTAATAGGCAAAAACAGGGGCATCGAGCACATACACTCTGGTTGCTCCGTATTCTAAAGCCTCCTGAGCCACAGAATCTATTTTATATCCCACTACTACTGCTCCCAATTCGTCTTCTGGGCCAGCCAGTTCCCTGGCTTTACCCAAAAGCTCCCAGGAAACAGGATGGGCTTTACCTTCCTTACTCTCTACAATTACCCAGATTTTCTTGCTCATAATATTCCCAACTCCCTTAGCTTTTCCACAATTAAATCCACGGCCTTTTCTACTCCAATTTCTTCCACCTTGTATTTTTCTCCACTTTGCCTGAGCTCTGGAGTAAAGACCTTGTGCACTCTGGTGGGAGAACCCTTTAGTCCCAGTTTACCGGGTTCATAGGCTACAGGCTCACTGGCACTAAACACCAAAGGTTCATGGGTTTTGGCCCGAATCAAATTTACCAGAGGGGCAAAGCTTTCTCTGGCTATTTCCTTTTCACAGGTGAGAACCAGGGGAAACCTGGCTTCCACTACTTCTATGCCTTCTTCCAGCTTTCTCTCCAAAACACAGGTCTTACTCTCCAGGGAAACAGAGCGAATCTGCTGAACATAGGTAACCAGGGGCAAATGCAAACGCGTAGCCACACCTGGCCCTACTTGCGCAGTATCTCCATCAATGGCCTGTTTGCCAAAAAACAAAAAGTCAAAGGGTGTTTCCCTGGCTAAATATTCAATGGCCCTGGCCAGAGTATAACTGGTAGCCAGGGTATCTGCGCCAGCAAACTTGCGGTCAGAAAGGAGGACTGTTCTATCAGCACCCTGCTCCACAGCTTCCTGCAATAAAGTTTTAGCTCCCGGAGGACCCATACTCACAACTGTAACTCTTCCTCCATATTCCTTTTTTAAGGCAATGGCCGCTTCTAAAGCGTGCAGGTCATAAGGATTGATAATAGAAGGAACCCCTTCCCGAATAAGCGTACCTGTTTCTGGATTGATGCGAATATTGGTGGTATCTGGTACCATTTTTATACAAACTAGACATTCTAATCCCATTTTTCCCTCCAAAACAAAGAAAACCCTTTCCTAGAGAAAATCTTTTTCCAGGTAAACCCCTTTTGTCTTACCCTTCTCTCACCATTCTACTAGGAATTCCTTGAGTTAAGTCAAATTTCCCCTATCCTTTTAAAGGTTGTAAGTTTGTCTAAAAATCATTACCTTAGAGGAGAAAAAATAAAAAAGGGGATGCGTACAATGAGAAGTAAAAAAATCACTCAAGGCCTGGAAAAGGCGCCTCATCGTTCTTTGTTGCACGCTCTTGGTCTGACCAAAGAAGAGCTAAAAAAACCACTAATTGGCGTAGTCAATGCAGCCAATGAAATAATTCCTGGCCATATTCACCTGGACAAAATTGCCCAGGCAGTAAAAACCGGGATTCAAATGGCTGGAGGAGTAGCCATAGAGTTTCCAGTAATTGGCGTATGTGATGGCATTGCCATGAACCACGAAGGTATGCATTATAGCTTGCCCAGCAGAGAACTCATTGCTGATTCCATAGAAATAATGGCCACTGCCCATCCCTTTGACGGCCTGGTATTTATTCCCAATTGCGACAAAATCATCCCGGGAATGCTTATGGCCATGCTTCGTCTAAACCTGCCCAGCCTGATTATTAGCGGTGGCCCCATGCTTGCTGGCAAGTTTAAAGGGAAAACCGTGGATTTAATTTCTGTATTTGAGGGCGTGGGTAAGGTAAAAGCAGGAGAAATGAGCGAAGAAGAGCTAAGCTTGCTCGAAGAAAAGGCCTGTCCTGGCTGCGGTTCTTGCTCTGGCATGTTTACTGCCAATTCCATGAATTGCCTGAGTGAAGCCATTGGCCTGGCCCTGCCTGGTAATGGTACTATTCCAGCTGTAAGTAGTGAACGTATTCACCTGGCCAAAAGGGCAGGATTTACTGTTCTAGAACTGGTAAAAAAAGATTTAAGGCCCAAAGATATTTTACAAAAAGAAAACATTTACAACGGTATTGCAGTGGATATGGCCCTTGGTTGCTCCACCAATACGGTACTTCACCTGCCAGCTATTTTTAAGGAAGCAGGACTGGACATTGATTTAAGCATTTTTGATGAAGTAAGCAAAAAAACTCCCAATCTCTGCCGCTTATCCCCTGCAGGCAAACACCACCTAGAAGACTTACACCTGGCAGGTGGGGTTTATGCGGTATTAAAAGAACTGGCCCAAAAAGACCTGGTCCATCTAGAAGCCAATACTGTCCTGGATATTCCCTTAAAAGAACTCTTAAAGCATGTTCAAAACTCCAATCCAGAGGTAATCAGGCCCATAGACAACCCTTACTCACCAGAAGGAGGCATTGCCATTCTCTACGGCAACCTGGCTCCAGAGGGCGCAGTGGTCAAACAATCTGCTGTGGCCAAGGAAATGATGCAGCGCAAGGGCAAAGCCAGAGTGTTTAATAGCGAAGAAGAAGCCACTCAGGCTATTTTAAATAGAAGTATCCACAAAGGGGATGTGGTGGTCATCAGGTACGAAGGCCCTAAAGGCGGACCTGGCATGCGGGAAATGTTAACTCCCACTTCAGCCATTGCTGGACTGGGCCTGGATAAAGACGTGGCCTTACTTACAGATGGTAGATTTAGTGGAGGAACCAGGGGAGCAGCCATTGGGCATATCTCGCCAGAAGCCTATGAAGGTGGTCCCATTGGTTTGGTAGAAGAAGGGGATGAAATCTTAATTGACATTCCCAAGCGCAAATTAGAACTCCTGGTTTCTGCAGAAGAATTGCAAAGAAGAAAACAAAACTTTAAACCTCTGGACAAACCCATAACTTCTCCTTTCTTGCGAAGATACAGAAAACTGGCCAGTTCAGCCAGCCAGGGGGCTGTATTTAGAGATTAGATAGGTATGTGGAGTAAAAAAAGAGTAAACAACTATCTTGCCTGGATAGAAAGCCCAGAAGGGCGTTTTGCCTTAAGGCAGGAAAAAAAACTCTTAAATTACCTCATTTCTCCCTGGCCCAGACGCAAACAAACCCTGGTGGATTTGGGCTGCGGGCCAGGGACCTTTTTAAACTTTTTCTGGAAAGCAGGTTTTGAAGTCCATGGAGTGGATAAATCCCAGAACATGTTAAAGCAGGCCAGAGAACGTACCAGAAACAAAATACCTTTAACCCTGGCTGATTTAGAGCACCTGCCCTTTGAAGATAATGAATTTGACTTTGGGGCCCTAATTTTGGTTTTAGAATTTACTCAAAATCCAGAAAAGGTATTGCAGGAGGCCTGTCGAATAGTAAAAAAGGGGCTTATCTTAGCCTCTTTAAACAAGTATTCCCTTTATTACTTACAAAAAGGTTTTCCCTGGCCCAGAAGCCCTAAAAATGCCTTGCGCCAGGCCAGATGGTATAGTTGGCTGGAAATAAAAAAAATGTGTAAACACAATTTGCCAGTAGCTGAACTTACTGCTAAATCCACTTTACCCGGGACTACCTGTCTCTGGAAAAATCGGAAATACCTAAGGCCGCTGCACTATACTTTTTTACCACCCTGGCTGGGAAGTTTTATTGGCCTGCGTATAGATTTTTTCAAGATGAGTGCTGGTTGCCATCCCCTTCTGGTGACAGAAAAAAGCCCCTGCCCACCCTGTTAAATTACCACTTTCCCAGCCACCAAATTAAAATCAACAGGGATACCAGCCAGATAGAAAAAGCCAGATAGGTAGATTTTTTGGCCTTATTTTCCTCCCACCAGGTTCTGGGTTTTAACCCCTGTAAAAAGAAGGTACTTATGGCTGCTAGATTTATACAGTCCATATTGATTAAAAAAAGCAAAAGAGCCTTGCCAGCTTCCCTAAAAAGCCCCTGCCCCAGCAAAAGACCAGCTACTACCAGAGGAGGAAGTAAGGCCACTGCCACCATGACCCCTACCACTACGCTGGGGATCTCTGAACTAAAGGCCAAAGTGCCTGCAATACCAGCACTAAGCCCCAGTAAAACATCCACAGAACTTACCTGTAATCTGGAAACCAGGGCAGGAGTAAAGGGCACCTCCAGAAAATAGCCCAAAACCAGGGACAATCCTAAAGTCAAAAACAAACCCAGAAGCAAGGTAATTCCTGACTTTTTTATCAACTTCAGGTCGCCAAGCACAGAGCCCAAAGCCAGTCCCATATTGGGGCCTAAAAAAGGGGCAATGACCATGGCTCCAATAATCACTGCAACTTCATTTCTAAAAATACCCACTACAGCCACTAAAGTAGCCAAAATTACCATCAATACATAAACCAGATTTAACCTGCTGGCCTTAAACACATCTATATAAAGCTCATCTCGACTCAAGCGCCCCAGTACCCTCTGCCAAAAGCCCTTTTCCTTCTTATCTTCTCCTAAAGCAGGCAACCTGGCTTCTACTGGCAAGACCCAAACTCGAAACTGTTCGTACATGGCAAAGTGAGAGGATAAAAGGTCCAAAACCTCTTCTACCTTTTCTCCCTTTACCACTATGCTTATGAGCCCAAAACTCTCATTGGTCTTGAGGGTATAAAGGTAAAAGATATCCTCAGGCCAAAGCACTTCTTTGGCTTTGCTCAGGGCTTCTAAAGGCAAGGAGACTTGCACCAGCCGTAAAGCCACTTACAACACCCTTAAAAAAGCCATACTTCTACTTCCTGGCCGCTTAACAATCCTTCCAGGTTGTCTGCTATTGGCACCAGACCTTGAGCCAAAAGCAGGGTTTTTATCAATCCAGACTTGCCCAAAACAGGAGTTACTGTATTGGTCTCTGGATCAAACTTCACTCGAACAAAATCAAACCTGCCCTGTTTAGAGGCAATATTGCGGGTAAGTCTGGCTCTGGTTTTATAAGGCCAGGGATTGGCAAAAGCCCCTTCTTCTCCTGCCACAAAGCGCAAAAAGGGAAGGCCTAAAACCATTAAAACCACCTGGGCAGAAGTAACCTGACCGGGTAATCCCAGTACAAACTTGTCCTGCCACCTAACCATTAAGGTGGGTTTACCTGGGCTTAAGGCCAGACCATGAAAAAGGATTTCACTACCAGGAAAGTCTTTTAAGACCTCCAAAGTCAAATCCCTGGTACCTACAGAACTACCACCAGAAAGTAAGAGCACATCTACCTCTGCCAGGGCCTGTTTAATCGCCTCTTTTAACTTTTCTTTATCGTCTGGCACAAAGTTATAGGTCCTGGCGAAAAATCCATACTTGGTTAAAAGGGCCTTAAGGGTATAGGTGTTTACATCCCTTACCTGTCCAGGTTCAGGTTTTTTACTCACTTCCACCAGTTCATCTCCAGTAGAAAGGATGCCTATTGAAGGCATAGAAAAGACCTTGACCCTGGCATAGCCCAGGGTAGCCAGGGCCCCTATCTGTCTAAAGTCCAGAGGAGTCCCACTTTTAAAAACAACTTCTCCCTGTTTAAAATCCTCTCCAGCTAAAAGGACATTTTCACCAGGAAAAACCGCCTTTCTCACTTCTACCAGTTCTGCGCTTAGCCTTTCACTGTGCTCTACCATGAGCACACTATCTGCACCTGAAGGTAAAATCCCTCCAGTCACAATACTGGCACACTCGCCACTGCTAAGGGAAAAGTCCGCTGGTTTGTCGATTAAAATCTCTCCCTTAAAATGCAAATAAGCAGGATTGGTTTCACTGGCGCCAAAGGTATCTTCTGCCCTTAAAGCATACCCATCCATGCTAGAACGAGCAGCCAAGGGCCAATCTTCCCGGGCTATTATTTCCTGCGCCAGGATTCTATTGGAAGCCTTGGCAAGCTCAACTTCCTCTACCTTTCTTTTTATCTTTTGTTTTTGTAAAAGCTCATAACTTTCCTTTAAACTTAAGACCTTAAAAAACTCCATTTATTTTACTCCCAGAAGTTTGGCCAGTTTATTTAGCGCTTCCAGGGGATTTTTGTGCTGAAAAACATTTCTGCCCACACTGAGTCCAGCTATGCCTGTATCTAAAGCCTCTTTGACCATGTTCAAAAATTCAGCAAAGGACCTTTTCTTGGGTCCACCAGCTATAAGTACTGGCACTGGAGAAGCTTCTACAGCCTTTTTAAAGCTTTCCTTATGCCCGGAATAGGGTACTTTAATCAAATCTGCCCCCAATTCTGCTCCCAAACGAATACAATGGGCAACCAAAGAAGGGTCATATTCATTGATTATCTGCCCACCTCTGGCATAAACCATGGCCAGTACCGGAATACCCAGTTGATGGGCTTCATCTACCACCATGCCTAAGTCCTGTAGCATTTTATCTTCTAAATCATTGCCAATGTTTACATGCACAGAAACAGCATCTGCACCCAGACGCAGGGCCTCAGCCACAGAGCAAACCAGGGTCTTATTATAAGGGGGAAGGCCGTGCTTACTGCCAGCAGAAAGGTGGACTATCAACTTTAAATCCAAAGGCAAATATTCTCCCCACTCTTTGGCAATCCCCTTATGCACAATCACGCCGCTAAGGCCGCTTTGCTCCAGTTGGGGGAAAAATAAATCCAAGCGCTCCAGCCCAGGCAAAGGACCTTCACTTACCCCGTGGTCCAGGGGTAAAAACATCACCTTGCCTTTACTCAACAACTGTTTTCTTTTGCGAAAAACTCCCAGCATAGTTTCTCCTCTAACCTTGCCAAATAAGTCTATTGTTGTGTATTTTTAACCAGCCCAAAGGAAGGTCTTTATAAAAAAAGGGCAAATAACCCTTTCCCTTATATTTAAATTCTTCTCCCTGCAACAGACGCTTAAGCTTATCCACTTCTGTAAACACTATCCTCTCCCCCTGCCAGGCACTAAAGGCTCGAAAACGCGGGAAAGGAATAAAATTATTCTTTTTTACCTTTCCCACTTTAAATCCCTTAAACTGCAAATGCTTCAACCAGGGCAAAGCCAGGTGAGGTACAAAGTAAAGGTTTTCTCCAAACAAAAAACACTTACCCCTGGCTTCTATTTCCACTTCAGACAGGGCAAAAGCAGAGTAGTTCTGTTTTTCTGAACCTGGAAAAATTTCTTCTTTTTCACCTTTTTTCTGAAGAAGGGCAAGGAAAAAACCCTGTTGTTCTCCTGGCAACATTTCAATAGCCAGAGTCCCGGGATAACCCCCTTCTTTTAAACCTGCAAAAGTAAAATCCAGTTCAGGAGTTTTTACTTCCAAATCCAGGTTTTCCACGGCAAAGGCCACCTGTTCTTCATTTTCCTGCACATTGGTAGTACAGGTAGAATAAAGCAAATAACCACCAGGTAAAAGAAGCTCTGCTGCCCTGGCTAAAAGTTTTTTTTGCAAGTTTATTAAGGAAGTAACTCTATCTTCTTTCCAAATCTTTTTTACTTTAGGATTCTTTTCTTCTGTGCCCCAACCACTACAGGGCACATCTAAAAGAAGGTACTGAAACTGTAGTTTTATAGGAAACTTTTCTCCAGCATAGGCAGAAGTTATTACATTTAAATGATTACAACGCCCCAAGTTTTGGCTAAGGGTAAACAACCTACTCTTATTGGGTTCATTGGCCACGACCAGACCTTCTGAACCCACTAAAAGTGCCAGCAAGCCTGTTTTACTTCCTGGGCTGGCGCAAAGGTCCAAAACCCTTGCTCCCCGGGGAGGATTTAAAACCAAAGGAGGCAAAAAAGAAGCCTTGTCCTGCAAATAGATAAGGCCAAAAAAATTGGCCAAAGAACTACCCAGGGCAAAGGGTTCTTTTACTGCTCCAAAAACAGGAAAAGTAAACCCTTCCTGGATTTTAAAGCCTTCTGCTTCTAACAACTCCAGAGTGTAAGTGGCATACTTAGAAGAAGTTAAACGAAAATAGCGCAAAAGTTAGACCTCTTTTCTAAAAAATAAAAAGTTTACTTATGAACTTAAAAAGCTTATGTCAAAAGGCAACTACGCTCAAAGGGGGCTTTATGTTGAAAAAAATTTTCCTTTTGCTTTTACTTTTCTTTTCTCTTACTTCTGGAGCTTACGCTCAAGAAGAAAAGAGTTTCTTGGTCTTACCCTTTGAAATTGCAGGCCCTAAAGAATATCAATATCTAGCTAAAGGCGCTAAAACCATGCTCACCACCAGGCTTACCTGGCCTGGTCATTTTGTGGCTAAAGAAACAGATAACTCCTATCCCTTTCCCCAAAACCAGGCTGAAGCTTTAAAAATTTTAGCCCAAGAAGAGGTAAACTATCTCATTTTAGGCAGCATCACCATTCTGGGAGATAAGTGTAGCCTGGATGTAAAAGCCATAAGTAAGGATAAATCCTTTCCTCAAAGTGTGCAGACTTCTCTGGACAACCTTATTCCCAGTCTGGAAAAGGTGGCCCAAAAAATCAACCAGGAAGTCTTTGCCCGCAAAGAGCAGGTAAAAACTGAAGAACAGACTAAAGTCCCTGTAAACAGCGACTTCATCTATAATGAAACCAGTTCAGAAACCTCCTTTTACCTCAACCCCAATTTTAAACACCTAGGAGGGCTTAAGCAACTCCATCGCTGGCGCAGTCAAAGTCTTAACTTTGTAGCTAGGGGCATGGTAGCCGGGGATGTGGATAATGATGGCCAGGTGGAAATTGTCTTAATGGAAAAAAACAAAGTGCATATTTTCCATAAAAAAGACACCTATCTAGTACCTCTTGCTACCTATGAAGCTCCCCTTAGTTTTGAACTGCTAAACATCAACCTGGCTGACCTCAATCGGGATGGCTATGCTGAAATCATCATTTCAGCCACCCAGGACGAATTTGTCCGCTCCTTTATGCTCAACTTTAAAGATAAAAAATTGCAAATAGTAAAAGAACGCATTCCCTACTTACTCAATATTGTCCGCATGCCTCCTGCTTACCAGCCTACTCTGGTTGGACAAAAATTTGGTCTGGTCCGTTTATTTGAACCAGACAGTGTGTACGAACTGGTACAAATGCAGGGAGAATTTCAAGCAGCCAGAAAGGTCAAACTGCCGCCCTTTGCTGACGTCTTTAACTTTACCTATCTACCTCAGGGAAGTGACTACAAACTTATTGTCAACCATGACGACCATCTTTATACCTATTCTTCCACCAATGCCCTTCAGGCCAAAACAGAGGAAATCTACGCTGCCACCAGTATTGGCTTTTCCTACTATGAGACCAGTCCAGGCCTGGGTAAACCCAAGGCTTCTGATGTAGAGCCCTACAGGTATTTTATTTCAGGAAGATTGGTTCCTACCAATCTGGATGGAGATGACAAGTTTGAGCTTATTGTCAGCCGTCCCATTTCTGTTTCAGCCCAATTTTTCTCCAATTATCGCACCTTTCCTCAAGGAGAAATTCACTGTTTATTCTGGGATGGCATTGGCTTAAATCTACTTTGGAAAACTCGAGTAATTAAGGGCACCATTGTGGATTATGGCCTCTATGACTTAGATAACAATGGACAACCCGAGCTAGTGGTCTGTATCAACACCTATCCCGGAGCAACAGGTCTGAGTCAAATTAAGACCATTATCCTAAGTTATCCTTTGCAAACTAGCTCTACCCAAAAATAAAAGGGGGAAATCTTCCCCCTTTTGAGTCTTATGACAGTCAAAAAAGAGGTGCAAACCCTCATTGTTCCTCCTGCCTGTGCCCAGCAAAAACTAATCTCTTTTCTCAAACAAAAAACCAAAGGTGAAATTCCCTATTCAGCTTTGATGCGCCTTATCCGCCGTGGAGAAGTGCGCGTAAATAAGAGGAGAAGTAAACCCTTTTATCGCTTACAAGCAGGCGATGAAGTACGCATACCTCCCTATTATGCCAGTCAAAAGGAAACTGCTCCTCCCTTTTCTTTGCATATAGTTTTTGAGGATAAAAACTTATTAGTTCTGGAAAAACCAGCTGGATTGGCCTTACACAAGGGAAGTAAAACGCCCTGCTCCCTCCAGGAGATGCTCTTAAACCACTTTGTAGATAAAGACTTTGTCCCTACTCCTGTCCACCGACTGGATAAAGAGACTTCGGGCCTTCTCTTATTGGCCAAAAACTTTGCTACCCTTACTTCTCTGCAGAAAAACTGGTCCCAGGTAGAAAAGAGATATCTGGCCTGGGTAAAAGGAGAAATAAAAAAAGAAACAATCCTTGAAGATTATCTATTAAAAACTCCCCATAAAATAGTTTTCTCCCCGCAGGGGAAAAAAGCCATCTCCAGGGTAAAACCCCTTTTGTTCTTGAAATCAAAGCAGATTACTTTGCTGGAGATAAAAATTTTAACTGGCAGGACCAGACAAATAAGAGCTCAACTGGGATTAAGAAATCACCCCCTCTTAGGGGACAAAAAATTTAAGGAGTTTACTACCCCTTTTCTGGCTCTCCACGCCTACTACTTAAAACTACCTTCCAAGGCCTTATACTCTTATCCTTCCTGGCCCAAACCCTACTGGCAAGAAAGGTTTAAAAAGTTAATCTAAACTGGTTTCAGCCATATAACGCTTAAAGTTAGTCTCCTTAACCCCCAAATAGCTAAACCAGCGTCTATGCTGATCAATAAAATGCAAGGAAGCAAAAAAGTCTTCCTGAGTGTGCGGCTCTAAGGTAAAACTAGGCTTTAACTCCAGAAGCTCCAGACCAGCAAAAAGTTCACTAAAGGGAATTTCTCCTTCCCCCAAGCCTAAGTGTTTATCCTCTAGACCATCATTGTCATGAAGATGTAAATGCCTGAGGTAGGGGGCAAGATTTTGTAACCACTGGCTAAGGTTTTCCTTTTCCTTGCCCTTTCCAAAGGAAAACCAGTGCCCTACATCCAGACAAAAACCCAGGTTATCTACGGAAATATATTCCCAAAAATCCCGTAAAGGCTCTATTTCTTCTTCCCAGACATTTTCCAGAAACAGGGGAAACTCTCCCCCAATATGCCTGCTTATCTCCTCCCAGGTCTCTACAGAATTTTCCAGCCACTCTTTATAAAAATCATCATAATCTACAGAAAAATAACCCACATGGGCTATGGCATGTACAGGCTGATAATAAAAAGCCACTTCCACAGCTTTTTTTAACCTTTCCCTGCTGGCCTTTAAAATCATGGGGTCCATACTTCCAGGCCGTAAATCCAAAAAGGGAAAGTGCACAGCTACTTTTAAATCTTCAGCCTGAAAGCATTGAGCCACTTCCTTGTGCCAGTTAATGGGAAATTCATCTAAACTCAAAAAATCTAAACCCAGCTCAGGCTGAACTCGCTTTTTTAAAAAATAAGAAAGGTAGTTTTTCTGGTCATAAATATAACGGACAGGGAGATTAACAAAAAAATTAAGGAGAGACATAAATATCCTCTTCTCTTACTATTTGGAAGGTATAGTTATCCCGAAAACACAAATGATGTTTTCCAGCATCTAAAGGCAAAACATCTCCACTATAGTAAGGAAGAGGATATTTATCAAGAATTAAAATAACATCTTTTTCTGGATTAGTTTTCAATATATACTTTCCTGAAGGAATTTTTTTATCTAACTTATAAATAGTATTGTTATCTGTATTTAACAAAAAAACTTCTTTTAACTTTCTCTTCTCTACCTTCACTGTCCACTCTACACTATTTTGTGTTTTATTCTCTCGTACAATTTGAAATTTCCAACCATCACGATTTTCTTCTAAATATCTTGGGATAAAAGCTCCTTTTGTTAAATAAACATTTTCATCCACATCCTGTCCTTCATTTTTGCGCACATTTAAACCAACATATCCTTTAATGTTAATAATTTCTTCTTTATTAGGCCATAAACCATACACAATAAAACTTTGTCCTTCTTTAGCTAAAATGTTTTCTCCAGGTAGAGCAAAATGAATTTTTCCATCTAGAGCGTAAACTAAAATGTTGGATTGAATAGAATCTATCTTAGGTGCAGAAAGAAA
>LGER01000055.1 GCA_001507915.1 Desulfonauticus sp. 38_4375 | reverse complement strand
AAAAGTTGAAAAAAGAAGGACTCAGTGAACTGTATAGGGAACTAAGAGAAATAGACCCCACTTATGCAGCCAAGATTCATCCTAAGGATAAGCAGAGAATTACCAGAGCCCTGGAAGTCTTTTACCAGACCCAGAAACCTTTTTCAGCCTGGCACCAACTTACTCCTAAAGAAAGTATTTATGAATGTATAAAGATTGGTCTAAGAAGGGATTTAGAGGAATTAACTCCTATATTGGCTAGCAGAATTGAAAAGATGATTGAACTGGGCGCTATAGAAGAAGTAAGAAAAGCCATAGAAAAGTATAAAGATACCACTTTGCCAGGCTTTACAGGTATTGGCGTAAAAGAAATTGTTGCCTACCTGGAAAATAAAATTAGTTTTGCAGAAATGCAGCAAGAATGGTTGAAAAATACCAGAGCCTATGCTAAAAGGCAGGTAACCTGGTTTAAAAAGGAAAAAGATGTTTTATGGTTACCTCCTTTAAACAAAGAAGATATTTTGTCCTATTTAATAGACTGGTTAAGGTAGTTTTTTTTATTTTTCTTTACTGCCTTGCAAGTTTACCGGTTTTTGCTCAAAATTCCTTTTTTAATCCTGAACCCCTTTTAAAACAAGCTTCTTTGGCTTTAGAACAGGGTAATTTTCTGGAAGCCCTGGATAATTATGAACTTATTTATAGTTATAGTAAAGATAGGGACATAAGAGCCAGGGCTCTGGTTAGGCAGGGTGATATTTATGCCCTTTTTTTAGAGCGCAAACAAGAGGCTAAGCAGCTTTATAGGCAAGCCATTTACGAGTTTCCTAAGTCTTTAGAGCTTAAAAATGCCTATTTTAACCTGGCCATGCTTTCCTATGAAGACTTTGACCTGGAAAACGCAGAAAAACACTTTAAACTTTTTATCCAGCTTTTTCCCCAGGATATTAGAGTTTATACAGCTAAATATATGCTGGAAAGGATTGATAGAGAGAAAAAAGAGCAATTGCCTGAAGAAAAAAAATCCAGTGCGCCTGCCTTGGTGTCGCAGCAACAAGAACCTGTAATCAGGGTGTTGTTGGCAAAAGAAGAAAATTTGGAATTAGATTTTAAGCAAGAAATTCAGCTTTTCCAGGGCAAGCTGGCCCGGGGCAGGCATGTTTTTGAGTTTAAAAATCATGCCCTCTGGGTGGATGGTAACAAAGAAAGTAAGGTGTTCAGCACAAAAGGTTTAGGTGGCTTTGTCTGGCAAGGTAAGGAGTATACAGGAGAAATAACGGTTTTAGCCAAAGAGGGTAAACTTTGGTTAATTAATGTCTTGCCTTTAGAAACTTATTTAGAGGGTGTGGTGTCTAAAGAGATGTCCCCTTCCTGGCCTTTAGCTGCTCTTCAATCCCAGGCAGTAGCTGCCAGGACCTATGCCTATTATCTTTATCTTAAATCTGAAGATAGAGATTATGACCTCAGTTCTACTACTGCTTCTCAAGTTTATGGAGGAAAAAGCAAAAATAATCAGGTAGAAAAAGCCGTAAAAAGTACCAGGGGAGAAATTTTAACCTATGAGAATAAGCCTATTTTAGCCTATTTTCATGCTCATAGTGGGGGCATGCTGGAAAAATCCAGTAATGTCTGGAAAGTGGATTTTCCCTATTTTTTGATTAAAAAGGACCCTTTTTCTCCTGAAATTAAAAGGGAAGAATGGCAGCTAAAGATACAAAAAGAGAATATTGAAAAGGTGTTGCGGTCCAAAGGGTTTGCTTTGGGCTCTATTCAAGAAATTCAAGTGGGTGATATTTCACCTTCTGGCAGGATTATAAATTTAAAAATAGTTGCCTCAAAGGCTAAAGTAGTGTTAGCTAGTAATAGTTTTCGTCTCTGGTTAGGCCCTAGGGATATTAAATCCACTCTGGCTGAGATAAAGTGGCAGGGCGATGGACTCTGGATAAGAGGTAGAGGATATGGCCATGGAGTGGGCTTAAGCCAGTGGGGAGCCTATGCTTTGGCCAAAGAAGGTAAAAGTTATAGGGATATTCTGGCGTTTTATTATCCGCAAACCAGGTTAAAGGTTGTGTATTAGCATTATGGCAAAAATTAATAGAAGAAAGGCATTGATAGCTTTGGCTACAGGTCTAGTTTCTTTAAATTCCAGGTTTTTATGGGCTGAAAGTGGTTTTGACCTGGGTTTAAAGGGACAGGAGCTTTTAGCGCAAGGAAAATATGACCAGGCCATAGAAATTTTGCAAGCAGGAGTGAAGCTAGAGCCTGATAATGAGTGGCTTTGGGGGCTTCTGGGAAGGGCCTATTTTCAAAAAAAAGAACTAAGAAAGTCTTTGGATAGTTTCAGGCAGGTTTTGCGTTTAAATCCTGAGGATACCTATTCCAGAATGATGGTAGATATTATTTCCCAAAAGCCTTTGCCTCCAAAGATTGAACCTATTAAGCCTTTAACTCCTTTGGAAAAAAAGGCCCTGGAAGAAGAAAAGCAGATTTTAGATCGCCTGCAGGTGGAAAACACTCTTGGCTATCGTATCCAGAGGGTAGTTTTGGATCCTGGACATGGGGGCTTTGATTCTGGAGCAGTGGGGCTTAAGGGCTTGCAGGAAAAAGAGGTCAATCTGGACCTGGTCAAAAGGACTTCGCAAATACTGGCCCAGATGGATAAGGACTTAAAGGTATTTTTTACTCGTACAGAAGACTATTTTGTGCCTTTAAGTGCCAGAACTACTACAGCCAATCAGTATAGTGCAGATTTATTTGTTTCCTTTCATGTCAATGCCAATGAGAACAGAAAGCCCAGAGGAATGGAAACTTATTTTTGCTCAGAGCGAGCTTCCAGTAAGGAAGCAGCCAGGGTGGCAGAGTTTGAAAATTCTGTGCTTAAGTTGGAAAAAAACGAACTTATTCAAAAGGGGTATGTAAATATTGAAGAGATTTTGTTTTTATTTGAAAGAAAGCGCTACTGGGAGGCAGGGGGAGAGGTTGCTTCCCTTATTCAGAATAATTTAAAAAATCGTCTACCTCTAAAAAACAGGGGAGTGCATTCAGCCAATTTTTATGTTTTGCGTAGAGCCAAGATGCCTTCTATTTTGCTGGAGATGGGTTTTATTTCCAATCCAGAGGAAGAGAAGTTGTTGGCTCAAAGTGATTTTAGACACAAGCTGGCCTTATCCATTGCCTCTTCTATTGTCAGTTTAAAAAAGAGCAGGATATGAAAAAATGTTAAAAAAGATAGGGTTAGTTACAATCTTTTTTTTATTATTCAGTGTAGTTGCTTATGCAGAAGATATTAATGACCTTATTTTTCAGGCTTCAGACCTTCACTACCAGGGAAAGTTAAAAGAAGCTAAGGCCTTGTTTGAAAAGGTAATTAGGCTAGACCCCAACAATGAATTTGCCCTAAATCAGCTAGGGCTTTTAAGTGCCAAGCAAGAAGATTTTGCCAGGGCTTATAATTACTTTAGTAAAGTGGTAGCTATTTCTAAAGACAATACCTTTGCCAGAATCTGGCTGGGAGTGCTTTTGCTAAAAGATAACAAAATCAAAGAAGCTACCTCTCAATTTGAAGAAGTTTTAAAGTTAGACCCCTATAATGCCAATGCCTATTATTTTTTGGGAGTGGTTTATGCAGTGGAGCACAATTTAAAACAGAGTATTTTATATTTGCGTAAAGCCCAGGAGGTAGGTTCTGACGACCCAGAGACTCATTATCGCCTGGCCCTGGCTTTTTTGGGTTTGGACATGGTCTATAACGCTGAGTTGGAGCTAAAAAAAGCCCTGGAGTTAAATCCCAAATATGTAAAGGCCTTAAATGAACTGGGCTGGGTTTATTATAACCGAGGTGAAGTAGATAGAGCCATTGAGACCTGGGATAAATCTTTAAAGATAAATGCTAAAAACAACGAAGCCAGATATAATTTGGCTAAAGTTTATAATGAATTAGCTTTAAAGTTTTATCAAGAGAAAAATTTTAAAAAAGCTGGATTTTATTGGCAAAAAACTTTAACTTATGAGCCAAGAAATAAGTCAGCTTTATATTATTTGGGAAAAATAGAAAAAAAATAGGAGGAGCATATGCGAAGATTTTTATTTTTAGTTTGTTTTTTGGCTTTTGGCCTTGGGTTTTATGGAATGGCTTTAGCGCAACAACCAATAATGGACTATGCTTATGTCCAGACTTTTGAAAACGGAAAGGTGAATTGGCAGACAGGTTTGGTTACTGCGACAGGCATAGGTGCTCCACCGGCTACAGCAGTGAATATGGCTCAAGCCAGAGCAATGGCTGTAAGGGCTGCTACTGTAGTGGCTAGAAGAAATTTATTGGAAGTTTTAAAAGGGGTACAGATTGATTCTACTACCACGGTTCAAAATTATATGGTCACCAACGACATAATTATCTCTAGAGTACAGGGTTTTTTACAAAATTCCCAGGTCCTGGACATTGCTTACATGTCTGATGGTTCAGTAGAAGTGACCGTGGGAGTTAGTTTGAGAGGAGGCCTGGCTGATGTACTTTTACCTCCTACTATCCCCTTTGGGACAAAAATTCAAAAGCCAGAGCGCTTAACTCCTCCTACACCTCCGGTAGAACCCAGCCAACCTCAAGTAAATGTACCTCAGCCTCCAGTTGTTGCTCCTCAGCCTCCTCAAGTTCAGCCAGAACCTACACCTGCCATGCCTACTCCTCAGCCTGAAATGGTTTATACCGGTCTTATTGTAGATGCCAGAGGCCTTGGAGCCAGACCAGCTATGAGTCCCAAAATTTATGACGAAAATGGCCAGGAAGTTTATGGCTCTGCTTTTGTCAGCCGTGAATACGCCATTCAGCAGGGAATGGCTGGCTATGCCAAGGATTTGGAGAAAGCCAAATCCAATCCCAGAGTGGCGAATATGCCTTTTGTAGCTAAAGCTGTTCAGGTGAAGGGTAAAGGCAAGGCTGATTTGGTTATAGACAATGCCAGTGCCAACCAGTTAAGAGCTTTAAGTCAAAAACAGAGTTTCTTGGAAAAATGTAAAGTTATGATTATCCTGGATTAGCTTAAAAAGGAGATAGAAGGATGAAAGTATATAAAAGATTGAGTTTTGTCTTGGTGGTACTCTTTTTACTGGTGGCCAGTTGTACACCCAAAGGAAGGGCTCCCCAGGGAATGATGGATAATCCACTGCATCACTATAAGCAGGGAGTGGCCTATTTAGATGAAGATAAGCTGGACCTGGCTGAAGAGGAGTTTGAACAGGCCTTGAGTCTGGATCCAGACTATGGGCCTGCTCTGGCTGGAAAGGGACTTATTCAGGTTATAAAAGGGGATAGGGATGGTTTAAAACTTATAACCAAAGGCCAACAAAAGGCTAAAGGTAAGGAAGAAAAAATCTGGACCCTTGTCTCTGAGATAAGGGCTTATATTGCTTTGAAAAAACAGAAAAAACTTTCTGACTATCAGCTTATAACCAAAGCCAAGGAAGCCTTTAGCAGGGGCAATGTAATTAAACCCAATTCTCCTGAGCTTTATTTTTACTTAGGAGAAGCTTATCTTTATGGTTTAGATTTTTATAAGGCAGAAGAAATGTATGCCAGGGTAAAGTCCCTGGGAGATAAGGATTGGGAAGAAAGGGCTGATTTGTGCTGGCAGTTAGCTCAAAAGGCCAATAGAGCAGCCCCTGAGAGTCAGCTGGGCAAGGAAATTGTGCTGGTGGATAAACTAACCAGAGGTGATCTGGCTGGCCTTTTGATTGAAGAGTTAAATGTAAAGCGTTTTTATACTAAAACTCAAGAAGCAGAGAAAAAGACCTTTGAAGCCCCTCAAGGCGTGCAGATGAAGTTTGAAGATATTTACACTGAGAACAAGGTCAAGGACATTGCCGATCATCCTTTGAAAAACGACATTCTTATGGTTGTGGGTTTAGGAGTTAGAGGCTTGCAACCCTATCCAGATCACACCTTTAGACCCAATGAACCAGTATCTAAGGTGGAAATGGCTTTACTTTTTGAAGATATTTTAATTAGAGCCACTGGAAATAACAAACTGGCCACAGAATTTATTGGTCAGGAGAGCAATATTCCTGATATTCCAACCACTCATTATGCCTTTAATGCAGTTATGCTTTGTACCACTAGAGGGCTTTTGAGTACAGATATTCGAAGTGGAGAGTTTTATCCAGACCAAACTATTTCTGGTGTAGATGCGGTTTTAGCTATAAAAAAATTAAAAGATATGCTTAGATTATTCTAGTAAATGGTTTTGAGTAGAGTTTTAAATGCACTGGATGAAATTCATCCAGTGCATTTTTTTAATTTTAAAGGAAAGTACTATGCGTAGAAAATATAGGCAGATTAGTCAAAGCGAAGCTCTTGCTCTTTTGGAAAAGGGTGAATTTGGAGTTCTTTCCACTGTAGATGGAGAAAATAGGCCTTATGGAGTTCCAATAAATTATTGTCTTTTAGATGATAGTATTTATTTTCACTGTGCTTTAGAAGGGAAAAAAATAGATAATATTCAGTTTCAACCTGTTGTTTCTTTTTGTGTAGTTGGGCATACCTGTCTTATCCCAGAAAAATTTAGTACCAAATACGAAAGTGTTATTGTTTGTGGAGAAGTTGAAGAGGTTTTTGCAGAAGAAAAAATAAGGGCGTTAAAGGGATTAATAAAGAAATACGCTTCAGAATACGAGGATAAGAGCCAGAAATATATTGCTTCTTATCTGGATAAAACCAGAGTATTTAAGATAAAAATCAAAGAAATTAGTGGCAAAGCTAGAAGATAACTACTTAAACCTAAAAGAAGAGATTGACAGTTAAAGGCTTTTTTTTGCAGATTTGACCACAAAGGTTGAGGGAAGGAAATGAAAATATGCTGAAAATAATTAAATTGTTTGTGATATTGCTTTTTTTATGTGGGGTGCAAAGTGCTTACGCTGGAGTGGAAGTAGAAGTTATCTGGCCTAAAGATAGTGCAGAAACTTTGAAAGATATAAAACCCAAAATATACGAGCAGGCCTTTTTACAGGCTGTTTTAAAAGAAGCCAATAACTTGTTGGACCAAAAATTATCCAAGCAGAGACTGGAGATTTTAGGGGAGTTTTTATTACCCAGGATAGATAAGTTTATTTATGGTTATAGAGAGCTTTCCTGGGTGGAGCAGGAAGAGACTTTAGAGTTAAAGCTGGACTGTGAAGTAAATAAAAGCCTTTTACGGCAAGAGTTAAAAAAATATGGACTTCTATTTACTGCCAATAAAAAACTGGCCTATGACCTGACCTTAAAGGGAGTTAGTCCAGAAGAATTTTTGACCCTGAGTCGCTTGCAAACTTTAACCGGGGTAGAAGTAAAAGTGGACGCCCCTTTAAAAGTAACTATTTTAAAGGGACAGGAAAAGTGGTTTGGAGAGTTAGTGGTAAAAGAGCACAAATTGGAAATTCAGGCAGATGACTTGGAAAATTTATGGATAAAACTCTGGGCAGGTTATTTTGATTTACCAGAGGTAATGAATGAACTGGTAGAAAGTTTTACTTTAGTTAGTAGTGGCTGGGTCACCATAGATAGTTTAAAGGAATTTGATAAAGACCTGGGCACCTGGTCAAGATTTGTATTGAAGAAGAATTTGCTAACAGTGGAACTAAGTGGTCCTTCCATAAAAGCTAGCTGGAAAGTTTGGAGCTTAAACAAAGAAGAGCTTGCCTTAGAGCTTAAAAAAGTTTTACATCCCCAAAATATAGTTTTTAACCTGGAGGAGTAATTATGAAAAAATTTATTTTTTTATGGGGAATATTTTTTTTCTTTTCTTCTTTTGTCCTGGCTGCAGAAATAGAAGTAGAAGGTAAAGTAAAAGTAAACTATTTAGAAGGTAAGGCCTTTGTACAGGATAAGGAATTGCAAATAGGCCAGTTTCTCACTCCTCCTGTTGAAATAAAGGTAAAAGAGAAGAGCAAGTTGGAGCTTGTATTGCCAGATGGAAGTGTTTTACGCTTTAATGAAAATACCACTTTGACCCTGGTTAAGGCCCTGTATGATGAGAAAAATAGTAAACGGGAGATGAAAACTCAATTGATGTTAGGAGAATGCTGGGCTTCTGTAAAAAAGCTCATGGCCAAGGATAATAAATTTGAATTAGAAACCCCTACAGCTGTTGCTGGAGTTGCTGGCACCAAATATAGAGCAGTAGTTGCTGCTGAATATAATAGATTTTTGGTCTATGATGGTAAAATTCAGGTGGGTTATAGGCCAGTTTCAGAAGAATATAAACCTGGAAAATCCTTAATGGCTCAGAGGGTAAGTGGACCCAAGAAGGTAGAAGGACCTAAAAGAGTTAGTTTGCAGGAGTGGTTAGTTATTGTGGGGGCAGGATATGAATTTGTGCTTTATCCAGATGGACGCTTTGCTCCTCCTAAAAAATTTGCCTTAGAAGAAGATGAACAAAATCCCTGGGTGCGCTGGAATAAAGAAAGGGATAAATTGCTAGGCTTTTAATGAACAAAAACCTGACCATTCCCAATATCCTTACTGTCTTTAGAATCTTACTTACTCCTGTGTTTGTGATTTTCTTTTTGGATAAAGAATATGCCTGGTCTTTAGGAGTATTTTTCTTAGCAGGTTTTACTGATGGCTTAGATGGATTTATTGCTAGGTTTTTTAGACAAAAATCCAAACTGGGTGTCTTGCTGGACCCTCTGGCAGATAAGGTACTTTTAATAACCACTTATGTGTGTTTGGGTATTGCCAGGTGGGTACCAGGCTGGCTTGCTGTCCTGGTGGTAAGTAGGGATTTGCTTATTTTAGGAGGAGTTGGCTTACTGAGCTTTTTGGGTTTTGCCATTAAAGACAATATTCGCCCTTCTTTTGTGAGTAAAGTAAATACCTTACTTCAAATATTACTGGTAGTTTTAATTTTAGGTGCAAAAAGTAGTTTTTGGGTTTTAAAGATAGAACTTGGTTATTTTTACGCTTTGGTTGGACTGTTTACCCTTTTATCTGGGATAAACTATGTTTTCCAGGGAATAAATTACCTTTCTTTAGTAAACAACAATTCAAAAAATGAATACAATCGCTAAATTAAAGGAAATTTCTTTATTTTCTTTTTTGGATACAGAAGTTCTAGAAAAGTTAAAATCAATTTCTATTTTAAAAAATTATATTTCTGGTGAGCATGTTTTTCGGGAGGGAGAGCCTGGAAAAGGATTTTTTGGAATTATTTCAGGAAGAGTAAAAATATATAAAAACAATTTTGAAGGAAAGGAACAGATTTTACACCTATTGGGACCGGGAGATATTTTTGCAGAAGTGGTTTTAGGAGGAGATTTTAATTATCCTGCCAATAGTTTGTGCCTGGAAGACAGTACTCTGGTCTTTATCCCCAAGGAAAAGTTTAAAAAGCTTTTTCAAGCAGAGCCCGATTTGGCCCTGAAAATGATTTGGCTTTTTAGTTTGCGTCTGAAAGAACTGGTTCAGAAAGTGGAGGATTTGAGCTTAAAAGAGGTGCCTCAAAGGTTAGCCCTTTATCTTTACTCTCTGGCCCTGGATAAGCAGAAGAAAGTAGTGAGGCTGGAAACCACTAAAAGCGAGCTTGCTTATCTTTTGGGAACTATTCCAGAAACCTTATCTCGAGCCTTTAAAAGCTTAAAAGAACAGGGGTTGCTTTTAACTAGAGGTAAAGATATTGAAATCCTGGACCCAGAATCCCTAAAGGCCTTTGCTCAACTGGGAAAGCACTTTTAATTAGATATCCCAGAGAGGAAGTCCGGTTTGTTGGTCCAGTTTTCTTTCTAAACTTGGGCCAGTAAAAGGAATAATTAGAAATTCACAGGCAAAAACAATACTTTCAGAGGAAAGGTGTCCTCCCAAAAGATTGCCCTTGTTGTCTCCCAGAGTGATGTGGGCGTGCACAAAGGGAGTATTATCCTTTAAAGATACATTGCCTATAAGAGACACTATTTCTAAGTGTTGATTAAAGGTGATGAGTTCATAATTTTGAGAGTCTTGATGGTAGTAGGCTATGGTGGCTTTTTGTAAGGCGCCTATGGCTTCCACTTTGCCCAAATTTATCTTTTCTTGTTTAACTATCTCATTTAATTCACTTAATAGGTCTTTTCCATAGCCTATTCTACCTATGATTACTCCCTCTTTAGTCTTTTTATACATTCTTTTCTCCTAAAAAAATTTTTTTGTTGTTTAAGGTAGTAAGATAACTAGACTCTTTTTTAAAAAAAGTCCACAGGTTAGAGGAAAAATGAGGAATGGGAAAGTAGTTTTTGCCGTCATAACCAGAAAGAAGGTTTTCTTTTTCCAATTTACTCAAAATAGTTAAGCCTAAATTCTGGCGTGGATTTTGACCTGGATAGTTTAAAAGCTCCTTAAGGTGTATATGCTGGACAAGTTTAAAGCCTTTTAAAAAGTTTATGATTCTGGCCAGGATAAACAAAGAATAGAGTTCATCTCTACTAATAAGAGCATCTTCTGTATCTAAAAAGGTAGACCTGGCCATAAAAAAATGGTCTTTATCTTTACGCCTGGGGTTAAAGAGGGCAGAGCCAGGTGCAGCATAGTAAAGAGAAGGACCTAGCAGTACTGGCTCTCTGGCAATAAAGGACATGGTTTTTACTATGGATTCCAGACTTTCCTTAGGTAAACCCAGAATTTGATAGACAATGAGCTTAAATCCCAGTTTAAATGCTGTGGTTATGACTTCTTGAAGCTTTTTTAAGTCCAGGGGCCTGGATAGGTCTTTGGCCAGATTTTTATTTAGGGTTACCAGGGAGAGATTTAGCTCTTTAAATTTAGCTTGTTGCATTAAAGAAAGCATTTTCAGGTCTAAATTAAAGTAGGCCAGGCCATTCATAGCTACGCATTCTATATCCTGCCCGGAAAAGGTTTTTGCTAGGGCTGAAAGTAAATGGGAAAAATATTTTGCGTTAAAGCTTAAATTATCGTCTTCAAAATCAAAGATTCTATATCCTTGCTGGTATCTTGTTTTTAGTTCAGCAATCACATCTTCAACTGGTCTTAGATTGTAATGGGGAAAGGTGGTTTTTACTGAACAGAATTTGCATTTATAAACACAGCCTCTACTGCAGGTAATAAAAGCAATAGGTTTTTTCCTTAAGGTGTAATTGGCAGGAGAAAAATCACTGAAATCTGGCCAGGGCAGGTCTTGAAGGGGAAAGTTGGGTTCAGGTGGGTTTAGAATGGGTTTGCCTTGTTCTTTAAAACCCAGGTTGGGGACCTGGGTAAAATTTTTATCTCCAAGATAAGCTTCTAAAAACCTGGTTAAAGGCTTTTCCCCTTCTCCATAAATGACAAAGTCAATATATTCTTCTTTTAAAACACTTAAAGGAGCACAAGAAACATGAGTGCCTCCAGCTAAAATGGGCACTTTTAAAATTTCTTTTATTTTTTGGGCACAGAGCAAAGCTTCTCTATAGTAAGGAGAAAATAAAATAGAAACTAAAACTAAATCTGGCCTTTCTTCCTTTACCTTGCTTACTATTTCTTCATAATCTGCTCCAAAGTGATAGTAGTGATGAAAAGTAGAAAAGGGACTTTTATCGGTGGGAAAGTAGTAGTTCTTTAAATAGGCCACTTCCTTTGGATAGGGTATGGTTTTGGCCGGGTAGCCCTGCTGAAAGTCCAAGATTTTGGTTTTTATTTGAGGAAAATATTTTTTTACTATGGCCTTAAGATAGGCCAACCCCAGGGGTTGAAGCCTGATTTTGGTCTGGTAAAAGTCTTCAATGGGAGGCTTTAAAAAGACCAGCTTCATTTAGAAGTGTTTTTCCTGGGAATAGGCAAGTACTCTACTGAGGGGGTTTTTCTTACTGGTTGAGGGTATAGGCTTAGAAGTTGTAAAATCTCTGCTGGCATTTCTTTACTTACCTTTAGTCCCAGCTTACTGGCTTTAGAAAAGGTCAGAGGATAATCATGGGTCCACCTTCCTTCAGAAAGTATTTTAGCTAGTTCCCTGGCCTTTTCTTCCTCATAATTGCCCTGGAGCAGTTCATAAGCAGCTTCTTCTACCTGTTTGATAGCCATTTTGGCCATATCTCCCAGAATAAGGGTTTTATCTTCCAACTTGTCAATGGGTTTCTGGGCAATAGTCCTTAAAAGAGAAGCTGCCGGGTATTCTCCTAGCTGGGGGTCAATTGGTCCCAGGACAGAGGATTCGGTCATGACTATTTCATCTGCGGCCAGGGCAATGAGAGTACCTCCGCTCATGGCATAATGAGGCACAAACACAGTAACTTTGCCTTTGTGTTTTTTTAAAGCCCTGGCAATTTGCAGGGAAGCCAGCACCAATCCTCCTGGGGTATGTAAAACTATATCCAAGGGAATTTCTGGGTCAGTTAGGTGAATAGCCCTTAAGACTTCTTCTGAGTCATGAATGTCAATATAACGAAATACAGGAAATCCTAAAAAACTCATGGTTTCCTGGCGATGTATCAATAAAATAAGCCGAGAATTTCTCTTTTTTTCTATCCTGGCAATTAACTTTTGTCTGGCTGATTCTAACATTTTTTGCTTTAAAACAGGTTGCAAGGCAGAAAGGATAAAAAGTAGCCAGATTAAATCCAGGTATCCCATAGTTTACTCCTTAAAAAAATTGCTAAAATAATATTCATCTGCATACCAGGGACGATAGTTTTTATTCTTAAATAGTGGCAGAAGTAAGATTCCCACCACAAAACCTCCAATATGGGCAAAAAAGGCTATATTAGAACTAAATTGTTCAGAAGTAAGGGAAAACACTCCAGAAAATAGCTGGGAAATAAACCAGCCAGTTAGATAGAAAATAGCAGGTATTTCAATAAAATAAGGAATGAAAAAGAGAGGAATAAGAGTTATTATCCTGGAATGGGGAAAAAGAACTAAATAAGCTCCCATAATTCCTGCAATGGCTCCAGAGGCTCCTACTGTAGGTATGGTGGAATTGTAATTGAGATAAAAGTGACATAAATTGGCTCCCAGGCCGCACAGAAGATAAAAAATAAGGTATCTTAGATGTCCCATTCTATCTTCCACATTATCGCCAAAAATATAAAGGGCCCACATGTTGAAAATAAGGTGCAACCAGCTTCCATGGAGAAACATGTTGGTTAGAAAGGGTAGATAATTGTGCGGCGATAAACCCATATAAACCGCCCAAAAGGGATAGGTATATCTGGCAGGCACCAGGCCATACTCAAAGAAAAGGTGTTCCAGAACTAAGGGCGGAAGAGAGGCTTCATAGAAAAAGATAAGCACATTTAAGATAATGAGGAAATAATTCACAAAAGGAGTGGTTCTGTGGGGTATGGAATCTTTTAAGGGAAACATGTTATGTGTATTAAGAGAAGAAAACAGGTTAAG
>LGER01000006.1 GCA_001507915.1 Desulfonauticus sp. 38_4375 | reverse complement strand
TTTGAGGAGGATTGTTTTTTATTTTTAAAATACTTTTGGAGATTTTCTGGTAATTTTGCAAGGGGCAAAGGAACCACTGGTGGTTTGTCTATGTTTAGCATGGCCTTCATGATTGCTTCCAATAACAGGGGCAGGGGAGCGGCAAAATAAACTCTTCCTTGATAATGCCACTCACGACAGTTAATTGGAGTTTTGTTTTGGGTCAGCTCTGCGCATGATTTGCATTCAGATTCTCGAATATCCTGGGCAATATCCTGACCATTTATCCTTATGGTGGGAGAAGAAAGTAAAGCCAGTTTTTTGGCTTGTTCTGGAGTTTGCACCACAATCTCCTGGAGTTTTAGCTGAATTCCAAGTGCTTCTGCCACAGGAGTGAGAAGACGCACAGCTGTTTTTAAGTTTGCGCTGGTTGGGGCGCAGCGCTCACAGGTATTTAAGTCAATAGCCAGAAGTTCTATGTTCAAGGTCTTCTTGCTACCCAGACCTTCTCTGGCCTTAACTCCCAGCTTAGCAGGCGTGAATAGGGATATATCTTTAGAAGTTTCACCACAGGATGAAGTCTGGCAACAACAACTTGTTTGCCCGGACTTAGTCTCAGCAAAGTCTTTTTGAACTTTGCTGGCATTTTGCTCCTTTTGGGGCTTGCTCATTTGATCTTCCCTATATATTTTTATTAACTTTATCCTACTAGATAGAGAATAGTAAAAAAGGTTATTAAATATGTTTTAGGAAAATAGCACTAGCTAAAGATTCTACAAACTGAATAGCACTATATGATTATTATATGTAAAGTATAGTTTGTTTAAAACAAGCTATCTTTAAATTTTTAACTAAATATAACTCTAGAAGATTAATAGAAAAAGGCCCAAGATTAACTTGGGCCAGGGAAACTCATGGTTGTACAACTGTTGCCACCGCAATTTTTGCTGGTCATCGAGGCCTTTTGGCCAGAAGAAGTGGTTACAGAGTAGGAGACTTGACTAAGTACTCTGGTTAGTTCTTCGCCTCCACACTTTTCACATTTTAATTCCACTGTATCGTTTTGATTTTTGAGTAAAAACTCTTGGATGTGTCCACATTTTACACATTGGAATTCAAAAATGGGCATTTTCTTCCTCCTCTTATCTCTTCCGCTGGTGCGGATGACGGGAGTTATTTCTTGGTCTGGGCTTAGGCTGGGAATAGTCTTTTAAATCTATTTCTTCCCCGTTTTCTTCCCTAAGCACAGCAACTTTACTTAATCTTATCTTGCCATGGTCATCTATTTCTACAACTTTTACCTTTACCGTATCTCCTACTTTAACAATATCTTCAACCTTGTTCACCTTATGTTCAGCTAGTTGAGAAATGTGTAAAAGTCCATCAACACCAGGTAAAATCTCCACTACTGCGCCAAAATCCAAAATCTTTTTGACCAATCCAGAGTAGTTTTTACCCAATTCTGGTTTCTGATTGAAGTAGAGAATCATTTCTACAGTTTTGTCCAGAGCTTCCTTATTGGGAGCAAAGATAGTGATTTTGCCACTTTCTTCTATATCCACAGTAGAACCAGTACTGGCAGTAATAGCCTTTATGGTTTTACCCATTGGACCGATGATATCTCTAATTCTATCTGGAGCTACTTCTAAAGTGGTTACCTTAGGTGCATAAGGAGACACTTCGGTTCTAGGAGCAGAAAGCACCTGGTTCATCTTTTCCAGGATGTGCAATCTAGCTTCTCTAGCTTGAAAAAGAGCTTTTTTCATGACTTCACTGGGGATACCAGTTATTTTTATATCCATTTGAATGGCTGTAATACCGTCTTTGGTACCAGCTACTTTAAAATCCATATCACCCAGATGGTCTTCGTCTCCTAAAATATCAGTTAGAACATAATAATTATCACTCTCTTTTATGAGGCCCATGGCAATGCCAGCCACGTGCTCCTTTATGGGTACCCCAGCATCCATGAGAGCCAAAGAACCACCGCAAACAGTGGCCATGGAAGAGGAACCATTGCTTTCCATTACTTCTGAAACAATACGCAAAGTAAAGGGAAACTCTTCTTCTGAAGGCAAAACAGGTTCTAGAGCTCTTTCTGCTAATGCCCCGTGGCCTATTTCTCTTCTAGAAGGTCCACGCAAAGGTTTTACTTCTCCCACACAGTAGGGTGGGAAATTGTAGTGGAGCATGAATCGCTTGCTGCTATCTCCAGCCAGGGTTTCCACTCTTTGTTCGTCAGAAGAACTTCCCAAAGTGGCAATACTTAAGACTTTGGTTTCTCCCCGGGCAAAAATAGCAGATCCGTGAGTTCTGGGCAAAAGACCCACTTCAATTTCAATAGGTCTTACTGTTGTTAAGTCTCGTCCGTCTATGCGAATATTTTGTTGAACTATTTTTTGGCGGACTATTTCTTTTTCTAGCTCTTCTAATATTTCTTTTAGCTGAGAAGAGAATTCAGGATTTTCCTTATATTTTTCAGCTAATTGTTCTTGAACCTTTTGGTGCACTTCTTTTTTAGCTGTTTTTCTCTTTAATTTTTCTCCAATACTCAAGGCGTGTTTTAAATCTTCATAAATTAAATTACGAACTTCAGCTTTAAGATCTTCAGGGATTTCTGGGAGAGTAAAAACTAATTTTTCCTGTCCACACTTTTGCCTGAGTTCTTCTTGAGCTTCGATAATAGGCTTAGCCTGTTCCTGTCCCCAGGCTATGGCTTCAGCTAACAAGTCTTCAGGAACAAACCTGGCCCCACCTTCTACCATTACCACGCCTTCTTGAGTGCAGGCTAAAACCAGGTTTAACTCACTTTGGGTGATTTGTTCGGTAGTGGGATTTAAGATAAAATTACCCTCTATATATCCCACTCTTACTCCTGCAATGGGACCTAAAAAGGGAATATTAGAAATGGTAAGAGCTGCAGAAGCTCCAGTCATGGCCAGGATATCAGGGTCGTGGATGGTATCAGCAGAGAGTACAGTGGCAATGACCTGTACTTCGTAGTTTAGTCCTTTGGGGAAAAGTGGTCTTATGGGACGATCTATTAATCTGGAGACTAAAGTCTCTCTTTCACTGGGACGACCTATTTCTCTACGGAAATAACCCCCAGGAATTCTTCCTGCAGCATAGGACATTTCTTGATAGTTGACCGTAAGAGGCATAAAATCTGGTTGTATTTCAATGGGTTGGGCTGTAGCAGTAACTAAAACTACAGTTTCTCCCCATTGAGCCCAAACTGAGCCATTGGCTTGTAAAGCCAATCGGCCATATTCTAAGATTATTTCTTTTTCCCCGTAAGGCGCACTTGTCTTCATTTGTAACATAAATAATTGTTCCTCTCTTCAAATAAATTGAGAAATTAAAGGGGCTTAAAAAGCCCCTTTAATTAAAACTTACTTTCTTAAGTTTAATTTTTCGATAATTGCTCTGTAGCGTTCAATGTCTTTTTTCTTGAGATAATTTAAAAGACCTCTTCTTCTTCCTACCAGTTTTAGCAAGCCCATACGAGAATGAACATCTTTTTTGTGTACTTTAAAGTGTTCTGTTAGTTGCTTGATTCTGGCAGTTAAGAGAGCAATCTGAACCTCTGGAGAGCCGGTGTCTCCATCATGCCTTTTGAACTCTTCAATGATTTTTGCCTTTTCTTCTGGTGTCATTACCACAGCAATATACCTCCTTTTTATTTTTTAGCTCCAGAGTCCTCTTAAAATTTTCCACCTTGGGTTTAACTCATCTCGACATTCCAGGAGAGCCAGGGGCTCTTCTTTTTGATTAGAGATGAGAATCTTTAAACCCTCTTTGGGTTGAAGAGGAAGTTCTAGAGGACTTAGCATGGCCCCCTTTTTTATTTTTTCCTCTAAATAGGGATTAACGGTAAGTTGGGGCCAGTTGGCTAAGGTTTCTTTAAAGCTTAGCACTTTTCCTTCCAGTCCCTCTTCTAAGACTTGATCCAGGGAGTAAGCTTGCTCCAATTTAAAGGGCGTACATTCTTCCCTGGTAAGCTCTGTAAGTATAGCTCCGCACCCCAATCGTTTCCCCAGGCTGTGGGCCAGGGAACGGATATAGGTGCCTGCACTACACCGAACCCAAAAGTGGACAAAGGGCAACTCTGTTTTTAATACCTTTACTTCAAAGATCTTTATTTTTTTCCTCTTTACAGGGATATCTTCGCCTTTTCTTACGCGAAAGTAAAGAGGTTTTCCTTTGTGTTTGGCAGCAGAAATGGGTGGCACTTCTTGTTCTTCAAGGTTGATCCAGTTAAGTACTTCTTTTTTTACTTCTTCTGCGTTTAGGTAAGACCAGTCTTTTTTTTCTATGATTTCTGAATCTGCATCATAACTGGCACTTGTTTTACCCAGTTCTAAAACCCCACTGTATACCTTTTCCCTTTGCATCAAAAAGGGAGAAAGCTTAGTAGCTTTACCCAGGAATACCAACAAAAGTCCAGTCGCCAGCGGGTCTAAGGTCCCACCATGACCTATCTTTTTTAACTTAAACTTTCTTTTTAGTTTATTCAAACACGCAGTAGAAGTTATTCCTCTGGGTTTATTTAATAACAGCAAACCGTCTAACTTTTTCATATAGTTAAATTCTTTTTTATAGTAGTTAATAAAATTTTTTCTGCCTTTTCTAAAGGTCCGGGCAGGGTGCCACCAGCTGCATTCTTATGCCCTCCACCTTTTAATTCCTGGGCAATTTTTTGGACATTTATATCTCCATAGGAGCGAAGGCTAAATTTTATGGTTTGGTCTTTTTCTTCTCTTAAACTTGCAGCTATTTTTACTCCTTGTAAATTACGAATATAGTTAATAAATCCTTCACAATCTTCTATAGAAGTGCTGGTTTCAATAAACATTTTTTGAGTTATTTTAATTAGAGCAATTTGTCCTTTTTCCTTTAACTCAGTGGAGCCCAGTACTCTGGCCATTAATTTTAATTTATTTAAAGTTAGATTTTGATTCAAGAGAGCATTTATTTTACCTACATCCAGACCGTTGGCAATCATTTCTCCTGCCCAGTAGTGAGCCCTGGAAGTAGTGTTGCCATAAGAAAACGAACCAGTATCACTTAAGATGGCTAAATAAAGAGCTTCTGCTAGCTTGTCCTCAAGTTTTATATTCAAGTCCGCACAGAGTTCAGCTATCATTTCCCCTACAGAAGAAGCTTGAGGATTGACCCAATTTAAAGTTCCAAAAAGAGGATTGCTTAAGTGATGGTCTATGTTTATGCTGGGAAGATCTTTTAACCAGGGTTGAAGGTCTTCTCCTATGCGTAAACTATCTCCACTGTCTAAAATAATTAACCAGTTGGGTTTATTGGAAGGTAATTCCTGAGACCAGGGAGAGGGCAGGGATAACCAGCTAAACTTTTGAGGAAAAGGAGATTGATTGTAAAATACAAAATTTTTATTTAATTTTTGTAGTAAAAAACCCACGGCACACATGGAACCAATCGCATCTCCGTCTGGATTGAGATGGGCAGTGATTAAAAAATTATCTTCTTTGAGCAGAACTTCTTTAATTTTATCCTTCATAAATCATCTGCTCCATAAAACTATCCCATTCAAATATAAGTTCTGGAATATATTTTGTCTTTAGTCTTTTAGCCAGGTTGGTTCTAAAAAATCCCTTGGCTTTATTCAGAGATACCAGAATGTTTTCTTTATTTCCTTCTAAATGAGTATATAAAATAATTGCTTTTCTTAGATCTTTGCTTAATTTTACTCCTGTAATAGTTAGAGCCAAAAAAAGTTCATTATTGGATTCTTCTAGTAAGATAAGAGATAAATTCTCTTTTATAGCTTCTGCTAATTTTTCTTTTTTATAAGATTTTTTTTCCATATTTAATATCCAAAAAAGTCTGTATTTATTTCTACTATTTCTTCTGAAGTCATAGCTTCGATAGAATCTTTTACTTTAGACAATATGCTTTCAGTTTGTCTCATCTCATTGGATAGAGTAGAGACACCTATGGTCAAGAAATCAGTGCTGTCTTGATTTTCTACTTCTGCAATGGATATGTTATACTTGTTCCTTAATTTTTGTTTTAAACTAGAGGATATTTTTCTTTTTTCTTTTAGAGAAAATATCCCATGGAGTCTAAAGGTTACCTTTAAAATACCTACAATCATTTTAACTTAGAGTTGCTTTTTCTTCAACTTCTTCAAAAGCTTCTATTATGTCTCCAACTTTAATATCATTGTAGTTTTCCAAACCAACTCCACATTCATATCCTTTTTGAACTTCTTTTACATCGTCTTTAAAACGTTTTAAAGAGCTAAGCTTACCTGTATAAATTACAACTCCTTCTCTAAGTAGTCTTATTTTTGCATTACGCATAAGTTTTCCGTCTATAACCATGCATCCAGCAACTCTACCAACTTTTGGAACGTTAAAAGTCTGCAATACTTCTGCTTGTCCAAGGTATTGTTCTTTTACTATTGGAGCAAGCATACCAGACATTGCGTCTTTTATTTCATTAGTTAAGTGATAAATAACATCATAGAAGCGAATTTCTACATTTTCTCTTTCAGCAACTTGTTTTACTTTAGCTGTAGGTCTAACATTGAAACCAATAATAATGGCTGAAGAAGCAGCAGCAAGCATTACATCACTTTCAGTGATAGCTCCTGTTCCACCGTGAATAATTTCTATTTTTACTTCTTCTGTGGACAATTTGCGTAATGATTCACTTACAGCTTCGAGAGAACCTTGAACATCTGCCTTAACTACCAGATTGAGGGTTTTGGCGTCTCCTTCTAACTTGCCCTGGAGGAAGTTTTCCAGAGAAATTTTATTCTTTTTAGCCAGTTCTTTTTCTCTTTGTTTTATCTGTCTGTTTTCAGCTATTTTTCTGGCTACCTTTTCATTTTCTACAACGATAAATTCATCCCCTGCGTTGGGCAGGCCGTCGAAACCTTGAATTTCTACAGGCATGGAGGGGCCAGCTTCTTTTATCTTTTTACCCTGGTCATTGAGCATAGCCCTAACTTTACCAGCCTGAAGCCCACATACAAAGGCATCACCTTCTTTTAGAGTACCTTCTTGAATAAGTAGGGTACCTACAGGTCCTTTACCTTTATCCAGCTTGGCTTCAATGATATAACCTCTAGCAGGTTTATTGGGGTTAGCTTTTAGTTCCAGAACTTCTGCCTGTAATAAGAGCATTTCCAGAAGGTCATCTAGGCCGATTTTCTTTTTAGCTGACACTTCAGTAAAAATGGTATCTCCTCCCCAATCTTCAGGGATAAGGCCATGTTCTGCCAGTTCTCGTTTTACTTTTTCAGGATTGGCCCCTTCTTTGTCAATTTTATTGATAGCCACTACAATAGGTACATTAGCTGCTTTAGCGTGGTTTATAGCTTCCCTGGTCTGGTCCATGACTCCATCGTCAGCAGCCACAACCAGGATGACAATATCGGTTACCTGAGCTCCTCTGGCTCGCATGGCAGTAAAAGCTTCGTGACCTGGAGTATCCAAGAAGACTACATCTCCTTTGCTAGTTTTTACATAATAGGCTCCAATGTGCTGGGTAATTCCTCCAGCTTCTTTAGCTGTAATATTAGAGGACCTAATGGCATCAAGCAGAGAGGTCTTTCCATGGTCTACGTGTCCCATAATGGTTACCACTGGAGGACGGGGTTTCAGGTCTTCTGGTTTATCTTCCTGAGCTGTTTGGAGATATTCTTCTTCACTAAAGCCGGATTTTTCCACTTCAAAACCAAATTCAGCAGCTACTAAAGAAGCACTTTCTATATCAATGGACTGGTTGATAGTAGCCATAATTCCTAAAGAGAAAAGAAGTTTTATAATTTCCTGGGCCTTTACTCCCATTTTTTGAGCAAGATCAGCTACTCTGATTCCTTCTTCAATTCTAATTTTGCGTTTAGTGCTTTTTAGGGGCTGAGTAGAAACTGAAACTTTTTTTTCTTCTTTACCTTTTTTCTTTTTAATTCGAGAAGGTTTACTCTTTTGGGGAGTTTCTTCTACTCTGGGTTCTAAAATTTCTTCTTTATCTTCGTCTTCATAGTAATCTGCAAAGTCTACCACTCTTTTGGCACTTTTTTCTTTGAAACTTTTTTTGCCACCTTTTTTCTTTTTGCTCTCAAAAAGTTTTTCTTCCTCTTCTTTCCAAAAGGCTTTTTTCCCTTTTTTCTTTTTATCTTCAGTCTTGGAGATAATAGTAGGTTCAGATTCAATTTTAGGAGTTTCTTTAGGAGTATAAACAGAAGGTATTAGAGCCTCTTCTTTTTGAATTTTTTCCTCTTTTGGAGTATTTTCTTGAGGTGCTTCGGTACTTGGTTCTGGTCGTTCTGGCTCTGGCTTTTTTTCTTCTGGTTTAGATATAATTTTAACCTGAATTGTTTCTTTATGAAAAGAAGGTTTTCTTCTTTTTCTTGTTCTTTTGACCGGTTTAGTTTCTTTAGATTTTTCTTCCAATTTTTTAGTTGAATCTTTTTTCTCGTCTAAATCTTTTTTAGTTTGTTCCTTTTCCTTTGTCTTTTCAATACTAGTTGAAATGGTTTCTTCTTTGGTAGGCTGGTCTTTTTTTTCCTTGGATGGAGTAGAAATAATTGTGGCTGTGGGGGTTTTGGGTTTAGGTTCGGATTTTTCCTTTTTGAGTTCTTTGGAAGCAGTTCCTGTTGTTTCTTTGGTACTTCTTGTCTTTTTACGACGTCTGATAATAACTCCATCTTTAGCTTTTCTTTCTACTACATCTTTTTTATTTTCCTTTTGAGAAGAAATAATTTCACTTATTTTTTGTACTTGTTCTTCAGTAAGACCTGTCATGTGACTTCTAATATGTAAGTCTATTTCTTTTGCCGCTTGAATTATTTCTTTAGTAGATACTCCTAAGTCTTCAGCTAACTCTCTAACACGTTTTTTGCTCATTACTTTTTACCCCCTTACCCTTCTTTAACCAGCCTTTATATTTTTTTATTTTTTGTTTACATTCTTCGCTACAAATGTAAAATCCGCGACCTGGTAATATTTGTTTTTCATCTATTTCTAATAAATCATTTTTTTTTACATAACGAATAAACTCAAATTTAGGTGCTTTTTTTTTACAAATAATACAAGTTCTTATAGGTATATGACCTTTTTTCATTGCTTTATTTATTACTGTTTAAAAGATTTATAGCAGCTTTAATATCAGCTATTTTATCTTCGGAGATTCCTTCTATCTGTAAAAGTTCTTTTTCACTAGCGTTGGCCACATCGTCTAAACTTTCAAATCCTGCATCTAAAAAGTTTTGCATTGGCACTTCTGCTACGCTAGCTAATTGTTCTAAGATGCGTTTATCTTCATTTAATTGGCTATATCTGGTTTCAGTATAAACATCTATTTTCCATCCTAAAAGTCTAGACGCAAGCTTTACATTTTGTCCTCTTTGTCCAATAGCAGGTGTGAGTTGATCGTCTGGAACAATAATTTCCAAAATCTTTTCTTCTTCATCCACGAAAATTTTAGATATTCTGGCTGGAGCCAGGGCATTGGCTGCATAGGTGGCAATATCAGGACTCCAGATAACTATATCTATTTTTTCTCCCTTTAGTTCAGAAACTATGTTGTGAATTCGAGAACCCTTTACCCCTACGCAAGCTCCTACTGGATCAACATCTGAGTCTTGAGTCATAACTGCTACTTTTGCTCGCTTGCCCGGGTCTCTGGCTACAGCCATAATTTTTACTGTCCCGTCTGCCACTTCTGGTACTTCCCTGAAGAATAATGCCTTTACATAATCAGGATGAGAACGGGAAACAATGATTTGAGGTCCTCTTCCTTCTTTTTTTACTTCTATGATATATGCCTGAATACGATCGTTGCGCTGGTACCGCTCTGTTGGGATCATTTCATTTTTGGGAAGCAAAGCCTCTGTACGACCTAAATTAATAATTAGTCCTTGTTTGTCTCTGCGTTGAATAATACCATTTATAATCTCTCCAACTCTGTCTTTGTATTCTTCATAAATGATTTCTTGCTCGGCATCTCTCATCTTTTGGATGATGATTTGTTTTGCGGATTGAGCTGCTATTCTTCCTAGATCTTCTATTTTCAACTTGAAACCAAGTTCGTCGCCAACTTGAATGTTTCCATCATGAATTTTAGCTTCTTCTAAGGAAATCTCTAACTGAGGATTATTGACCTCTTCTACAACTACTTTAAATTGGTATACTTCTATTTCATTGGTTTCTTCATTAAAACTAACTTCTATGTCTATATCATCACCATATTTTTTATAAGCAGAAACTCTTACAGCTTCTTCTAAAGTATCAATTAGTAAATCTTTATCTATACCTTTGTCTTTAGATATTTGTTCAATTACTTTTTTTAATTCAGTACTCATATTTTTACTCCTATCTCTAGAACTTATATTCTAGATTTATCTTTTCTGTTTCAAAAAAATCTATTTCTATATTTTCTTTACCTGTATCAATTGTAAAAATATTTTCTTTTACTTCCTTTAAGTTGCCTTTGATTACTTTTCTTTTATTTAATGGAGTTTTTAATTTAACTTTTATTTCTTGTCCAAGATATTGAGTTAGTTGTTCTGGTTTAAAAAATTTTCTATTTAATCCTGGAGAAGATACTTCCAAAACATAAGAATTGGGAATCATTTCTTCTATATCCAGGACAACTTCAATGTCTCTGCTTAGTTTAGCCAGTTCATCTATGTTAATACCTTCTTTTTTATCTGCATAAACTCTAATAATACCTTTTTTTCCTTTGGGTAGAGATATCTCTAGTCCCCATAATTCAACCTGGTTTATAAGGCATTGTTGTTGAATGATTTCTTTTAATTTTTCTTCAATATTCATTTTTTTGTTCCTTAAAAAAAAAGTGGACCCGAAAAGGGGTCCACTCCATCTTTTACCTTTTTTGGGTGGAGTGGAGCGGGTGACGGGATTCGAACCCGCGACTCCAAGCTTGGGAAGCTTGCACTCTACCAACTGAGTTACACCCGCTCGAAGCAACTATTTATAATCAGTATAGTCTGGGTCTTGTCAAGAGAAAAACAGCCTATTTTTGTATATTTTTTGGATTTTATTTTTGTTTTTAAGATTAATTTTAAAGGTATTGGTCTATTATTTGCTAGTTGAACCAACAAGGAGGTAAAAAATGCAGAAGGGAATGTATTCTGCCCTTTTTGGAGCCTTAAGCCAGGAATTTCGTTTGAATATAATTGCCAATAATTTGGCCAATGTAAACACAGTAGGTTTTAAAAGGGAAAAAACCGCTTTTGCAGATGTTTTTACCCGTTTTGCCTCTGATTATGTGGACCCCAATACTTCCTTAAAGCCAGTAGTGCCCTGGCCTGAGGCCAATCTCGTGTCAGAAACTCGTCTTACTGGAAATTATGTGGACTTTAATCAAGGAGCTTTAAAGCTTACTGGCAATTCTTTAGATGTAGCTATTGAAGGAGAAGGTTTTTTTAAAGTCCAGACTCCAGGAGGCATAAGGTATACTCGCAATGGTAGTTTTGCCAGAGACCCTGTAAGTGGCAATCTGGTTACTGCTCAAGGATATCCTGTTTTGGGAGAAGGTGGACCTATTGAACTTCCTGAAACCGGTCAAATTGTCATTAATGAAAAGGGACAAATAAGCGTGGATGGAGATATCATAGGTAATTTAGCTGTAGTTACCGTGACAGATTTAAGAAGTTTAAAAAAAGAAGGAGAGAATCTTTTATATATTGAAGGAAACAAAGCTCAAGAAGCCCCTCTGGAAAATGCTTTGGTCAAGCAGGGTTATTTAGAGGATTCCAATGTACAGGTAGTAGAGGAAATGGTGAGCATGATAGATACCTTAAGGACCTTTGAATCTTTACAAAAGGCCATGACTATCTCTCAGGAAGAGGATCAAAAGGCCATAAGAGATGTGGGAACAACAAGATAAGTTTTTATTAAAGAGGAGAAAGTAATATGATGAGATCCCTATGGACAGCAGCCACAGGAATGATTGCCCAGCAGCTAAATATTGATGTTACTGCCAATAACTTAGCCAATGTAAACACCATTGGTTTTAAGAAAAGTAGAGCAGAGTTTGAAGATTTAATGTACCAGAATCTAAAAATTGCTGGAGTGGAAAACCAGGGTTCTAGAATTCCTGTGGGTATGCAGATTGGAATGGGAGTCAGACCTGTGAGTGTGCACAAGCTCTTTTCTCAAGGTGATTATCAAAATACCGGTAATCCCTTGGATTTGGCCATAGAAGGAGATGGTTTTTTTCAGGTAATGGTAAATGGTGAGCCAGCTTATACCCGGGCTGGAGCTTTTAAGCTGGATAGTGAAGGTAGAGTGGTTACAGCCAATGGCTATGTGTTACAGCCTGAATTTACTGTGCCTGCAGAAACTCAAAATATAGTGGTTACAGAAACCGGACATATTGCTGCCCTGGATAAAGAAGGCAATGAACTGGCTTCTGCAGATATTCCCTTATATACCTTTATTAACCCCAGTGGATTAAAAAGTATGGGGCGCAATTTGTTTTTACCCACTGAGGCTTCAGGGGAAGCCACAGAGGGTACTCCAGGAGAAAATAATGTGGGCACCATTGCCCAGGGTTTTTTAGAAATGTCCAATGTGGAGCTGGTAGAAGAAATGGTCAATATGATTGTTGGCCAGAGAGCTTTTGAAATAAATTCAAAGGCTATTACTACTGCTGACCAGATGCTCCAGATTGCCAACCAAATGAAGAGATAATGGGAAGGATTTTTTTTACCTTAGTTTTTTGCTTGTGTTTAGTTAGCTATAGTCAGGGAGAGGAATTTTTTAAGGTTAAAGAATATGCAGCTACTCCCAGTGGAGTGTTTTATTTTCAGGATTTGGTGTATAAAAATAATAAACTTGATAGCTTATGGTTAAAATTAAAGAATAAGATTATTTTTAAAGTTAAAGATAATAGGGTTTATTATTTTAATACAGAGGAAGTAAATAAAGCTTTTGCTTTCCATATTGGCTCTCTTGCTAGTAAGCTTATATATCCTTCTCGTCTTGTTTTGAAAAAAGCAGATAAGGTTCTATCTCCTCAGGATATTTTTCATTTAGTTCAGAAAGAGTTATTACCCATCTTTGTTGCTGAAGGAGAAAAAGTAAATTTCAGGGATTTCATGTTTTCTTCGGCTATATTTTTAAATAAAAAAGAGCAGTTAAAAATAAAAATTGTCGGCCGACCCAAGGTGGGTAGAAATGGAGTGGTAGCAGAAGTAAGAGATGCTTTTAACCAAAAAAGGGGAAGTTATAGTGGCAGTGTTTTTGTTGATGTGTGGAAAAGTGTTCCGGTTTTGGGTGCTCCTTTGAATCGAGGTGAACCTTTGAATCCTGCTGTAATTACTTATAAATTAAAAAACTTGGCTTATATTTCTAAAGATATCTGGAATGGTAAAAATTTTAATTATCGGCTGCGAGTAAGTTTAGGAGTGGGAGAAGTACTTACTCTGGATAAGCTAGAGCCCATTCCAGTTGTAAGTAAAGGAGACAAGGTAACTATTGTTTACCAGGGTAATAGTGTGCTTTTAAAAGGAATAGGCATAGCTTTAGAAGATGGTTTTTTAGGGGAAAAGATTGTGGTGAAAAATATGGATAGTCAACGCAAAATAATAGGCAAGGTCATTAATTCTGGAGAAATCAGAGTATTTTAGGGAGAAGAGACAATGAAAAGATTAGCTCTTATTTTAGTTTTTTGTTTTGTCTTGGGAGCTTGTGCTCCCAGTCAAAAAAAGGTTACTCCTGTTCCTGCCTTATCTCCCTTGCCCCAGGAAGAGGTAGCTCAGCCAGAAGAAAACCCTGGCAGTTTGTTTAAAGAAGGGGAAGTTAATTTGCTTTTTGCTGATAGCAGGGCCAGACAGGTGGGAGATATTGTGGTGGTCAATATTGTAGAAACTGTTTCAGCTAAGAATAAAGCTTCTACTAAAGCAGACAAAGAGTCTACTTTAAACCTGGGAGTAACGAATTTTTTTGGCCAACAAAACATGCGAGCAGTTCCTGTAGGTTCTGTTCTGGGGTTTGGTCCCAACCTGGGCCCAAGAGCAGCAGTGGGCTCTACTCCTTTAGTAAAAGCCAGTTCAGCTTCTACCTTTGATGGTTCTGGAGAAACCAAACGAGAATCAGATATTACTGCCAGTATTGCTGCTAGAGTGGTTAAAGTTTTATCCAATGGCCTGTTGCAGATTGAAGGAGCTAGAGAAATCAGGGTGAATGGAGAGACCCAAATTATTGTGGTTCGAGGTTTGGCCAGAACAAAAGATATTGCTGCTGATAATTCCATTTCTTCCAATTATCTGGCTGATGCCAAAATCGAAATATATGGTGAAGGGATTTTGGCAGACAAGCAAAAACCAGGTTGGTTGACCAGGTTGTTGGATAATATCTGGCCTTTTTAGGAGTTTAGTATGTGGCAAAGAATATTGGTGTTTGTCTCTGTTTTCCTTTTCTCTTCTAGTTCCTGGGTGCTGGGAGTAAGGATAAAGGATATTGCCCAGGTCTCAGGCGTGCGCACCAACCAGCTTATTGGTTATGGTCTGGTGGTGGGACTTTCTGGTACAGGAGATAAGAGTAATACCCAATTTACCATTCAGTCTCTGGTCAATATGCTGGAAAATATGGGAGTAAGAGTGGATAGAAACTCCCTTAAGGTAAAAAACGTAGCTGCAGTGATGGTTACAGCTCAAATGCCTGTTTCTGCCAGACCTGGTAGTAAACTGGACGTAACAGTTTCTTCCATTGGAGATGCCAGTAGTTTACTGGGTGGGGTGTTATTGCAAACTCCTTTAAGAGGTATAGATGGCAAGATTTATGCCCTGGCTCAGGGTTCCCTGGCAGTGGGAGGTTTTTCTGCTGGAGGAGAGGCAGCTACTGCTGCCAAAAATATTGCCACTGTGGCTAGAATTCCTGGTGGTGCTATTGTGGAACGAGGTATCCCCTTTGATTTTTCCAAGCAAGAAGAGATTACCTTAAATTTAGCAACCTTTGATTTTTCTACCACCAATCAAATTTTAAACCGAATAAATAGTAGTTTTAATGCTCCCTTGGCTTCTGCTCCCAATATTTCCACTGTAAAAGTAAAGATTCCTGAAAGGTTTAAAAACAACTTAATACCCTTTTTAGCTACCTTAGAAAATTTAGAAATAAATCCAGATACTCCAGCTAAGGTTGTAGTGGATGAAAAAACTGGCACAGTGGTGTTAGGAGAGCATGTAACCATTTCTCCAGTAGCCATTTCCCATGGCAATTTACACATAGTGGTGCAGGAATTGCCCCAGGTTTCTCAGCCAGAAAGTTTTTCTCAGGGAGAAACAACTGTAGTGCCTAGAACTCAACTGGGAGTAAAAGAAGAAAAAAAGAATCTTGTTCTCTTAAAGGGAGCTACTATTCAAGAACTGGTAAAAGGCTTAAATGCCATGGGTGCTACACCTAGAGATTTAATCTCTATATTAAGGACCCTGAAAGCTGCAGGAGCTTTACACGCTAAGTTAGAGATAATTTAAAATGAAAACAGATTATTTTCTTAAATTAGGTAAAATAGCCTTAGAAAAGGCTACAGAAAAGAGTGTAAATATTGCTCATAAGCAGCAAAAACAAAGAGAACTAAAAAAATTAAAAGAAGTAGCCCAGGATTTTGAAGCTATTTTTTTGCAAAAAATCTGGGAACAAATGCGCAAAACTGTACCTAAAGAAGGTTATTTACATAGCAAAGAAGAGGATATGTATTTAAGCCTTTTTGATATAGAGTTGAGTAAAATTATGGCCAAAAGTGGAGGAATAGGTTTAAGCGAGCTTATTTTTGAACAACTAAAGGAACGAGTACAGCATTTAAATTCTCCTGCTGAAGTAGTAGACAAAGAAGCCCAAAATATAGATGAGCAAGTGGATAGATTGGCCAGGAAAATAGTTGAGCAAAAGCAAAGCCCTAAGGGAGGCATTGTTGCTTTTCCTCAGAGCCTTGCACCTGATAAAAGACCAAGGGAAAACTTTGTTTGGCCTGTAAAGGGAGAAATAAGCTCTTCCTTTGGATGGCGAATTGATCCGTTTACCGGTCAAAAGGCCTGGCATAGCGGGATAGATATTGCAGTGCCAAAAAATACTGAAGTTAAAGCCTGCTGGTCAGGAAAGGTCGTTTTTGCAGGAGAAAAGGCAGGTTATGGCAAAACCGTTATCCTCAAGCATAAAAATGGACTTATTTCTCTTTATGCTCATAACTCCAAGTTGTTGGTAGAAGAAGGTCAGTTTGTGCGTTTTGGCCAAAAAATTGCTTTATCTGGAAGTAGTGGCAGATCAACTGGTCCTCATCTACACTTTGAACTTAGAAAAGGTGAACTGGCCTTAGATCCTCTGGCCTGGCAAAACAAGGAAGATAACTCTTTAACTGCTTAAGATAATTAAAAAAGAGGAAAAAGATGTTAAAAGAGACTTTGCAAAGATTAAACAAGGCCATGGAGTTATTGCTAAATTTACTAGAGGAAGAATTTTCCGCTTTAAAGAGTAGAGAAGTGGAGAAAATTTCCTCTCTGGAAGCTTCTATTCAGCTTTTATTGGAACAACTGGAAAAAGAAAAATTTTTTCTTAAGGAAAGGATTCAAAGAGATAATTCTCTTGGTTTAAATGATTTTTTTGCCACTTATCCTCAAGGGGAAGAGGCTTTTTTGTGGAAAAGTCTGGAAGAAAAGCAACATAAAATACATTTGGCAAGCAAGCGCAATAGTGACCTGGCTTTTGCCTTAGCCAGACAAACAGTTGATTTACTTACTTTTTTACAAAAGAAAATTAAAGATAGTAATAGAGATAATGCCATTTATAATGCGGGAGGAAAGGTTCAAGGAATTGACAATGTGAGAAAACTCAGGAGTAGTTTTTAATGCCTGGAATAAATTCTATCCTGGACATTGCAAGGCAGGCCCTTTTTGCCAATCAATCAGCAATAGAAGTAATTGGCAATAACATAGCCAATGCCAATACTCCTGGCTATAGAAGACAAGAAGTACGTCTGGAAGAAGCTCTAGCCATTGACTATGCTCCAGGGCAGTTGGGCACTGGAGTTAGGGCTAAAGAAGTAATCAGGCATTTTGATCAGTTTGTAGAGGATCAATACAATACCAGAGCTTCTCAAAGGGAAATGTATTCCAAGTTATATGAAGCCTTAAAGAATGTGGAAATACTTTTTAAAGAGTCTGAAGATAGTGGTATAAACCAAGTTTTAGCTCAGTTTTTTGCTGATTGGCAGGAATTAAGCCAGCGCCCTGAAGATAGTAGCGTGCGTACTGCTCTTTTGGGTCATACCCAAAATCTTATTAATGCGCTTCACCTTACCTCTACAGATTTAAATAATTTTGAATTGCAGATGGATGACTTTATTGAGCAAGATGTGGATAGGGTTAATGAGATTTTAAAGGAGATAGCTAGCTTAAACACTGAGATTACCATTCACGAAGAGCCAGGAAAAAATAATGCCAATGAATTAAGAGATAAAAGAGATGCCCTGGTAAGAGAATTAGCAGAAAAGATAGATATTAATTATATTGATAATGGCCTGGGGAATGTTATTATAACCACAAAAGGTGGACATACTCTGGTGGATGGAGATTCTTATTTTGAACTTAAATTTGAAACTGCTAAAACTATTACTTCTTTAACCAGTGGTTCAGCCTTTACGGATAGTATTTATTATGAGGGTAGTTCCAATTATGAATATACTATTGTCATAACAACTGGTGGAGCGGCAGATGGTACAGCTCAGTTTAAAGTGTCTATTGATGGAGGAAAAACCTTTCTGAAAGATGAAGACGGCAATGATCTGGTTTTTGCTGCAGATGCCTACAATAATAGAATTACTTTGCCCAATGGAGATTTAAAAATCTGGTTTGGCAGTGCCAGTGATCCTCAAAGCGCTGCTACTACTAATTTGTCTGCAGGAGATAAATTTACCATTATCCCTAAAACAGGCCTATATTGGTATGAAAATGCTTCCAGTTTTATGAATATTACTCCCCAACAGCTTCCTGATGGTTCTTTAAACGAACGTAGACTTATTGGAGGAAGTATTGCTGGTTATTTTTTATTTCGAGATGCTTATGTGGGCAAGTATCAGGAAAAATTAGATGCCCTGGCCAAATCCCTGGCCTGGGAAGTAAATAGAATCCATTCGCAGGGAGCTGGATTGGAAAAATTTACTTATAATCAAGGAAGTTATGAAGTAACCAATACCAGTGTTGCCCTGGGTAGTGCTGCTTCTGGTTTAACCTTTGGCAGCAAATTACAAACAGGTAATTTTTCCCTCTTTATCTATGATAGTAGTGGCAATTTAGTAAATGATGGGCCTTTAGATTTTGACTCAGTCACTGCTGGAATCCAAAATTTTGATCCCAGTTCTCACAGTTTAGAGGATGTGCGGGATGCTATAAACAATACTTTTGGCACTTATGTTACAGCTTCTATTGTGGACAACAAGCTCTTTATTCAGAGAAATGGTAGTTATTCTTTTGCCTTTGGTGGGGATAGTTCTGGCCTTTTAGCTGCCTTAGGGCTTAATTCTTTTTTTGCTGGTGAGGATGCTAATTCCTTAAAAATAAATGATTTTGTTCATAGCAATATTAGCTATATAAATAGTGGACATGTGAATGGAGATGGAGAAGTAAATACAGGAGATAATTATATAGCTTTAAGTATTGCTGAGCTTGGAAACAAAGATGTAAAAATATATACAACAATAGATGGAACAACTTCTCAGACCATTCAGGAATATTATAACAATTTGGTTGGAAATGTTGGTGCTGACACTGAAATGACAAATTATAACTATAACTACAATAAAGTATTGGCTGATGATTTAAATAGCAGACAGGAAGAGATATCTGGCGTAAATATGGATGAAGAGATGAGTAATTTGATTAAATTTCAAAACTCTTACACTGCTGCAGCTAAATTGATTCAAGCAGCCAATGAGATGGTACAGGTTTTGCTTAGTATAAAATAATTTTTTTATAGAGAGGAAGGTATGCGAGTTTCTCAAAGAGATTTATATACAAACTTTATAAACCAGATGAATTATTCCACTTCAAAATTAATGGAGTTGAATAAAAAGGCTTCTTCTCAGAAAAAAATCAATGTACCTTCAGATGATCCTGTGGGAATGACAAGAGTTTTAAACTATCGAGATTCCATATCGGCTCTGGAGCAATATGCAAAGAATATTGATACTGCCAAGGGATGGTTAAACCTAGCTGATGAAACTTTGATGCAAGTAAATACCATTTTAACAAGATTAAAAGAGATAGCAGAGCAATCTGCTACAGGTACTTTGACTAAAGATCAAAGATTAGCCCTTTCCTATGAAGCAAGACAGCTTTTCAGCCAGTTATTGAATTTGTCCAATACTGAATATGAAGGCAAGACTATTTTTTCCGGGCATAAAATTACGACTAATGCCTTTCAAGAAGTATTATGGATTACTTCCAATCAGGATGATGATGTAGAAAATTATATAAATAATATTAATGGAAGCAATTCACAAACTGTTTTAGTTCAATTTTTAGATAGTGGAGTAGTAGGAACAGATACCTTAAACTATAGATACTCTACTGATGGTGGAGAAACCTGGAATACAGGAACTTTAGCTGCGGGTAATACTACCCTTAATGTAGCTGGAGTACAAGTAGATTTTAGTGCTGGTTATACAGTAACAGCTAATTCTGCCACTGATTATAATGATACTTCTGGGACCTGGCTATGGATAAGGCCCAGCGCAGAATATCTGGGAGATAGTGAAGAAGATATTGAACTGGATTTTTATACCCAAAATACTGCTTTAACTGCCAGTGTATTTGGAGAGTTTTCCAGAGATGTAATGGTTAGAATTGATGACATTAGTGGAAGCACTGTTACTTATTCCTATTCTACAGATGGAGGAGTTTCCTGGGATACTGGGCATACTACAGATAATACCACCTTGCTTTTACCTGAAGGAAGAATCGAAGTAAATGCTAGCAGCAACTTAACTGCAGGTGATCAATTGTTAATCAGGCCTGCTCGGGCCAAAATAGAATTGGAAATTTCAGCCAGTGAAAAGGTACAAATCAATAATATAGGCAAGGATATCTTTGGAGGTATTTTTGAAGGCAGTGCTGTGTTTGATGGAGAAGGAAAAAATTTATTTGAAACAGTGGGTAAATTTATTGGTTTCTTAGAAACCAATAACCAGGATGGAATTCAGGAAAGTCTGGAAAATTTAAGTGCAAGTTTAAAACATATTTCTACCCAGCTGGCTTCTGTGGGAGCCAGGGAAAATCGTTTGGAAGTTGCGGACACTATTCTCTCTGGTCTTTCTTTGAATGAAAAAGAGAGACTTAGTAATATAGAAGATGTGGATGTTGCAGAACTCATGACTGAGCTTAGCAATCAGCAAATAGTATATCAAGCTGTTTTGAAGTCTTCTGCCATGATAATGAGAATTAATCTTCTTAATTATATTTAATTGTTATGTTAATATTATCTAGAAAAAAAAGTGAAAGTTTTTTTATTGGAGATAAGATAAAAGTCACTGTTTTAGAGTGTAAGGGTAAAACTGTGAAGTTGGGCATAGATGTGCCAGAAGAAATAACTGTTTTTAGAGAAGAGATATATTTAAAAATTAAAGAAGAAAATAAAAATTCTCTTTTAAATAACAAGGAAGACTTTTATAAGGTTTTAGATTTATGGAAAACAAAATAATTATATCTTCTAGAGTTGGTAAAGTAGTTCTCGAAAAGGATAAAATAATTACTTTTCCCAGAGGACTTATTGGTTTTGAAAACTATCAAGAGTTTGTTTTACTTCAAATAAAAGATGATTCACCTTTTTTCCTTTTACAAAATGTAAAAAATAGCCGTTTGGGATTAATTGTAACAGACCCTTTTTTATTTGATACTAACTTTAGTTTTAGTTTGAATTCTATCGAAGAAAAGATTTTAAAGATAAAGAAAAGGGAAGATATAGTAGTTTTGGTAACAGTTAATATCCCTCCTGGTGAACCAGAAGAAACAACTTTAAATTTTAGTGGTCCTATTGTTATAAATAAAAAGGCTCGCCTGGGTTTACAGATTGCTTTGGCTGACCCTAAGCTTTGTAGGCATTTAAAATTAAAAGACTTTACTTACAAAAAAACTTCTTTAGCTCCACAGATCTAATTCTTCTTTTACCAGTTTCTCAGCTATCTTTTGTGCATCAGGTTGGTAGGTGTTGTTGGCTATCTGTTCTTTTAGGGCAGCTATTTTTTCACTGCGTTCTTCTGGGCTTTGGCGAGCTACATTTAGGGCTTTGGCATAGAGTTTTGCTTCTTGGGAAAGGGAGACTTTATCTGCAGTAGAACTGGACTTTTTGGGAGATGAGGATTTTTTTTGTTTTTCTATTTGTTCTTGCTCAAAGGCTTTTACTTTATCTAAAACATTTTTTATTTCCATAACCTCTTCTCCTGGTTTAGAGCATGGTCTTGTTTACTTTATTGATGGTAATTTGCCATAATTTCTGCAAAATTTGTTCCTTCTCTTGAGGAGTTAATTCTTCTAAACCCTTAGCTGTCTTTTTTAAAATGTGCAAGTCATCTCCATTGGGTGGTGGGTATTTAAAAATTAAAGGCATACCCACTTCTTTTTCTAAATCGGCTTTTATTTCTAAAACTATAGGATTTTCGCTTTCTGAAGTTAAAAGATTTTCAATAATTTCTCTGGAGATTTTTTCCACCATTTGTCGACGTTTGGCTTCTGGCGAGATAGATATGGTATCTTCTCCCATTTGCCTGAGAATACGCTTTAGGCGTGCAATCCTCCTGCCCTGATTTAGCTCTTTGACATAAATCTTAATCAGATTTTTATTGTAAGGATTTATGGTCATATTTCTCCTCTTCTACCTTTCTATCGACAGCTTTTTTTAAAACTTTAGGTTTTTTTGAAAAAAACATTTTTGTCAAAAAAAGGTAACAAAGAGGGTGAATAAGCAAAGAAAGTTTTAATTAAACAGGAGGTTATAAAGATGTTTAGAACTTATTTAAAGTGGTGGTTGGTAGTGGCGTTATTTTCTGGAATGGTTTTTTATTCCACTTTAACTATGAGTAATTATCTGGCCCTGTCTGTAGTTTTTTAAAGCTCTTTACTACGCTTAAAACTGGCTAAAATGCCTTCTAAGATGGCAGTGCGCAGGCCTTTTTCCTCCATTTTGTTTAGTCCATAAATAGTAGTCCCTGCTGGAGAAGAAACCATTTCTTTGAGTTCACTTAAGGTAAGAGTTTCTTTTTGGGCTAACTCTACAGACCCTTCAAAGAGGGCTAAGGCCATTTCTTTACTTTGCCTGGCAGTAAACCCAAGGGTAATCCCTGCCTGGACAAAGCTTTCCAGGATGAGAAAAACAAAGGCTGGGCCAGAACCAATCATAGCTGTAAAGCCATCAAATAACTTTTCTTCCAGCACATAGGTTTTGCCCAGGGAAGAAAAGATAGAGAGAACAGTTTCTTTTTGTTCAGAAGTGAGCTCTGGATGGTCAAAGCAGAGGGCAAAAACTCCTTTGCCTATAAGGGCTGGAGTATTGGGCATAACCCTTACCAGAGGACAGAGGTTTTGACTAAACTGGGCTAGAGATTCTAACTTTATTCCAGCAGCAATGGATATAAGGCATTTTCTACTTCCCAGTTGAGGAAGTATTTGATTTATAACTGAACTGATGTGTTGAGGCTTTACAGCCAGGATAATGTAATCTGAATTTTTACTGAGTTCTTGAACGCTTTCAGCAATAAGAAAATCTGCTTCTTGGCTTAAGTTTTCAATTTTTTGACTATCCAGCTCATAAACATTGAGGATAAATTGTTTTTGGGCAGAGAGCCCTTTAATTAGGGCTCCTCCCATATTTCCAGCACCAATAAAACCTATTTTGGTTTTCATTGTCTAACCTACTATTTCTAACTTATTGAAAAAATAGTTTATTTCTATTTCAGCATTTTCCTTGGAATCAGAGCCGTGCACAGAATTTTTTTCAATATCCAGGGCGAATTTTTTGCGGATAGTGCCTTCTTCTGCCTTGGCAGGGTTGGTTGCTCCCATGAGCTTTCTGTACTTTTCAATGGCGTTTTCACCTTCTAAGACAGAGACAACCACAGGGCCAGAGGTCATAAAATCAGTCAAACTGTCAAAAAAGGGTTTGTCCTTGTGCACTTGATAAAATCCTTCAGCTTGCTCTTTGGTTAATTTGATTTTTTTTAAAGCTACTATTTTTAGACCTGCTTCTTCAATCATTTTGAGAATTTCACCTGTAAGGTTGCGGGCAGTAGCATCAGGTTTGATAATGGATAAAGTCCTTTCAACCATTCTAAGTTAACCTCCCTAAAAATTTTTCTTCTTCTACAGTTTAAACTTTAAATAGGCAAGGATAAAAAAGAGTCTAAAGTAGCTCTTCTACCAGGATTGTTTTAACCTGGGGAGATTTTTCTTGAGACCATTTTTGCAGGGCTTTAAAGGTTTCTTCATAAGGATGGCCAATGGCAATAGCTGTTCCTTTTTTTAAAGCCAGAGCCTCAGCTTTTTTCAACTGGAAAAGAATACTTTTTTCATCCTGAACATTATCCAGAAAAATATCCCTTTTGAGTAGTTTTATTCCCATTTGTTGGGCTAGAAGTGTTGTAACGCTTTTAGGCGTGGTAAGGCTATCTAAGAAAAATAGATTTTTCCTTTTAAGGATGGAAAATACCTTTTTCATTCCAGGTTTATATTCCGTAAAACTTGATCCCATGTGGTTGTTTACTCCTTTCACATAGGGCACTTTTGCTAAATCTTGTAAGCAAGTTTGTTCAATGTCCATTAAGTCCATAAAGGTAAAGAGTGCACCTGGACCAGGGTTGGCCTTTTGGGGGTAGCTTTTGGGCTCCATGGGTAGATGGAGCATCACTCCCTGGTTTTTTAAATGGGTTTTAGTGGCTATTTCTCTACTATGAGGAGCATAAGGTAAAAAGGAAAAGGTAAGCTTAAGAGGTAAAGACAGTAGTTTATTGGCTAAAGGCACACTTCTACCCATATCGTCGATAACAATAACTAATTTACCCTGTGTAATTGTTTTTGGTAGGTATTCTTCTAAATAAATAATATGAGTTAAAATATTATCAATTGTAAGATAATAAGTCTGAGATCCAACTTTTCTTATACTAGCAAAAGGAGTTAGGTTTTTGATGTTTTTTTTAAGATTAGATATAAATTTTGCAGGATTTGAAACATAAAGAGAAAGTTCTTGTAGTTTAAAAGATATATTATCCAGATATCTATCTTTATAATTATGACTGGTTATTTTTACTTTTTGTCCATGATTTGTATACAAGCTCTGTATAATAATTAAATCTACTTCTTTTAATTTTAAAATAAAATCATTTTTTACTTCTTCTTCATATTCCAGATGATTATTTTGAGGAGTGTTTTTTATGTTAGTGGAAGTAGTATTTATTTTTTGTTTTTGGGAAAAACTATATTTTTTAGGAGGAAGGTCTAGGTATTGATATGCTTTATATAGAGATATAGCTAATACAAATAGAAGGAGAGAGAGTAGAATCAAGCTAAAAGAATATTTTTTTCTTTGGTTTTTTTTGCGAGTTTTCTTTCTCTTGGCCATGAGGATAAAAAAAGCAGAGGGAATTATCCCTCTGCTTTATTCAGAGAAGCTTATTTTTTTTAACAAAGGAAGTTTTTTAACCACTTCTAAGGCGATTTTTAGTTGATTGTCTTTGGAGAGCATTTTTTGGGCTTCCCCATTAACTTTCTTTTTTGAATTTTCTTCTGGGTGAGTTGGGTTTTTTAGATGCTGGCTAAGGTCCTTTTCCCTAAGCATTTTTTCTTCTGGGCTTAATTCCTGATAGGGTATCTCTAAATCTGGCTCAATACCATCGGCTTGAATGGAGACTCCAGAAGGCGTGTAATACAGGGCGATGGTTAGTTTTATGGCTGAGCCGTCAGAAAGGGGAATAATTGTTTGCACCGAGCCCTTGCCAAAAGTCTTTTCACCAAGGAGTAAAGCCCTTTTTTGGTCTTTAAGAGCGCCAGCTACGATTTCAGAGGCAGAAGCAGAACCAGCATTGACCAGCACTACCAAGGGAGCAGTCACATCTGTAGGGTCTTTATGGGCAAAAAACTCTGTTTTTTGGTCTTGATGTCTTCCTTGAGTATAAACTATAAGACCTTTAGATAGGAAAATATCAGAAACTTTAATGGCTTGATCTAAAAGTCCTCCAGGATTATTGCGCAAATCTAAAATCATGCCTTTTATGTTATTATATTTTTTTAAAGAGTCCAAAATTTCTTTAGAAGTAGTAGCTTTAAAATCTGTTATTCGTACATAAATATACCCTGGTTCTAATTCCAGAGTTTTTACAGTATGAATGGGTATAGTATCTCGGACAATGGTAATTTTTTCTGGTTTTTCTGCGTCCTTATGTAAAATGGTAAGAGTAACTGGTTCGCCTTTGGGACCTCTGATTTTTTTTACCGCATCCATCAGGCTTATGCCTTGAGTGGATTCTCCGTCTATTTCTAAAATAATATCTCCAGCTTTTAAACCTGCTTTGTAGGCTGGAGTGTCTTCAATGGGAGCAATAATCACAATTCTTTTGTCTTTCATGCCAATTTGAATACCAATGCCACTAAATTTACCGGAAAAATCCTCTTGCATGGATTTGAGTTCATCTGCTTCAATATAGGAAGAATGGGGGTCTAGCTGCTCTAACATGCCCTTGATAGCTCCTTTCAGGAGTTCTTGACGGGTTTTAGGCTCTACATAGTTTTGTTCCACCAGATTTAAGACTTGGCTAAATTGTTTTAAGGCTTCATAGTCAGAATAAGTTTTTGCTAATAACTGGGATTGAGGAAGAAGAATCCACAAACCTATTATTGTCATTAATGAAATAAAACGAGACATGAATATCCTCCTAAAAAATATGCTTGAGCCACTCCAAAGGATTAACTGGTTTTTGTTTAAAACGCAATTCAAAGTAAAGGCCATAATTTTTTATTTGGGGATAAAAACCACAAAGTCCAATTATTTCTCCTTGCTCTACTTCCTGTCCCAACCTAACCAGGCTCTGGGATAAAAAACTGTAAAGGGTATAATAACCATTCCCATGGGAAATTATGACAACTCTGCCGAACCCTCTTAATAAATCCGTATGGACTACTTTACCCCAGAACACAGCGCGTATAGGTTCATCTTTTTTTAAAATTATTCCTATTCCTCGTTGGGGGGGATTACTTTTCAAATTAAAATCTATTTTTACTTTTCCGTGAGCTGGCCAGATAAGATTTCCTTTGGTTTTAGCAAAATCTCTGCTGGTGAGAATAAGGAATTTATAGTTGAGTTCTTCTACAACTGATAAAATTTCTTGAATATGTTCTTCTTGTTTGAGTTTGACTAAACGAGTTTCTTCTATTTTTTTTAAAAATTCTAATTTTTTGGCTAGAAGAGAATCTTTTTCTTGATTAATACGAGCAAGTTGTTTTTCTTTTTGAGAAATGGTGTTTTGAATTTCGATTAATTTTAAGGTTAATTGTTCACTATAATAGGAAAAAGTTTTATATTTTTCATTTATTTTATTTAAAATTATTTTTAGCCATTTACTCTTTAATTTGTATTCTTCTTCATTTTTATAATCCAATATGCTACTATCTTTTTGTTTTAAATATATAGGCCAAAAATTATTTAGAATATTTTCTAATTCTTTCTTAACATTTTCTTTTTTGTCAGATATTATTTTATAATCACTTATTAATTTTTTTTCTTTGTCTTTTATATCTTCTAGTACTTCCTCTTCTTGTTCTAATTTTTTTTCTATTTCTATAATTTGATTATCTATATTGCTTATTTCTAGTACAGATTTTCTTTCTTCTTCACTTAATAAGTTTAATATTTTTTTTTCTTCTCTTATTTTCTTTTTATAATTTTCTATCTTTTGTTTTATTTCACTTATAGAGCCAAAGCCAAGAGAAAAGGTTAAAAAGATTGCTAGGGATAAGTATGATAAGATTAGAAGATATTTTTTAAAGGACATTGGTCGCACTTAGGATTTTTTTTATGGCACCATTTTTTTACTGCTCTAACAATAAGAGCATGATATTCGTTGTATAGTTCTACATTTGGCTCAAGGTTATTCATGAATAAGTCCTGTACTTCTTCATAAGAAGTTTCTTCTGGGACCAGTCCGTGTCTATTTAAAAGTCTTTTAGTATAAGCATCCACTACAAAGATAGGTTTTTCCAAGGCATAGAGCAGGATACTATCTGCAGTTTCAGGCCCAATACCTTTGATGGATAAAAGTTTTGGTCTTAGTTCAGCAAGGTCTTTTTTCTTTAAAGCCACTAGGTTTAAGTTGGCTTCTTGGTTTAAGAAGTGTAGGAAGTTTTTGATCCTTTTGGTTTTTAGGCGGTAAAACCCAGCTGGTCTAATTAAGTTGGCCAATTTTTCTTCTGAAAGAAGAAAAAGTTTTTTTTCATCTAAAAGATTTTCCTTTTTAAGGTTGAGAATGGCCTTTTCCACATTGTTCCAGTTGGTATTTTGGGTCAGAATGGCTCCAAGAGCAATTTCAAAGGCACTGTTTCCAGGCCACCAATAACTTGGTCCCAGAGCAGAGTAGAGGGTGGAATAGATTTGAAGAAGTTTTTCTTGTTTAGTCATAGGAAAAGAGCAAGGCTACCCATTCCTTAGAATTAAACTCTTTTGTTAGTTTAAGTCCTGATTGTAAGTAAGCTTCTTTTACCCTGGATGCTTGTTCTTTTAATATTCCAGAAAGAATCAATTTGCCTTGTGCTTGAAGGTGTTTAAGTATTTCTTCTCTCATTTTGATTAGAGGAGTAGCTAGGATATTGGCTAAAATTAAAGAAAATTTTTGAGAAATATTTAATTTTTTTAAAGAGCCCAGCTCTAGAGAAAAGGAATCTTGCACTTGGTTTAATTTTACATTGTGTCTGGCATTGTTAATGGCATGAGGGTCTATATCCAGGCCTATTCCGGTAAGGCCCAATTTAGCACAGGCTATACCCAAAATCCCAGAGCCAGTTCCTACATCTAAAAAGGTGTCTTTGGAAGTTAATAGTTTATTTTGATGTAATTGAGCTATGACCTTTAGACAAAGATAGGTAGTGGGGTGATGTCCTGTACCAAAGGCCATTTCTGGATATATAAAAAGAGGCAAAAGATTGCTTTTTGATTTTTCCCAGGCAGGTAGAATTTCAAAGGTATTTTCTATTTGAATGGGAGTAAAAAATTTTTTCCAGTTTTCTAACCAATCCTGTTTGGGAAGTAAAAAGGTTTCAGTTTTTATTTGAGGGAATTTGCTTTTAAGAAAAGAGACTGTTTCTTCCAATTCCTGGGGAGTGGTGAAAAAAATCTGAATTTTTTGCTCTTCCAGAGAAGTGGACTCCAGCTCTTCCCATCCCCATGGAACCAGTAGATAAAGAAGTCCCTCTAAAGGCTCTAATAGGGACTTGGGAAAGGAGAGGATAAGTCCTAAAAATTTATCTTCCACGGGCCTGGTATCTGGCTAAGTGTTTTTCTAGACGTCTGCTAAAAGAGGTTAGAACATAACAGACAATAAAGTAAAGCACAGCAATGGTTAGAAAAATTTCTGTAGGTGCAATCAGGGTCCTGTTGTTTACCTGGGTTGCAGCCCTGGTTAATTCATTTACCCCAATAATATAAGCCAAAGAGGTGTCTTTGGTAAGGCTTACGAATTGGTTGACAAAAGAAGGAATCATATTTCTTAAGGCCTGAGGTAAAATAATATAACGCATGGCCTGAAAATGGTTAAGCCCTGTACCTCTTGCAGCTTCCATTTGTCCTTTGGGTAAGGCTAAAATACCAGCTCTTACTATTTCCGCAATATAAGCACTGGTAAAAACAATAAAACTGATGAGCGCACTTGTGGCCTCAGGCAAGGTGTGTCCCAGGAGGATGGGCGCTAAGAAGTAAAACCAGAAGATGACCATTAAAAGAGGGGTTCCTCTAACTATTTCAATATAAACCATGGCTGGATATTTGAGCCAGGGTTTAGAAGAGATGCGCATTAGTCCAAAGAAAAGTCCCAGCCAAAAAGCACCAAAAATACCACCAATGGCCAGTAAAATTCCCATCGCCAGACCACCCAGAGGTCCTTCTGGGTAGGCTCCTATTAAAAAGTAATCCATGTTATTCCATACAACTTCCCAGTGCACTGTCTACCTCTCTTGAATCTAGTATTTTAAGTTACGTAAAAAGTATTTGTTATATAAATTGACCAATAGAGAAATAGTTAAAGAAATGGCAATATAGATTACAGTAGCTGCAGTAAAGGCTTCAAATCCATGAAATGTATAAGACTCTATCTGTCTAGCCATGTAAGTAAGTTCCATTACACCAATGGTCATGACTAGAGAAGAGTTTTTAGTCAAATTTAAGAATTGTGAGATTAGAGGGGGAATGATTATTCTAAAGGCTTGAGGTAAAATTACATAAGACATAGCTTGAATAAAACTAAGCCCACAAGCCCTGGAAGCTTCTAATTGATTTTTGGGGATAGAATTAATTCCAGAACGAATTTCCTCTGCAATAAAGGCAGAGGTATACACTGTAAGGGCAATTACTCCAGCAGCAAATTCAAAGTCTTGCTGGTATAGCCATTCATTTACAGCTTTGGGTAAAACAGCATCTGAGCCAAAATACCAGAAAAATATTTGGACCAATAAGGGAGTATTTCTGAAAAATTCAGTGTAAGCAAGACTAAACCATTCTAAGGGTTTTACTTTGGAGAGTCTAAACACAGCAATGATGGTCCCTACGATTAAGGAAAAGAATATAGATACTGCCGAGATTTTTAAGGTTACAATAAGACCATCTATCAACCACTGACCATATTCACCTGTTAAAACCAACTTCCAATCAAACTGATAGTTCAAGTTCGCACCTCTTTACAGGATTTTTTAGAAAAAAGGAGTTTGGGATTTACCCAAACTCCCTGTATAGTTAGCTTTTAATAAGGCCAAACTTCCATCTTCCAGGTTAGAGGAAGATAGTATTTAGTTTGAGGACCAAACCATTTGTTGTATATTTTTTGGTATTCGCCACTGTTCCACATATCAACCAGAGCTCTGTTTACAAAGTCTCTAAAATCAGAGTCATTCTCAGGAAGACCAATGCCATATGGTTCGGAAGAAATGTAATCGCCTACAATGGCATAGTCATCAGGATTGGGAGCACTGTTTTTTAAACCAAGCAAGATAGTGGAATCTGTGGTTACAGCAGCCACTTTGCCCTGTTGAAGGGCCAAGAAAGCCTGAGGATAACCTTCAAAGGAAAGCACAATACACTTGGGCTGAGCTTCCTTGATGTTTTTTTCAGAGGTAGAACCTTTGGCTGTACCTACTTTTTTCCCAGCCAGATCAGCTACAGACTTGATCCCAGAATTTTTCTTTACCAGGATTTTTTGGCCATCCATAAAATAGGTAATGGAAAAATCAATGGTGTCATCTCTGGAGAACTTGTGGGTCATGGTAGCTGCAACTAGATCTACAGAGCCTTGGGTAAGCATGGGAATACGAGTAGCAGAGGTTACAGGCTTTAATTCCAGTTCCACTCCTAACTTATTGGCAATATACCTACAGATATCCACATCAAAACCCACCAGTTGATTGGTGTTTTCATCCACGAAACCAAAGGGTACAACAGCGTCCTTTACGCCAGCAATGAGTTTGCCTCTAGCTTTGATTTCTTCCAGTTTTCCCGCGAAAGCCAGGCTGGACAAAAGCATTACTGTGGCCAAAACAAACATTAGGCCGGTTAAAAATCTCTTCATAAAAAACCTCCTCCTTTTTTATTTATAATATTTCCTTTAAAAAGGCCTTTGTACGTTCATGAGTGGGATTGGTAAAGAAATGTTCTGGAGTACCTCTTTCCAAAATTTCTCCTTGATCCATGAAAATTACCCTGTCAGCCACTTCTCTGGCAAAGCCCATTTCATGGGTAACACAGAGCATGGTCATTCCATCTCTAGCCAGGTCTTTCATAACATTTAAAACTTCATTAATCATTTCTGGATCTAGAGCTGAAGTGGGTTCATCAAAGAGCATTACTTTAGGCTTCATGGCCAAAGCTCTGGCAATGGCTACCCTTTGCTGTTGACCGCCAGAAAGTTCTGCTGGATATTTATGGGCCTGGTCTTTAATACCTACCCTTTCCAGAAGCTCTAAGGCAATGCTTTCAGCCTGGTCTTTAGGCATTTTTCTTACCTTAATGGGAGCCAGGGTAATGTTTTTTAATACTGTTAAATGTGGGTAAAGGTTAAATTGCTGAAAAACTATTCCTATTTCAGCCCGTAAGTTGTTTATATCCACAGAAGGGTCATGAATGCTTTTTCCTTCAAAAAGGATTTCTCCCTTATCAATTTCCTCCAACCTGTTAACACAGCGAATCAAGGTGCTTTTCCCTGAACCACTAGGTCCACAAATAACCAAAACTTCACCTTTTTCCACTGTTTCATTGATGTTTTTGAGAACATGAAAGTTGCCAAACCATTTGTTTACATTACGTATTTCCAGATATGCCATGCTCCTTTCTACCCCTTTTAGTTGAGTTTTTGGTGAAAGTGTGAGACAGACCTTCATAAACCAGGCCCGTGTTTTTGTCAAATAGATGAATTTTTTTCAGCTAAGCTTTGCCTGGGCAAAGAGCTAAAAGATAATTCTTGGCAAATAGGAAGATTCTGGGTATATAAGAAAAATTGTAGCTAAAAATAGCTCCTAAGTGGGAATTTATTAAATTTTTATGGTTAAAATTCACTACCTTCCGGCAAAAAATTGTGTCTTTTATCGGCTTGGTTTCTGTATCTACCCAGAAGTCTTAAATCCAGGATACAATCAGTCCTTTCAATGTACTATCTTGTTGAAATGGGAAGAAGAATATGACCAGCTTTTGGATAAGGCTGAAGTTTTTGGCTTGGAGCTAGAAAAGGTCGAAAAGATTTGGACCAAAAAAAGCAATACCCGTTATGAAGAAATCAAAAAATGTCCTCACTTTGTAGAAGGAGAGGAAAATTTTTGTCGTTATTTGTATGGTTATACCTGTTTATATGAATTACCTAAATGTAAGGGAAAGTGTAAGCATTATACCCTGGCTGAAGAAGGCTAGAAGGAGTTGGTATGGATAAGTGGTTGTTTTTTCCTTATTTGCATGAAGAGTATATTGACCCTCAATTAAGGGAAAGGGGGAAGATTTTAAATATTGGTTTTTTAGAACCAAAGACGCAGGTTTTTACTCCCTCTAATCTTTATTTTTCCCCTAAGGAGGCCAGAGCTTATTTGAATTTTTGTTTGGAATTTGGTGCACAGTTTAAAGATATAAAAGATATGAAAGCTTACTTATTACAACAAAACAGCCCCCTGGAGCCTGAAGGAGTGCTAAGTATAAAAAGTGAGCTCCTGGCCAGAGATAAGTCCAAGGAAAATACAAAATCGCTAGAAGAAAATCGTAAGTATCATATGTTGCTAATTTTATATTATGCCTATGAAGAAAGAATAATGGAAATAATAAATCTGGAAAAAAGTTTGGATGAAAAATTAGCATCTATTAGAGATATTATGGGAGTAGAAGAAGAACTTAACTTAAGTAAAAAATTATTTTTTAATGACCTTACTGGTAGATATGAGTTAAAAGCAGAACTAGTTTTTCCAGCTTTTAAGTTTTTTGCTCCACAAGCTGGTTTTATTGTTAGTGATGAGAGTGTATTTGAAGAGCTTAAAAGTAAAGGTGTGGAGTGGAGAAAAGAAAAAGAAGAAAATAACTATTTTGCATATTCTGGAGAATATAAAAACAGTAAATTTGTTTATTACAAAAAGTTAAAAGATAGAGAGGAGGCAGTGTAATGACAAAGGAAAAAATTGGACAGCGTATTAAGAAGTTTAGAGAGATGGAAGATATAACCCTTGCAGAACTCTCAACCAGAACTGGACTGGATGAAGATTTTTTAAGAGCTGTAGAAGAAGAGAATATATATCCTTCTCTAGGTCCTTTGCTAAAGATTGCCAGAGCCTTGGGTACCAGATTGGGTACTTTTTTAGATGATACTATAAGTCAGGATCCTTTGATTATAAGGCTGGAAGAAAGAAGTGAAGAGCTTACCATTTTAAAGGGTAAGAATAAGCCAACCAGTCTGCGTTTTTACTCTTTGGGTAAGGGAAAAAGCGACAGGCATATGGAACCTTTTTTTGTGGAAATATTGCCTGAATCTTCTACTGAGAAAAAGCTTTCTTCCCATGAAGGAGAAGAATTTATTGTAGTTCATTCTGGAGAAATAGAGCTTATTTATGGCCAGGAGACCTATATTTTAAAGGAAGGTGATAGTGTTTATTATAACTCTATAGTTCCTCATTATTTGTCTTGTAAAGGAGATAAGCCAGCATCCATTTATGCAGTTCTTTATTTTCCAGAAAATTAAAGGAGGATTTTTACTAAATGTGGGATAAACCTTTGCGTGAGATTACCATTGGTCAGCTTTTGGATGAGACTACAGAAAAATATCCAGATAATGACTTTGTGGTTTATGTAGATAGAGATTTTAGGCTTACTTATAGGGAGTTTTCTGAACTGGTAGATAATTTAGCCAAGGGATTGATGGCCCTGGGAGTGCAAAAGGGAGAAAAGGTGGCTATTTGGGCTACCAATGTGCCTTATTGGGTGGCTTTACAATTTGCTACAGCTAAGATTGGAGCTATTTTGCTAACTGTAAATACCTATTACAAGAGAGATGAATTAGCCTATTTACTTAGGCAATCTGAAGCAGAAAACATCTTTTTAATTGATGGGTTTAGAGATACAGACTATGTGCAGACTATTTATGATTTGGTCCCAGAACTTAAAACCCAGGAGAGGGGATTTTTAAAGAGCAAGGATTTTCCTCATTTAAAACGCGTCTTCTTTTTAGGCCAGGAAAAGCATCGAGGCATGTACACATTACCCGAAGTGCTGTCCATGGGTAGGCTCATTAGTGAGGCAGATTATAAAGCCAGGCAAAAAAGCCTTTCTCCTCACGATGTGGTAAATATGCAGTATACTTCAGGGACCACAGGTTTTCCCAAGGGAGTTATGCTTACTCACTATAATATTGTGAATAATGGCTACTGGATAGGAGAAAACCAAAGGCTGGGGCCAGAGGACAAGATTTGTTTACCTGTTCCTTTGTTTCACTGTTTTGGTTGTGTTTTGGGAGTACTAGCTGCTTGCTCTCATGGTTCTACTCTGGTTATCCTGGAAACTTTTAATCCTTACCTGGTGATGGCCTCTATTGAAGCAGAAAAATGCACAGCCCTTTATGGCGTTCCCACCATGTTTATTGCTGTTTTGGAGCATAGAAGTTTTTCCAAGTTTGACTTTAGTTCTTTAAGAACCGGGATTATGGCTGGGTCTCCTTGTCCCATTAAAGTAATGCGTCAGGTTATGGAAAAGATGAATATGAAGGAGATTACCATCTGTTATGGTTTAACTGAGGCTTCACCCGTAATGACCCAGACCAGAGTGGATGACCCCATTGAAAAAAGAGTGGAAACAGTGGGTAAGGCCATGCCTGAAATAGAGGTGAGAGTGGTGGACCCAGAAACCAATAAGCCAGTGCCTCCTGGAGTTCAGGGAGAAGTATGTTGTCGTGGTTATAATGTGATGAAAGGTTATTACAATATGCCTGAAGCTACCATGGCTGCTATTGATGAAGAAGGGTGGTTGCATTCTGGAGACCTGGGAGTGATGGACGAAGAGGGATACTTGAGTATTACTGGAAGATTAAAGGATATGATTATCAGAGGAGGAGAAAATATTTATCCTAGGGAAATAGAGGAATTTTTATATAATATGGAAGGGATTAAAGATGTTCAGGTGGTAGGAGTACCCAGCAAGAAATATGGAGAAGAAGTGGGAGCTTTTATTATACCCAAGGAAGGATATGAGCTCACTCCTGAAGATGTGCGAGATTTTTGTCGAGGGCGTATTGCCAGATATAAGATACCTAAATATATAGCTTTTGTAAAAGAATATCCTCTGACTGCTAGTGGTAAAATTCAAAAGTACAAATTACGGGAAATGGCAGCACAACTTTTTCCAGAAGCTTAAACAGGGAGGGCTATTTGTTTATTTGTAATCCATTGGCTAAGCTTAATGGAGAAATTAAGGGGATTATTTTTGATTGCGATGGAGTTTTGTTTGACTCTAAAGATGTAAATATAAAATATTATAATTGGGTCAAGGAGATGTTTGGTCTTCCTCCTCTAAGCTTAGAGGAGGAAGAATATGTGCACATGCACTCAGTGCATAATTCCTTTAAAAAAATACTTCCTCCAGAGTTTTGGCCTAGAATAGAAGAGATAAGGGAAAAAATAGATTACAGTAAGCTTTATCCTTATTTAAAAATGGAGCCAGGCCTGGTTGAGCTTTTAAGTGATTTAAGACAATGTGGATTTAAATTGGCCATAAATACCAATAGAACTAATACCATGCTTCCTATTTTAGAGGTCTTTGGGTTGAATCATTATTTTTTCCCGGTAATCACTGCAGACAAGTTGGCCTTTCCCAAACCCTATCCTGAAAGTTTGTTTCTTATTTTAAGTATCTGGAAATTGGAACCAAAAGAAGTGGCCTATATTGGAGATTCCAAGGTTGATGAAGAGTGCGCCAAAAGGGCAGGAGTGCCTTTTTGGAGTTATAAAAATCCTGGTCTGCAAGCTGAAATGTTAATTCCTGATTTTTATTCTCTGCGCCAATTTTTGCTTTTAAAAAGAAAAAAAATTTGTTAAAAGGGAGTTAAAGATGTTTATCCTAAGTAATTTACTACAAGCTTTAGCTAGTGTTATTGATACCTTGTTGACCTTATATTTTTGGGTGGTGATTATTTCTGCTTTACTTTCCTGGGTAAATCCAGACCCTTATAACCCCATTGTGCGCATTTTGCATAGCTTGACTGAACCTGTTTTTTACAGGGTAAGAAAGTGGTTGCCCTTTACCTATATTGGAGGGCTAGACCTTTCCCCGGTTGTGGTTTTATTAGTAATTCAGTTTTTAAAGGTATTTCTGGTAAAATCTTTGTTTCAATTATCCATGTCTTTAACTTAGGAGTAGGTTATGTCTAAAAGTAAAGTAGATATACTCCATCATAAATTTAGTAAATCTATCTTTGGGTATAAAAAAGAAGAAGTAGATTTTTTATTACAAGAACTTGCTGAGCAAATAGGGAAATTAACAGAGGAAAATGCTGTATTAAAGTCTAAAATAGATGAATTAGAAAAAAGTGTATCTGATTATAAAGGAAGAGAAAAGATACTGCAAAATACTCTTATTACCACTCAAAAGATGGTAGAGGATGTTAAAGCCAATGCTCATAAACAGGCTAAAAATATTATAGAAGAAGCTCAAAATAAAGCTGAAGAGATATTAAACAAAGCTCATAAAAGATTATCCCAGATTCATGCCGATATTACAGAATTAAAGAGGCAAAAAAATAGATTTGAAGTAGAGCTAAGATCTCTTATTGAAGGGCACTTAAAACTTTTGGATAAACTTGGTGAAGATGATAGTTTTGATACTATAGAGGAAAAAGTAAAGTTTATAGTAAAATGATTCCTGAATTCGTACGCAAAGCTAGTAAGGGTGGCTGGTATTTAAGTGTTTGGGCGCAACCCAAGGCCAAGAAAACAGAAATTAGTGGAGTTGTAGAAGGAAAGTTAAAAATTCGAGTTAATGCTCCTCCTGTAGAGAACAAGGCCAATGAGTGTTTACTAGAATTTTTAAGTAAGTCTTTGGGAGTAAAAAAAAGTGCGTTAAAACTGGTGCAAGGAGAAACCAGTAGGGAAAAATTGATTTGGATAAAAGCAGAAGAAGTTAATTGGCAAAAACTATTAAATTTATTGTAGGAGGTAAACATGGAACAATATGAATTGGAATTAATTGCTAAATATAGTGAAGAAGATCCTGAATTAAAGGCTCTATGGGAAGATCATGTAGAGTATGAAAAAAAGCTAGAAAAGTTTGAGAGCAAACCCTACTTGACTCCAGAAGAAGAACTGGAAGTCAAGGAATTGAAAAAGTTAAAGTTGGCAGGAAAAACCAAGTTACTTGCTTTGTTGAATAAGTATAAAGAAATGGAGGAGAAATAAGATGGAGCTCACCGGAGCTCAGATATTACTGGAGTGTTTAAAGAAAGAAGGAGTCTCCCATATTTTTGGTTTTCCAGGGGGGGCAGTTATTGATATTTATCACCATTTACCCAATTATCCTTTCAGGCATATATTGGTTCGCCATGAGCAGGGAGCAGTGCATGCAGCTGATGGCTATGCTCGCTCTACAGGAAAAGTTGGCGTATGCTTAGTTACTTCTGGTCCTGGAGCTACCAATACGGTTACTGGCATTGCCACTGCCTATATGGATTCTGTGCCTCTGGTGGTCTTTACTGGCCAGGTACCTACTGCGCTTATTGGCAATGATGCCTTTCAGGAAGTGGATATCGTAGGTATTACCAGACCCTGTACCAAGCATAATTTTTTGGTCAAGGATGTAAAGGACCTGGCTTTTATAGTAAAAAAGGCTTTTTATATAGCCAGTACAGGTAGACCTGGGCCTGTTGTGGTGGATTTGCCCAAGGATGTGATGCAAGCAAAGACAGCGTTTTCTTATCCAGAAAAAATTTCTTTGCGTAGTTACAATCCTCACTATGAGCCAAATAAAAAACAAATAAAAAAGGCTGCTCGTCTTATAGCCAAAGGTTCTAGGCCACTTATTTATGGTGGCGGTGGGATTATTTCTTCTGGGGCCCATGATATTTTAACTCTTTTGGCTCGCAAGTTTAAAATTCCTGTAACCACCACCTTGATGGGACTGGGTGCCTTTCCTGCTCCTGATGAACTCTGGTTGGGAATGCTGGGAATGCATGGAACCTATGCAGCCAATATGGCGGTCAATAATTCAGATGTGCTTATTTCTGTGGGCGCTCGTTTTGATGACCGGGTTACAGGCAAAGTCTCTACCTTTGCTCCCAGGGCTAAGATTATTCACATTGATATTGACCCCACTTCTATTCGAAAAAATGTCCAGGTGGATATTCCCATTGTAGCTGATTGTAAGCTGGCTTTAGAGGCTCTTCTGCAAGAATTGGAAGAAATGGATATCAATTGGGAACAGGAACATAGAGACTGGTTGGATAAGATTACAGAATGGAAAGAATCCCATCCCTTGCGCTATGAGCAAAGCGAGACAAAGGTAAAACCCCAATTTGTGGTGGAAACCTTGTATGAACTCACGCAGGGAGAAGCCATTATTACCACAGAAGTGGGGCAAAACCAGATGTGGGCAGCGCAATTTTATCACTATAAGTATCCTCGCTCCTTTATTTCTTCAGGGGGCTTAGGAACTATGGGGTATGGCTTTCCAGCAGCCATTGGTGCGCAGTTAGCCCATCCAGAGAGATTGGTAGTGGATATTGCTGGTGATGGCTCCATTCAAATGAATATCCAGGAACTGGCTACAGCTGTAAGTTATGATTTGCCAGTTAAGATTTTGATTTTAAATAATGGTTATTTGGGGATGGTAAGACAGTGGCAAGAGCTTTTTTATGATAAAAACTATTGTGCCACCTGTTTGCATAAGAACCCTGATTTTGTGGCTCTGGCTAAGGCTTATGGGGCAGAAGGTTTTCGTATTATCAAGCCCCAGGAAGTAAGGCCAGTTTTGGAAGAGGCCCTTAAAATAAAGAAACCCACAGTTATTGATGTTTGGGTTGAACCAGAGGAAAATGTTTATCCTATGGTACCAGCAGGAGCATCTTTAACCGAAATGTTATTGGTATAAGAGGAGGGCCTTAAGGTGCGACATGTATTATCTGTACTAGTGGAAAACGAACCAGGAGTACTTTCCAGAGTAGCAGGGCTTTTTAGTGGTAGAGGCTTTAATATTGAGTCTTTAAATGTGGGGCCTACTCTGGAACCAGACATTTCTTTGATGACCATTACCACCAGAGGTGATGAACAGATTGTAGAGCAAATAGTAAAACAGTTACGCAAGTTGATTACTGTTATTAAGGTGGTGGACTTGACCTATGAACAGGCTGTAGAGCGAGAAATGGTTCTGATTAAGGTGAATGCAGAAGATGAAAAAAGAGCGGAAGTTCTAAGGATTGCTGATATTTTTCGGTGTAAGGTGGTAGATGTTAGTCCAAGTGATTTGACATTGGAGATTACTGGAGATCAAAATAAGATTAAAGCCATAATTAATCTTTTACAGCGGTTTGGTATAAAAGAGTTTGCTCGTTCTGGAACAGTAGCCTTGCGCCGTTCCATGCAAATAGATTAAATAAAGAGGGAGATGAGATGAAGATTTATTATGAACAGGATGCAGATTTGAGTCTTTTAGCAGACAAGGTTGTTGCCATTATAGGGTATGGTAGCCAGGGGCATGCCCATGCTCAAAACTTGCGAGATTCTGGAGTCAATGTCATTGTGGGGCAAAGGCCTGGCGGTGCTAACTATCTCAAAGCCAAGGAAGATGGTTTTGAACCTATTAGTGCCAGTGAAGCTGCAGCCAAAGCTGATGTTATTCAAATTCTGGTTCAGGACCAGTATCAACCTTTGGTTTATGAAGAAGAGGTTTTGCCCAATCTAACAGCTGGCAAGGTATTGGTTTTTAGTCATGGTTTTAATATTCATTACAACCAGATTGTTCCTCCCAAAGATGTGGATGTGGTTATGGTTGCCCCCAAAGGTCCTGGGCATCTGGTAAGAAGAGAATATGTCAAGGGAGGAGGAGTTCCTGCTTTGGTCGCTGTACACCAGGACTATAGTGGCTCTGCTCTCAAGTATGCTCTGGCTTATGCCAAGGGCATTGGAGCTACCAGGTCTGGAGTAATTGAGACTACTTTTGCTGAAGAAACTGAGACTGATCTTTTTGGTGAACAAGCTGTGCTCTGTGGAGGAGTAAGTGCTCTTATTCGGGCTGGTTTTGAAACCCTGGTAGAAGCGGGTTATCAGCCTGAGATTGCCTTTTTTGAATGTATGCATGAATTAAAATTAATTGTAGACCTTTTGTACGAAGGTGGGTTTAAAAAGATGCACTACTCCATCTCTGATACTGCTGAGTATGGAGATTATACCAGAGGCCCCAGGGTAATTAACGAGCAGGTAAAAGCAGAAATGAAGAAAATTTTAGCTGAAATTCAAAATGGAGAGTTTGCTAGAGAGTGGATTTTAGAAAATAAAGCTGGTACTCCTGCGTTTATGGCTCTGAGGAGAAAAATGCATGAGCATCAAATTGAACAGGTAGGAGATACCTTAAGAAGTATGATGGCCTGGTTAAAAAATAAATAACTGGGTGAGATAATTGTATGATTTAAAAAGCGGATAGAAAATTCTATCCGCTTTTTTCTTTTACAACTAGTTTTTACTGTCAGCAATCTTTTTAGTGTTTTCGTAGATTTTAAAGATGACAATGATGAGTTCGCACCAGATTCTAACTCCTACAGCCCCCAGCACTATGGTAAGCAGGCCCATAAGAAACTTTCCAAAGGTAAATCCACCATATCCGGCAAACATAGAACCTATACCTCCAATAACAACTAGAACCAACAATATCCAGTAGATAATAGTGATGAGTTTGGGTACCAACATTTCCTCAAAAAACAAATAATTTTTCATCTTCTCCTCCTTAAGTTTGGGTTTAAGTTTTTAAAATATCTGCCCATACTTTTTTATAAACATATTAAATAGCTATAAGTTATAAAAGCTATTTTTTAAATTATGCTTAGGTAAAAAAAAAATAGTTTGTAAACAGGTTATTTTGTTTTTTTAAGAAAAATATTGCGAGAAAGTAAGGTATAAGGAGAAGTGATAAAGCAGAAAAGGGTTTAGAGTATTTTTAGTTTTCTGTATCTGTTGATTGCGCCCATTACTTCTTGCAGCCTGGGAAGGGCCAGGCTGCCTGGATGCTTGGGAAAATAGGGAGAGAGGCTGTCTAATCCCTTTTTTTCCAAGTCCTTAAATATTTCTTCCACTGCTTGCAGAAGTGTCGTTTCTTTTTTTACAGAAGAGCTTAAGCGTTTTAAGATGAAAGCTATAACTTGAGTTTGTTCTTGACAGGCAAGTTGTTCTAAAAAACTTAAGTCTAATAATTCTCTATCTACTAAAATATGGTATTTGTCTTTTACTTTTATTTTTTTTATTAAAGGAAAAGAAAATTTGTTTATTTTTCTTAACTTCAATTGAGTAAAGTCTTTTATAGTTTCTTTTTCTCGAGTTAAAGGTATTTCTTTAATTATTTTTTTGGCGGGCAAAGTAACATCTAAGGGTTTATAATTTTTCATCATTATTACTGTATCAGCTACCTCTAGATAATCTCCACACCCTCCCAGGACCAGGATAGTGGATACTCCAAAGCTAGTGTATAATTCCTTAACCCTATCTATAAAGGGGGTTATGGGTTCATCTTCTTTGTGGATTAGAGTTTGCATGCGTTTATCTCTAATCATAAAATTGGTAGCACAGGTATCTTCGTCTAGGAGCAAAAGCTTACTTTTACTTTCCAGGGCTTCAATAATATTTGCTGCTTGAGAAGTACTGCCACTGGCATTGGGGGTGGAAAATTTTTGGGTATCTAGGTTAAAAGGAAGGTTGGAGATAAAAGGGGAGATATCAGTACTGGCAATGAAGCGCCCATCTTCAGCCCGTATCTTTACCGCACTTTCTAATGTTACTACTCCTTCTCTGCCATCTCCTGGGATATGATTATATATTCCTCTTTCCAGGGCCTTGAGAAGGGTACTTTTACCATGAAATCCTCCACCTGTAATTAAAGTGATGCCCTTTTTTATTCCTAACCCTTTTATTTTGCCCTGGTTGGGAAGCTCAACTTCTATTTCCAAAGAAGGTGGAGCAAGAAAGGGAAGGGCACCTTGGGTTAAAGGCTTTTCACTGACCCCACTTTCTCTGGGTAAAATAGCGCCATTGGCAATAAAAGCGACCAAGCCCAATTTATCTAAATTGTTGCGTAACCACTCTTGATCTTCTATGCATTCAATATGGTGTTGAATTTTTTTGGAATCCAGGTTTTTAAAAATTAGGGTGTTATTTACTAATCTGGGAATAAGTTCAAAAAATATTTCTATAGCTTTAGCTGCAAGTATTGTTCTTCCTTTGGCTGGAAGACCTACATATATTCTGGCTTCTACAAACTTTTCCTCTACTTTTATTACGCTTCTGGGTAAAACTTCCTGACAGCATTTATCTACTAAAATAATACCACTTTTTCCACTTCCACTTTTAGTGGATAATTTTAAACTTGAATTGTAAAGTTTTCGGTGTAGATAGTCTTCTAAGGCAATTTTACGAATTGGATTGGAAAATAAATGATAAGGTAAGCTGGATACTTCTTGATTTACTTTTATTCTTATTTTAGAAGGTGGAGCAAAAGGGTCGCTTTGTGCCTGGTCAATATAAAGATAAAAATTGGAAAATTTATATTCACCTTCTATTTCTTTGTAGGCTTTATAGCCTTTGTTGTTTATTTTTAAGAGTTTGTTTTTTAGATTTTCTGAGTTTAACATTTTAGGGTTTACTCTTGAAAGCAAGCAAGTTAAGTAACTTTTATGGATAATTTAGTGGCAGACAAGATAAAAAAACTTTCTACCGGGCAAAGGATTTATGTTTTTCAAGAGTGTTCGTCAACCATGGAAGTGGGCTGGCATCTTTTAGGCAAAGGCGAGTTAAAAGAACTGGATTCTGTTTTGGCCTTAAGACAATTTGCTGGACGAGGGCAGTGGAGACGGAAGTGGGTTTCCCCTCCAGGCAATCTCTATGTTTCTATTCTCTTTTCTGCACTGAGAAAATGGGAGCAGCTGAGTTCCTTATTTTTGGGTTTTTTAGTCCAGCAAAGTTTGGCTAATATGGGCTTTTTCCTAAGCTTAAAGTGGCCCAATGATTTGATTTATAAAGAGAAAAAGGTTGGTGGAATTTTATTAGAAGAAAGAAAGGATAAGTTATTAGCAGGAATTGGTTTAAATCTTAAGCAGGCTCCCCAACTGGAAGAGAGGATTTTTCCAGCAGGGAGCTTGGAATTGCCAGAGGTGGATGTGCTGGAATTCTGGCTGAAATTAAAACAACATTTGCTTAACTTGGCTTCAACCTATTTTTTTGAAGATTCTCAGGTGTTAATAGATAGGATTAATCAGGTTTTGGCCTTTCAAGGCAGGAAAGTGGTGATTGAGGATGGAGAAACCAGAGCAGAAGGTATTTTGACTGGACTGGGTCCAAAGGGTGAACTCCTAGTGTTAGAAAAGGGAAGAATTAAGACTTTTTTTAATGGTAGTGTTGTAGCTTTTAAAAGTTGATTAGAATTTCTTGAGGTTTTGGTAGCTATTATTTAGAATATTCTTTTATGTTAACAACCACATTAAAGATGAGGATAGGTAAACATGTTAGAAAAAAAGAGCAATTTCATTAAGCAAATCATTGAGAAAGATCTGGCTGATGGTAAGCACAAAACGATTATTACTCGTTTTCCTCCAGAACCCAATGGTTATTTACATATTGGGCATGCCAAGTCCATTTGTCTTAATTTTGGTCTGGCTGAAGAATATCAAGGAAGGTGTCATTTGCGTTTTGATGATACCAATCCTGAAAAAGAAAGTCCTGAGTATGTAGAATCCATTAAAGAAGATGTAAAATGGCTGGGTTTTGATTGGGGAGAGCATCTATATTTTGCTTCAGACTATTTTGAAAAATTTTATAACTATGCTCTGGAATTAATTAAAAAAGGAAAAGCCTATGTTTGCCAGCTTTCTCCAGAGGAAATTAGAGAATATAGAGGTACTTTGACTGAACCAGGAAAAGAAAGCCCCTATCGTAATAGAAGTGTAGAAGAGAACCTTGAGCTTTTTGAAAAAATGAAAAATGGAGAATTTGAAGAGGGTGAATGTGTTTTAAGGGCAAAAATAGATATGTCTTCTCCCAATCTAAATATGCGTGATCCTGTTATTTATAGAATTAAAAAGATTAGACATCATCGAACTGGAGATAAATGGTGTATTTATCCCACTTATGACTTTGCTCATTGCCTTTCTGATGCCATAGAAGGAATCACGCATTCCCTTTGTACTCTGGAATTTGAAGATCATAGACCTCTTTATGATTGGTTTTTAGATGAGTTGAATACTCCCTGTCATCCCCAACAAATTGAATTTGCCAGGCTTAACCTTTCCTATACAGTGATGAGTAAACGCAAGTTAAATCTTCTGGTACAGGAGGGTTATGTTTCTGGCTGGGATGACCCCAGAATGCCCACTATTTCTGGAATGCGCAGAAGGGGTTATACTCCAGAAGCGATTAAGGACTTTTGTGAGCGTATAGGCATTGCCAAGAGTGACAATCTGGTAGATTATTCCCTTTTGGAGCATTGCGTGCGTGAGGATTTAAATAAAAGGGCCTTAAGGTTTATGGGAGTTTTAGAGCCTTTAAAAGTGGTGATTGTCAATTATCCAGAGGAGCAGGAAGAAGAGCTGGAGGCCATCAACAACCCAGAAGATCCCAGTGCAGGTAAGCGCAAAATTCCTTTTAGTAGAGAAATTTATATAGAAAAAAGCGATTTTCGAGAAGATCCTCCCAGAAAGTTTTTCCGTTTAGCTCCTGGTAAGGAAGTGCGGTTGCGTTATGCTTATTATATTACTTGTGAAGAAGTGGTTAAAGATGAGCAGGGGAATATTGTAGAGCTTAGGTGTACTTATGACCCAGAGAGTAGAGGGGGGTATACTCCTGATGGTAGAAAGGTAAAAGGCACTTTACACTGGGTAGATGCCAGAAAGGCCAAAAAGGCAAAAGTAAGGCTTTATGACAGGTTATTTTTAGTAGAAAATCCTGCTTTAGAAGAAAAAAAAGGAAAAAGTTTTAAAGAACTTTTAAATCCAGAAAGTTTAAAAGAAGTGGAGGCCTTGGTAGAGCCTGCTCTTTATGGCTTAAAGCCTGGGGATGTTTTTCAGCTTGAGCGTGTGGGTTATTTTTGTGTGGACAGGGACTCTACTTCTGAGTCTCTGGTTTTAAACCGCACAGTTACTTTAAAAGATTCCTGGGCTAAAATAGAAGCTAAATTAAGCGAAAAATAGGAGATGAAAGTTTTGTTGGACAATACCTACAGACCAGAAATCCCGGTGGTGTTAACCATAGCTGGCTCTGACTCGAGCGGAGGAGCAGGGATTCAGGCAGATTTAAAAACCATTACGCTTTTGGGTGGATATGGTGCTTCTGTGATTACTGCACTCACTGCTCAAAATACCTGTGGAGTTTTTGCCATTGAAGCTCCTCCAGCCAGTTTTGTAGCCAAACAATTGGAAGTGGTAAGAGAAGATCTGGAAGTTCAGGCTGTTAAAACAGGGATGCTTTTTAATGCAGAGATTATCCTTAAGCTAGCTCCCCTTTTAAAAAAAATGTCAGTTCCTCTGGTGGTAGATCCTGTTTGTGTGAGTCAAAGTGGACATAAATTGCTTCAAGATAAGGCAATAGAGGTATTGAAAAAAGAAATCTTGCCTTTGGCCACCCTGCTAACGCCCAATATCCCTGAGGCAGAGCTTTTAAGTGGAGTAAAGCTTGAAAGTAGAAAGGATATTCCAGCCTGCTTAAAATCTCTGTTTGCCCTGGGTTGTCAGGCTATTTTGTTAAAGGGTGGGCACTTTTTTCCAGAGGATGGACAGGAAGTGGTGGATATTTTGGCCTTTCCTGAGGGCAAAACCATAGAATTTAAAAGCCCAAAGGTTTTTACTTCTAACAATCATGGTACAGGCTGTACCCTTTCTGCAGCTATAGCTACTTTTTTAGCTAAAGGGATGGATATTCCCCTTAGTGTGGCTAAGGCCAGGGAGTTTTTACTTTTTTCCCTTAAAAATGCCTATGCTCTAGGAAAAGGTGCAGGTCCAGTAAATCATTTGGCTAAAACCTATCAAGAGGTTAACCGCTATAGAGCCTTGGAAGATCTATGGTGGCTAAAGAAAAAGCTTTTGACTGAAAAGCTTGGTTTTCTGGTTCCAGAAGTGAGAATGAACATGGTAAGGCTCATTCCTTATGCCCAGGATAAAGAGGATGTGGCTGGTTTTGAGGGAAGAATCAGTGTAGATAAAGAAGGCAGGTTGCTCTGGGGTGAAGTCTTATTTGGGGTATCTTCTCATATGGCCAGAGTGGTTCTTACTGCTGCCCAATACGATCCCAGGATAGTTTTGGCTGCCAATATTCGCTATTCTCCCAGGATTTTAGAGGCTATTAGAAAAATTGGATATCCTGTTTTTACTTTTAATCGTGAGGATGAGCCCAAAGAAGTAAAGGAAAAAGAAGGCTCTACCCTGGAGTGGGGAGTAGCCAAGGTATTTGCTGAAAATAAGGGGCAAAAAATTGAATTTATTGCTGACCCGGGAGAAAAGGGCAAAGAACCTATGATCAGGGTACTAGCTTATAGTAAAGAAGACTTGCTTGGCAAATTAAAGCAGATTGGTGAGGCTTATTAGTGAAAGTACAGGTTTTTCAACATGTGTCCTTTGAGGACATAGGGCTAATTGAGAAGTGGTTATACATCAAAAAGATAAGCTCTCTTAGTTATACCAGGTTTTACCAGGGAGAAGTGCCTCCTTCAGATTTGGATTTTGATTTCCTTATTCTTATGGGTGGTCCCATGGGAGTATATGATAGCCTGCAATATCCCTGGTTAAGTACAGAAATAGATTTTGTGGCCAGGGCCTTAAAAGAGGGGAGAAAGGTCTTAGGTATTTGTCTGGGCGCCCAAATAATAGCAGCAAGCCTTAAGGCTAAAGTATATCCCAATAAATATAAAGAAATAGGCTGGTGGCCTATAGAAGTCCTTAACTGTCCTTTAACTGTTGATTTTCCTCAAAAGTTAAAAGTATTTCAATGGCATGGAGATACCTTTGATTTACCTAAGGGTTCTTTGAGGCTGGCCAAAAGTGAAGCTTGTCTTAATCAGGCTTTTTTCTTCCCTCCCAATGGACTGGGCCTGCAGTTTCACCTGGAAGTAGGAAGAAAAGAGGTGGAAAATCTAGTTGCTAATTGTGGAGAAGATTTACAGCTAAGTGGAACTTATGTGCAAGATACAGAAAGTATGCTTGCTGAAAGTGAGGAAAATGCTAAAATCTTAGAAAAATATCTTTTTTCTTTATTAGATAAGTTTTGGGATTTTAGATAAATTGATTATTTTTTTAATTTTACTAAGTAAATTTTTTTAGTAAAAATAACTCCTCCCACTAAAGCGGTAAAGGGAGCTACCAGCACCAATCCTATGCTTCCCAATATGGTTTTAAAAAACTCTGAACTTACATAAACCAAGTTAAAGATATTTATCCAGGGAGTTTTTTGAGCCATAAAGGTCATAAGTAAGGTAATATATCCTCCAGAATAGGCTAAAAGTAAAGTAGTAGTCATTGTACCTACTACTGATTTACCAACATTTATTCCAGACAAAATAAGCTCCTTACAGGAAAGTAAAGGATTTTTGTTTTTTAACTCCTGTAGGCTGGCTGCAATATCCATGGCCAAATCCATAGCAGCTCCAGAACAGGAAAGAAAAATGGCCCCAATAAAAATCTGGCTTAGATTAAGGTGGGCAAATCCAGAATAAAGAAGAGTTTCTGCAAAGGGAAGGACAGCTCCGTTTAAGTGGGCTTTTTGGGTAAGATAAATGGATAAAAGAGCTGTAATTCCTATTCCAAACATACTACCTAAAAAGGCTGTAAGCCCTTTTTTATTAAAGCCTGCCACAAGAAAAATAATGATTGCGGTAAGAAAACTGGTAATAAAAAAGGTAATTAGAATGGGGTTTACTCCTTTTAAGAGTCCTGGGATAAGTATTTTCCAGATGCAAAGAGCAGAAAATATAAAAGATAAGAGGGCCTTTATCCCTGTAAAACCAGCAAATAAGATAAGTATTAAACTGAAAATAACCAAAAACAAAAGCTCCAGGTCTAATCTATAATAATCTTGAGGATTGGCATAAACTATTTCTCCTGTGGGATTTAAACTAAGCACCAGGAGAACATTGTCGTTTTTCTCAAAAATTTTATCTTTATCTAAATGCCCTAAAAGAATATTATTACTTTTAATAATTTTACCTTTAAATTTTCCATTTAGTATTTTTAAAGTTAATAATTGTTCTCCTGTTTTTATTAAACCAAAATTTTGAATTAAAGAATTATCCACTGCTAGCACCTGAGCTTTACAGCGTAAACTTTGACCGGGAGCAAAGGTAAATGAATTGGGAAGAAAAACTAAAATAAAAGAAAATAGAGTAAGAATAAAAATAAAGATGAGTTCTTTTTTTAGGGAGCCGTTAAGGACACGGCTCCCTAAAAGGAGGGGGATAGGGTTAGTTAGCATAACTAAATATCTGTTTAGTAGAAGGGGTTGCAAAATTTTCCAACCCCATGGCTTGAGCTATTTTTTTAGCAATATGAGTATTGTCATAGCTGCCATTAAAAAGATGGGCAGAAACACCAATAGCTGCTGTAGATACAGGCACTCCTGTATGCTTGTAGGAGGTCCAGCCTATGCCTGCTTTTTGATTTAACAGGTGAGTTATACTTACGGTAAGAGGATCATAGTTTCCGTAGAGAATGTATTCTTTTTTACTTTTAGAAGTTTCAGGATTTAGAGTTTTAAGATAGGCTTGTTTCAAAAAGTTGACTTCTTCTGGTAATAGTACCAGCAAATCCTGTTGGGGATTGCCCTTAAATTTTAGACCAAAATATTCAGTAATAAAAGGTTTTATCTGCTCAAAAGAATAGTTTTTTTCTTTAAATAGAGGCACTATCTGGTCTGAAAATTTTTTAAAAGAGATTTTTTGTCTTCCCAGTAGTTGAAAATAGGTCTCATACTTGGTTCCTGCAAAACCCAGGGTCATTCCTCCGCATTCGTGATCTCCAGTGACTACGATTAGGGTTTCTTGAGGATGTTGTTCATAAAAGGCAAAGGCCTTGCTTATAGCCCGGTCAAAAGCGAGAGTATCTTTTATGGCTGTGGTGGCATCATTGGCATGGCAGGCCCAGTCTATTTTCCCGCCTTCCACCATGATAAAAAATCCTCTGGGATTATCCAGAAGTTCAATAGCCTTTTCTGTAAATTCAGCCAGAGAAATATCCTCCTGAGTGCGATCAATGGCATAGGGAAGGGCTTTGCTATCAGGCAAATTGGGATTTATTGCTAAAATTTTAGGGTTATTTTTGGGTGTTAAAGCTAAAAACTCTTTTTTGCTCTTAACTATTTTATATCCTTGTTTTTGAGCGTAAGTATAAGCATTGCCCACATATCTGGGACCATTCTTCTTTTTATGTTCTGGATCCTTAAATCCTCCGCCCCCAAAAAAATCAAATCCACTCTCTGCCAATTGGAGTTCAATTTCATAATACATGCTTCTTTGAGGTACATGGGCATAAAAACCTGCTGGAGTAGCGTGGTCTATGGATACAGAAGAGATTATTCCTACTTTTTGTCCGCGTTTTTTGGCCAGCTCAGCTAAAGTGGGAACTTTGTTTCCATCAGGTAGGAGACCTATAAACCCAATATTGGTTTTATAGCCGCTAGCTATGGCTGTAGCCGCTGCTGCTGAACCTGTGATAAAGCGATTAGCCGCAGAGGTAGTGGTAATACCCTGGGCTGGAAACCTGTCCACCATCAACTTGCCCTGGGCAAATTCCCTGGCAGCCATTCTCTGAGGAATACCCATTCCATCTCCAATGAACAAAAATACATATTTAGCTGAATTGGCAGCCAGAGCCGTTCCTAAGCAAAGAAAAATAAACACAGGTAGGAGAAATAGGTTTACTTTTCGCATCTGTTTTTCACCTCCTTAAAAAAGTTATAAAGGAGTTAAAGGTCAAACATGAAAAATAAGTTACAATTGGTTGAACTTTGAGTATATTTTTTTTAGCAAAGTTTTAATATTGTCAGTTAAAAGTAACAAAAATGTAACATTTCTTTTCTAGTAAAGGCAGAACTTGTTTGAGGAAAAGGGGTTATGGAAAAGGGAAAAATTTTGATTGTGGAAGATGAGCCTGATATTGCCAATCTCATTGGACTTAATTTAGAGATTGAAAATTTTAAGCCACTATATGCCTTAGATGGTCTGGAGGGGTATGAAAAGGCAGAAAGAGAACAGCCTTTGCTTATCATTCTAGACCTTATGCTGCCCAAGATGGGTGGGCTGGAAGTTTGTAAAAAATTAAAGCAGAATTCCAAAACCAAGCATATTCCCATTTTGATGCTTACGGCCAAGGGAGAAGAAGTGGATAAAGTGGTGGGATTTGAACTGGGTGCAGATGATTATGTGGTAAAACCCTTTAGTGTACGAGAGCTTATTTTGCGGATTAAAGCTATTTTGAGAAGATATGCAGATAAACAAGAGATAACAGAGGTATGGACCTATAAGGATATGTCTTTAGATTTAAAGGCCATGACTCTTATTATTCAAAATAAGGAAATAAATTTAACTTCTACTGAATTCAAATTATTAAAGGAGTTCATACAAAATAAAAATACAGTTTTATCCAGAGAATATCTTTTGGATAAAGTGTGGGGATATGAATTTGATGGCTATGCCAGAACTGTAGATACGCATATTAGAAGGCTTAGGGTTAAACTTGGTGCTTATTCCAGCATAATTGAGACCGTAAGAGGTACTGGGTATAGATTAAGGATAAAAGATGAATAGTTTGAAGAGAATTATTTTTTTAGTTTTATTTTTGGTTTCTTTATTATCTTCTTTAATACCATTGGCTTATTTTTCTTATAAAGTAGAATCAAAATTAAAAGAAGAAAGCATAGCTGATATAAAAAAGGAATATTTGATTAGTATAGAGTTTTTAAGATCTAGTAATATTTTAGACATTTCTAGCCTGGATTCAGTTTTGAAAAAACTCAGTAAACTTTTTTCTTCCAGGTTTACCTTTATAGATGAAAAGGGAGTGGTGATAAGTGATTCTTATCTTGATTTAAGTAAAATTAAATATTTAGACAATCATTACAATAGACCGGAGTTAATTGAAGCTAGAAAAAGTAAGTATGGAGTTTCCATACGCTATAGTGATACCATTGATACCTATTTTATTTATATTGCATCCAGGCAATCCATTGGGCCTTTCAAAGGATATTTACGTATGGCCAGGCCTTATTCACAATTACAAAGAGTTGTTCAATCCATTGAACAAGTGGCCTGGTTTTTAATCTGTATTTCTTTCTTGCTTTCCTTAGTTATTTCCATATTATTTTCCAGAAAAATTTCTAAAAGGATTTATTCCCTTTCTTTGGCAGCTAAGGATTTTAGTGAAGGGAAAAGGTCTAAGTTTGTTAGTGATATAAGTGAATTTTCTTATCTGGTGCAAGCTTTAAACAATATGGCTAATAATCTTTCAGAAAAGATTGAATTGATAGAAAGTCAAAAAAGAGAGCTGGAAAATGTTTTAAACAACATTCAGGAAGGAGTTGTAGTCATAGATAAACATATGAATTTAGTAAGGTCCAATAAGTCCTTTAGAGAAATGGTAAAGAGAGAAGAGGTTGAAGGAAAGAGTTTCCTGGAGGTTGTTTTAAATAAGAGTTTACAAAATAAGGTAGAAGATATTCTTTCTAAAGACTGTATAGAGGTGGTATCTTTTCGTACGGAAATGGAAAAGGAGTTTTTTGAGGTCAAGATTATTCCTTTTGAATTTAGAAGAGATAAGTTTTATATTCTTGTTTTTTATAATATAAGTGAAATACTCAAACTGGAAAAGATAAAAAGAGATTTTTTTACCAATGCTTCTCATGAAATGAGAACTCCTTTAACCAGTATTAAAGGTTATATAGAGACATTACTTAATAATGAGGATATCTTAAAAAATAGAGGAAAGGAGATTCTAGAGGTAGTAAAGCGTAATAGTGAGCAAATGAGTAATTTACTAGATGATATTTTACAATTATCTAAGCTGGAAACAGAAAAAGAAATAATAGATATGGAACCTGTAGATGTACATTCTTTGATTGATAGACTATTGCAGGAATTTAAGGTAAGAATTGAAGCTAAAAAAGTTAAGTTTAAAAAAGAAATAGCCCAGAATTTCCCCCTGGTTCTGGCTAATAATAAGGCAATATATCATGTACTTCAAAATCTCATAGATAATGCCTTGAAGTATGGTTTAGAAACAAAAGGGGAATTAAAAATTGTAGCAGAGGAAACTCCTCTGGAATTTAAAATTGGCGTGATTGATGATGGCCCTGGCATTCCTCCAGATGAACAAAAGCGGATATTTGAAAGGTTTTATCGAGGAGAAAAGGTGGAAGTAAAACCCAAAGGCAGTGGTTTGGGGCTGGCTATTTGTAAACATATTATAAATAAATTGGGAGGAAGGATTTGGCTGGAAAGTCCTGTAAAAAATAATAGAGGATGTGCTTTTTGGTTTACTTTACCTAAAAGGAGAGAAGAAGATAAAAATGGAGAAAGTAAAAATTAAGGCTCAGAATTTAAATTTTTATTATGGCGAATTTCAAGCTTTAAAAAATATTTCCCTGGATATGCTGGAAAATAAGGTTACAGCCTTAATAGGCCCTTCAGGTTGTGGGAAAAGTACCTTTTTACGCTGTTTAAATAGAATGAATGATTTAATTGAAGGAAGCAGGGTAGAAGGCAAATTGACCCTGGATGGGGAAGATATTTATGCGCCTGGAGTGGATGTGGTGGAGCTTAGGCGAAGAGTGGGCATGGTTTTTCAAAAACCCAATCCTTTTCCCAAGTCTATTTTTGAAAATGTAGCCTTTGGTTTAAAGGTAAATGGAGTTAAGGACAAAGAATTTATTGCCCATAGAGTAGAAGAAAGTCTTAAAATGGCTGCCTTATGGAACGAGGTAAAGGATAGGTTAAAGGATTCAGCCATGGGTTTATCTGGAGGGCAACAGCAAAGATTGTGTATTGCTAGAGCCATTGCTGTAGAGCCAGAAGTTTTATTGATGGACGAACCTGCTTCAGCCCTGGACCCCATTGCTACCCAAAAGATAGAAGATCTTGTCTTTGAATTAAAAGACAAGTTTACCATTGTCATTGTTACTCACAACATGCAACAGGCAGCAAGAGTTTCTGACTATACAGCCTTTTTTTATATGGGTAAGCTTATAGAAGTAAATACTACGGATAAGATTTTTACTAGGCCGGATAAAAAACAAACCGAGGAATATATCACAGGAAGATTTGGCTAAAAGGAGTAAAAAATGTCTAAGATTTTGGTTAAAGAAATAGAAGAATTGAAATTAAAAATGTTGAATATGTTTTCTCAGGTTATTGAAGCAGTAGATAAAGCTATCTTGGGCTTAAAAAATATGGATGCTGATTTATGTCAGGAAGTTATAGATAATGACATAATTGTAAATAAACAAGAAGTGGAAATTGATGAACTTGCTTTAAAACTTTTGGCCCTGGAGGGGCCTGTAGCCAAGGATTTGCGCTTTATTTTAGGTTGTATGCGCAGTTGCTCGGATTTAGAAAGAGTAGGAGATGAGGCTGTAAATATAGCTCAGTCTGTTATTTTTTTGAGTACCAGGCCGCCTCTTTCTTTTTACGATAATATTTATCAACTGGGAACCAAAGCTAGAGAGATGTTAAAAGAGAGCTATTTGGCTTTTACCAATCTTAATTCAGAGCTTTCTCTTTATATTTGTCGTATGGATAATGAGGTTGATGAATTAAATTCTTATATTTTTAAGACCATTATTAACTTAATGTTAAAAGAGTCTCCAGCTATAGAAAGGTCTGTTGAGTGCATGAACATATCCAGGAGATTTGAAAGGATTGCTGACTTATCTACAAATATAGCAGAGAATGTCGTTTTTATAGAAAAAGGAGTAAATATAAAACACTCCTGTCAATTTGATAATAGAAAGTAAATTCAAGTGTAATTTAGATAAAGCTTATTCTAGTTTTAAGTTTATTGGGTTGGAACCTCCTCTCCTAAAGTGAAGTAGATAGCATTTATTACTGCAGCAGCAGAAGTGGTCTTAGCTTTTTTAAGGATTAAAATGTGTTGTCCTTTGCTTAAATAAAGGGAAGTAAGCTTATGCCATCCCCAGATTTTTTTCTGAGGATTTGAATTTTCAGGAAAAGTACCTATTATTTCTCCATCCATAGAAAGGAGAAGACTTCTGGCCCCATAGGGATGTTTGTGGTCATTTAGATCTTTGAGCCATAGTTTGTAGTTTCCTGGAGAAGGTATGTTCACGAGATAAGCTACCCAATCATTTTTTCTAGAAAGATACCAGTAACCATCTCCTGAATGAGGAAGGTTTTTTAGTTTTCTAGAGCGCCAGGCTTGTTCTTGTGGAGAAGTGGGATGAAAGAGATTTTTGGCAAACTCTTTTTCTGCTTCTATTCTTATGCCTTGAGAGGTGAGGACGTTAAAATTATTTTCTATTTTTTCCTTTGGGTTTCCTATGTTGTCCTGTGGAAGAGTTGTATTTGTCTTTGTAACTTTAAAAGGGGTTCTAGCTTTTATGGTGTATTTGCCTTCAGGTCAGTTTAAATAAGCTCTTACTTCATAATCTCCAGCAGGCAATCCTTTAAAACTTATGGTACCTTGAGTCCTTCCCTGCGTGTATTGCCACTGTAAACTTTGATTGGGTTGGTAATAAGGATAGGCAATACTTATCCAGTCTTGCTTATTCCCTGGAAATCCAGAAAAGTTAACTTTTATGGGTTCTCCAGGAGAGTAGCTTGCTTTATCAGTTTTTAAGAGGATAGAGTTAGAAGGGGTAGGGCTGGTACTTTGAAGAAGCAAGAGGTTTTTGATAACATCTCCCCAAAATATGCTTACCTGAGGACAATAATAAAGAGGAGTTTTTCTTTTTAACAAACTATCTGGATCTGTAGGGTATTTGAGATTGAGAATAATTGGTAAGTTTGGCTGGTAGCTAGATAAGGCAATATAGGCTGGAAGAAGTGCTTTTGGGAGAAAAAGACAAATTGTAGCGCTGGCTAACAAGTCTGCAGGGATAATTGGAAGCGCCTAAAGAAATAGCATAAGCATTTCTGGGATTGGAAGTAGTAAGTGGATTTTGCTGGTATATGTTAAAAAAGATATTTTTGTGAGGTGGATAATGTAAGTATAGGGTATAAGAAGAATTTTTATCTATCTTAAACTCGATAATGGTTGAATATATTGGTTTGTATTTTGGCATATACCTGTATATAGAATCTTCAGGAACTAACGGAGTAGATGGAGTAGAGATATTAATATTTTTATTTATACTCCCTTTTATAAAATTTACCCTGGCTAGACTATTGGTTGAATAAAAAAATATAACTATTCCTATTAAAATAATTATTTTTTTAGCATTTTAATTTACCTATTTTTTATCGTTTCTTTTTTATTTCACAATTAGGACATTCCACAGTTATACTGGTGGTAGCATAACTTTGATATTTTCCAACAGAAGGTAAGATAGTATATTCTCCTTCTGGTAAAACTTTTCCCACTAAGTCAGAAGTTTTTTTGCTGCAAAGATAAGCAGGCCACTTACCTACAAGCCAGATACAATACTTGCCATTTCCTGTGACTTTAATAATTTTAGCTTCTTTTTTTACAATTAAAGTGTCAGAGCTTACCTTAGCATTGTTTAGAGGTCCTGTTCCTTTTACCTGTTTTCCTGAAAAGGTAACTTTTTTATTCTGGGCCAGGCTTAAAGAAGGAATAATAAGGATTAATACCAGGCATAGAAAAAATGTTTTTTTCATGAATTCCCCCCTTTTTTCTTTTTTAGTTTTGCTTAAAAAAAATATATTTTTTTGTCCAGGCAGGATAAGAAAAAAACTTTTAGTTTTGTCAACAAAATGTAACATTTTTTACCTTATTCTGTAAACAGACCTACCTACAAAGGTGAGCAAACGATATTTATAGGAGGTAGGTTTATTTATGAGTAAGGTAAAATTGACTTTTTTAACAATTTGTCTGTTGGTTTTAGGGCTGGTGGGTTTTGCTCAGGCCAGAGATCAAATCCGTATTGTAGGTTCTAGTACGGTTTATCCTTTTGCCAGTTATGTGGCTGAAGAGTTTGGGGCAACCACCAAGTATCCCACTCCAGTTATTGAATCCACTGGTTCTGGAGGCGGACATAAGCTTTTTGGGGCTGGAGTAGGGGAAAACACTCCAGATATTACCAATTCTTCCAGAAGAATTAAGTTAAGTGAATTTAAAAGGGCTCAGGAAAATGGAGTTAAGGAAATTGTAGAAGCTAAGATTGGTTTTGATGGTATTACTCTGGCGCAAAATATCAACAATCCTTCTCTTAAGTTGACTCGTAAGGAAATTTTACTGGCTGTAGCAGCTGAAGTCCCTCAAAAGGGTAAGCTGGTTCCCAATCCCTATAAGTACTGGGATGAAATTAATCCCCAATTGCCTCACCGCAAAATTAAATTTTATGGGCCTCCTACTACTTCTGGTACAAGAGATGCCTTTGAAGAGTTGGCCATGGAAAAGATTGCGAAAAAAATTCCAGAGTATGGCGGGAAGTATTCTAAAATTAGACAGGATGGAGTGTATATTCCTTCTGGAGAAAATGACAATTTAATCGTGCAAAAGCTTACTGAGGATAAAGAAGCCATAGGTATTTTTGGCTATAGCTTTTTGGAAGAAAACAGTGATCGTATTCAGGCAGTTGTGGTAGATGGCGTAAGTCCAACTCCTGATAGTATTTCCAGCGGCAAATATCCTCTTTCCAGGTCTCTTTATTTTTACATTAAAAAGGCCCATGTTGGTAAAATTCCAGGTCTTATGGATTATGTTAAACTCTTTTTAAGTGAAAAAATGATTGGGGATAGAGGGATGTTAAAGAGAATAGGGCTTATTCCTCTACCTAAAAAAGAAAGAGAAGAGGTAAGGAATCGCGTATTTTCCTTAACTCCTCTTACTCTCAAGGATTTACAAAAGAAGTAAGCCCTGTTGGGATTTGAAAAATTAAAGGGTGATGCCTTTATTTTTAAGGCATCACCCTGTTTTTAGGGGGAAAGGGTGAGTGTAAATTTTAAGCTTTTTTTCTGGTTGGTTTTGGGCATTTTGGGTTTTCTGGCCTTTTATCTAGGCAGGAAAAAAATTGAGAAAGTTTTGCCTCAAAAGGGACTTTTTTTTGAAGCCAATATTTATGGCTGGTTTACCCTTTTGGTTTATTTGATCCCTGTTTTGCTGGTTAATGTAATAGTAGTGGTGCTTAGTTGGTTTAAGCTTATTCAAGTCCCCTGGAGTTTGCTTTTTAGTTTTATTTTGATTGTGGGTGCAGTTTCTCTTTGGCTTGGCCTTAAATTTATTACACCTGCTCTAAAACCCAGGTATTTTGTTGAAAAGTGTATTGTTGCCCTTTTGATTCTAGCTTCTCTTATTTCTATTTTTACGACTATAGGAATTGTTTTATCCATACTTTTTGAAGCCATTCATTTTTTTAGTAAAGTAAGTCTTTGGGAGTTCTTAACCGGCACGGTGTGGGAGCCAGATACAGCCTTTTTAGGTGCTGCTGGTAGGACCGGAGAACTGGTAGCTAAACCCAAGTTTGGAGCAGTACCTTTATTTACCGGTACTCTGGTTATTACTTCCATTGCCTTAATGGTGGCTTTACCAGTGGGTCTGTTTTCAGCCATTTATCTCGTAGAATATGCCAGACCAAAGGTGAGAAAAATTTTAAAACCAGCCCTGGAGATTCTGGCAGGCATTCCCACAGTAGTATATGGTTTTTTTGCTGCTATTACAGTCAGTCCTTTGGTGGTAGATATTGCTACTAAGCTGGGGCTGGAAGCAGAGTATACCAATGCCTTAAGTCCTGGGCTAGTTATGGGCATAATGATTATTCCTTTAATTTCTTCTTTATCTGATGATGTGATTAATGCCATCCCCCAAAATATGCGCGAAGGTTCTTTAGCTTTGGGAGCTACTCAAAGCGAGACTATCTTAAAGATAATCCTGCCTGCTGCTTTGCCCGGAATTGTTTCTGCTTTTTTACTGGCTGTTTCCAGGGCAGTAGGAGAGACCATGATTGTGGTCATGGCTGCTGGTTTGCAAGCCAATCTCACCCTCAATCCTTTAAAGGGTATGACCACTGTGACTGTAAGAATTGTAGATGCCTTAACCGGGGATCAGGCCTTTGACAGCCTGGAAACTTTATCAGCTTTTGGCCTGGGGCTGGCTTTAACTGTTTTTACCTTAATTTTAAATGTTATTTCTTTGATTGTAATTAAAAAATTTAAACAACAATATGAGGTTTAAGTAATGTTAGAAAAATATATCAGTCCTAACTTACTTACTAAAAGACATAGAAAAGAAAAAATTTTTAAATCTGTGTGTAGATTATCTTTATGTGCAGCTATTTTATTTTTAATTCTTTTTTTTGCTGATTTGATTTATAAAGGACATACTGCCTTTAAACAGGCTTATGTTTTAACTGAGATAAGTTATAGTGAAGAAGCCAGGGAAATACCTTTTCTGGCAGTTAGTGAAGAAATGGAAAACATTGTAAGTAGAGGGGTGTTAAGATTGATACCTCGTCAAATGGAAGAAAACCCTGATCTTATAGGGAAACAAATAAAAGAGTGGGTTCTGGCAGATGCAGAAGTAGATCAGTATCTTAAAGGAAAACCCAACAGGTTGAAACCTAGAGATAAAAAAGTTGTGGATAGGTTAAAAAAGGAAGGAAAAATTAAGTTAAAATTTAACAAAGGCTTTTTTATCTATGGAGATTCCAAATTGCCTGAAATGGCAGGAATCTTTTCTGCTTTTATGGGAACTTTATATGTATTACTCATTACCCTGTCCATAAGTTTTCCCCTGGGAGTTATGGCTGCTGTATATCTGGAAGAGTTTGCGCCAGATAATTATTTTACTCAACTTATAGAAGTAAATATTAATAATTTAGCAGCAATTCCTTCTATTTTATTTGGACTTTTGGGATTGGCTATTTTTATTAACTTTATGCACATTCCCAGGTCTTCTGCCCTGGTGGGAGGAATGACTTTAGCTCTGATGAGTTTGCCTGTTATTATTATTAGCACCAGAGCAGCCCTTAGGTCTATTCCTGATTCCATACGCGAAGCAGCTTACGGTCTGGGGGCTTCCAGATGGCAGATGGTCTGGTATCAGGTTTTACCAGCAGCTTTGCCAGGGATTTTAACAGGGACCATTATCAGCCTGGCTAGAGCTATTGGTGAGACTGCCCCCTTGTTAATAATTGGCATGATAGCTTATATTCCGGATCCACCTAAATCTATTTTTCAGGCAGCTACAGTTTTACCTGCTCAGATTTATACCTGGGCTTCTGCTTCTCTCAGGGCATATGAAGAAAGGACTGCTGCTGCGATTTTGATTTTATTGGCAGCCTTGTTGCTTTTAAATGGCATAGCTATTTATTTTCGAAATAAATATGAGCAGAAATGGTAGAATTAGATTAGCAGACTGTAGCGACAAAATTCTATAGCTGTTTCTTCGTAGGGGATATTTTCCTCTTGCTCAAATAGCTTTTTTCTAAAAAGCCCGTTGATAAAAGCAATGAGCACTAAAGCTGTTTGTAAGACAGGTACTTCCTTGAATTCTTTTTTGTTTATACCTTTGACCAGGCAGGATGTTATATATTCAATAAGAATGTTTTTTGTTCTTCTACAATATTAGAACAAAGGTGATTATTGTTTTTTAACTTAGCTGGGCAGTGGGCTAAGATCAATCTCCCTTCTAAGGGTCTATTTTCAGCTATATTAA
>LGER01000054.1 GCA_001507915.1 Desulfonauticus sp. 38_4375 | reverse complement strand
GGTTCATTCACAAAAAAGACAAACTCTGGAGGATTAGTCCCAGTCTGGGTTACATAATAAAATTTAAGCCTTCTTCCTTTTCCCAGAGGCGGCTGATGCCTGTGCACTTCCCTTAACAACTTGTTTAAGTGAGAAGTGGGAATACGGGTTCCACATTTAGACCAGAGTTTATGCACTAAAGGTAAAAGCCCACCCAAGCCAGCTTTAGTAACATTAGAAGTATATATTACTGGCACATAGTTACAAAAACGGAGCTCATAAGCTATTTCTTCTTTTCTTTGCTTAAGCTCATACTCCTCTAATAAATCTATTTTATTTACTACTACTATAAAGGGTATGCTTTCCCTTTCTAAAAAAGAAATAAGCTTCTTGTCCTGATGACAAACACCTTCTAAAGCATCTATCAATAGCAAAACAACATTTGCTCTTTTAATTGTTTTTAGAGCTTTTAAGACACTAAAACGCTCAAGCTTATCCTCGATACTAGTTCGCCTTCTTATTCCTGGAGTATCTACAAAGATATATATCTGCTCATCTTTTTCTATTTTTATGTCAACACAATCTCTAGTAGTACCGGGAATAGAACTAACGATTTGTTTTTTTCTTCCCACAAAATAATTAATCAAAGAGGATTTTCCCACATTAGGACGACCCAACACGCATAACTTCAAGCCTTCTTCTTCTTTTTTCTCTTCACTCTCACCTAAAAAAGGTAACCTTTGGATAATCTCTTCTAATAAATTAGAAACATTATACCTATGCGCAGCAGAAACAGCTATCAAAGGAAAGCCAAGGCCATAAAAGTCAGCCAGTAATACACCTTCCTGCTCTAATCCATCCACCTTATTTACTACTAGCAGAGTATTTTTGCCACTTTGCCTTAACAAGTTAGCAACTTCCTTATCTGCTGGGGTCAGACCATCTTTTCCATCCACCACAAAAAGCACCAGGTCTGCTTCTTCCAGGGCATCCTCAGCTTGAGCCAGAACCTCTTTTTCCAGTTCTTCTTCCCCCTCCAGAATAAGACCACCTGTATCTACCAGGGAAAACACACCCTGCTCATGTTTCACTTCTCCGTAGATATTATCTCTGGTCACTCCTGGCCGGTCGTGAGTTAGGGCCTTGTCTTCCCTGATAAGTCGATTAAACAAAGTGGACTTGCCCACATTGGGACGCCCTAAAATTACAACTAAAGGTAGCATACTTTTCCTATTTTCCCTCTTTTAAACGTGTACTAATTTCCTCAGCTACCTTAACTCCTGAAAGCAACATTCCGCCAAAAATAGGACCCATTCTATAGGAACCAAAACAGGCATTAGCTGCCATTCCACAGACATAAATACCAGGAAAAGCCTCTCTGGTATTTTTTAAGGTATTTTCTTCAGCCACTTCAGCCCACATGGACTTTTCTCCTTCAATACCACCAGAAGGAGTAAAAAGCTTTATATCATTTTTACGCACCAAAGTCTTCAAAACCTCTGTATCATGGCCTGTGGCTTCTATAACGAATTTGGTTTCCAAAACCAAGGGATCTACATGTAGACCGGCTATTTCCACTGGGCTGTAATTTACCACCAGGCCAGCCACCCTTTTTACCTTCCCCTCTTCTCTAATCACCACATCTTCCACACTCATACAATTAAAAATTTTAGCTCCAGCCTTACAGGCCTTGGAAGCTAAAGTAGTAGTAGCCAGTACAGCATCCACCACATAATAACCAGGCTTATATTCTTCACAGATAATATCCATTTCTTCTAAAATCTGCTTTCCTTGCTCTTGCACCACAATATAATTAAAGGTCATTCCACCTCCCCACATGCCACCGCCAATGGAGAGTTTACGTTCAAAAAGAGCTACCTTAAAGCCCTCTTTGGCCAGATGATAAGCTGCAGTAAGCCCAGAAGGACCACCACCCACAATGGCCACATCCAGATTAAGGCAACGCTTAAAATCTTCAAAATATTTACTAATGATAGCTTCAGAAATAATTTTTTCGTCTAAACTCATCCTCTTCTCCTTTTTATCTATTTTTCAAAAAACTAAAATCATAAGGATAGGAAAACACACCTTCTTCAGTAATTATACCTGAGACCAGTTCAGCAGGAGTAACGTCAAAGGCGTAGTTAAAGACCTTTACTCCTGCAGGAGTTATTCTCTTACCTTGGATATGGGTTACTTCTTCTTGCTTTCGTTCCTCTATGGGAATGTCTTCTCCTTTTACCGTATAAGGGTCTATGGTGTACAAGGGTGCTGCAACATAAAAGGGGATGTTGTGTTTTTTAGCCAAAACAGCCACGCTATAGGTGCCAATTTTATTGGCCACATCTCCCTTACTGGTAATTCTATCTGCACCTACAATGACTTTACTTACCTTTCCCCGCTGCATCAAAAAACCACAGGCATTATCACAGGCCACAATGACCTCAATATTGTCCTTTTGTAGCTCATAGGCAGTAAGCCTTGCTCCCTGTAAAAAGGGTCTGGTTTCATTGGCAATTACGGTTATTTTTTTCCCTGCTTCAATGGCAGCTCGAATCACGCCCAGGGCTGTACCAAAACCTCCGGTAGCCAGGCTTCCAGCATTACAATGGGTCATTACCACATCGCCATCTTCCAATAATTTGGCGCCCCAGGAACCCATTTTTCGGTTAATCTCTATATCCAAGCGGTGAAGGGCCAGGGCTTCTTGGACCCAAAGGCCATAAAGCTCTGAAGCAGAAAGTTCTTTTTTCTCTTCCCATTTCTTAGACATAAAATCCACCGCCCAGGTCAAATTTACAGCTGTGGGTCTAGCAGCTTTTAATAGATTTAATCCCTTAAGTAGTTTTTCCTGCCAATCTGCATAAGCCTCTACTTCCTTTAACAAAAGGCAGCAGCCATAGGCCGCAGTAATCCCTATAGCTGGAGCACCCCTAACCACCATTTCCTGTAAACTATAAATGACATCTTCCAGGTTCCTGGCTTCAAACCACTCTTCTCGCTCGGGTAAATAGCGCTGATCTAATAAACGCAAAACAGGCTCTTCTGGCTTAAAGAAAATATGCTCCATCTTTTTACCCCATTTTTTTCAATAAAAGAGAATTCACCAGTTGTGGATTGGCCTTTCCTTGAGTAGCACGCATTACCTGGCCTACAAAAAAGCCCAGAAGCTTTTTTTCTCCCTGTTGAAAACGCTCCACTTCTTGAGGGAATTTAGCCAGGATAGCCTCTACAATACCTTCCAGTTCACCAGTATTGGAAATTTGTATCAGGCCTTTTTCTTTTACATATTTTTCAGGGTCAAGACCTTCCATAAACACTGGCTCAAAAATGTTTTTGGCAATCTTACCACTAATAACGCCTTTCTCAATTAATCCCAGCAGCTTAAAAAACAACTCTGGAGTAAACCTGGATTGAGAAAGGCCAATCTTTTTCTCATTTAAAAGCCTTAAAACCTCTGATAAAATCCAATTACAGGCCTTTTTAGGCTCCACCCCCAAAGCAATACTTTGTTCAAAAAAATCAGCTAGTTCTTTCTCACTGGTCAAGGTCAAAGCCTCATCTTCACTTAAACCGTATTCAGCTAAAAAGCGTTTATAACGCACATGAGGAAGTTCAGGCAGAGAAGCTCTTATTTCTTCTATCCAGCTGTCCTCCAGGTCCAGAGGAACCAAATCTGGGTCAGGAAAGTAGCGGTAGTCATGGGCTTCTTCCTTACTGCGCATGGATTTGGTAATGTTCTTTTGCGGGTCATAGAGCCTGGTTTCCTGAACTACCTCTTTACCATCTAAGACTAAATCTATTTGCCTTTCAATTTCGTATTCCAAGGCCTTTTGCACGTGTCTAAAGGAATTCATGTTTTTTATTTCTGTTCTGGTGCCAAACCTGGACTCTCCCCTGGGTCTGATGGAAATATTGGCATCGCATCTAAAACTACCTTCTTCCATATTGCCATCACAGATTTCCAAATAAAGCAAAATGGAACGCAAGGCCTTTAAATAGGCGACTGCCTCTTCTGGAGAGCGCAAATCAGGCTCAGAAACTATTTCCAGCAAGGGAACTCCAGTTCTATTTAAATCCACAAAACTAAGACCATCCCCACTTCCATGGATAGATTTTCCTGCATCCTCTTCCATATGAATTCTAGTAATACCTATCTTTTTTTCTCCCTTTTGAGTCTGAATCACAAGATAGCCCTTTTCAGCAATGGGTAGTTCATATTGAGAAATCTGATATCCCTTGGGCAAATCAGGATAAAAATAATTTTTGCGGGCAAAAATAGAGTATTTATTTATCTTACAGTTGACAGCCAACCCCATTTTTACTGCATATTCTACTACTTTTTTATTTAAAACTGGCAATACCCCAGGCATCCCGGTACATACAGGACAGGTATTCTTATTGGGTTCCTGGCCAAAAGAAGTGGAGCAGGAACAAAAAATTTTGCTCCTGGTCTTTAGCTGAGCATGTACTTCTAAACCAATAACACTCTCAAATTCCATTTATTCCCCCTATTTAGCACTATAAAGCTCTGGATTTAAATTTGGATCATTATACATTTTAAATTGAAAATACACCTTAGGCACTTTTAAACCTGAAAAATAATCTTCTACAAGCTCTATTAAAGATTTTTTAAGGTCAAAATGCTGCTCTTTTAATACAGAAAGTTTATGCTTACAAGTTTCTATATGTTCTAATCCAACATCATCTCTTAAGGTCTGTTCTTGCATATGATATATTTTTAAACTCAAGATAGATAGTCTATCCATTATAGAACCAATAGTCTCTGTGTTATATTTTTTCTCTTTAACTTTAGGTAAATAGGGAACAATATTGTTGACAATCCATAAATCAATCTTTTCCATCCAATCATTTCTAAGCTGGTTTAATTTGTCTATTTCTCGTTTACAATTAGCTATAACACTATCATCTACATCCTTTCTTCTAGCCTTATCTTCCACATGCCATAATTTAAAATTACAGGCATGCTCAGTTAAAACTATTTCTAAAAAATCTAAACCTTCTTCATTTCTGCTTAAATCAAGTTCAATATCCTTTTCATGCCATTTAGAAGTATATTCTTCTTGTCTGGATATGGCTTGAGTTAAAATTTCCTTAAATTCTTCTCTAGTCATTTTCTCCTTTCCTCAACAGCAAGTACACCCTGGCTCTATGTTGTAATCGTCCAGCAACAAACTCAGCTTCCCAGCCTGAACCACAAAAAAGATCCAAGTGCTCTCCCTTAATTGCTCCCCCTGTATCCTGCACAGCCAAAAGAGACGTAAAAAACTTATCGCCCACTAATCCAGGCAAAACTCCTTCTACCAGAAGGACGCCACCCCAGGGTACGAAGCTATTATTACTAGCTACACTCACCCAGGGAGTCAACGGCTGGTTTATACAGCCAAAAGGGCCTTCCTCAGCCAGTTTAAAAAAGACATAGCTGGGATTGGCCTGCAGTATTTCATCTACGAGCAGGGGATTATCCTTTAATACTCTATAAATACTTTGCATGCTCACTTCATCTTTTTTTAACAGACCTTTTTCCACTAACAACCTGCCAATAGAAACATATTGTAATCCATTTTTGCCTGCATAAAGCACATGCTTTACCTTTCCATCGGGGAAAATAAGCCGCCCTGACCCTTGAATGTGTAAAAAGAATAACTTTATCTTATCCTTAACCCAGGCTATTTCTAATCCTTTTCCTGCCAAGGCCCCCTTATCTATTTCTTCCCTGGAATAGTAAGGTAGTACCTTGTCTCCGCCCATTCTATAATAAATTTTTTCTCCTTTAAAACGAGGATGAAACTGCTCTAAATCCAAAACCTTTAAATCAGCAGGAAGCCTATAAATGGGATAGAGATACTCTCCTTTTTTTTCATAACTCGCTTCAAGCCATGGTTCATAATAGCCAGTAAGCAAGGTATTACTGGAAAGCAGATAAATATCAAAGAGTTTTGCTAAATATTCAGGGTTGTCTTCAATAAGCTCCAGGTTTTCCTTTAAGGTAACAACAGTATTGAGTAAGTCTTGATAGGTAACTTTTAGTTGTTCTAAATTTAAAGCTACTGCTTCTGGGTCTTTATTTTTTAAAAAAGCTTCCTGACGCTCTAAGGCCACTTTTATAGCTGGAGTAAAAGATAAACTTTCACTTTGTAATTTAGTAGCTAATTTTTCTATTTCTGAAGGAGAAAGTTTTTGCCAACCCAGTTCTACCTTAGGAGCACAGGAAAAAAGAAAAAAAAATATTCCCAACAAATAATAAATAGCACGCATAATTAGGAATTGACCAATTTTACCAAACTGGCATCAAAATATTTACCCACTCCATATTCTTTTCTTCTAAAGAACTTGTCAGGAGCAGGCCCTATTATTTGCATTTCTGGATTTTTCTTCTGTACATCCAAAGCTATCTGCATTTCCTTGGTGCAACCTGTGGAAAAGGTAGCATCTTTGCCAGCCCAAACTGGAGGCACCTTTTCTCCCAAAAGCTCAAAACTCTTTTCTATATCTTCCACAGTCTGAAAACGCCAGATATCTATAAGCCCACTTCGCTGCACCATCTCCCACATATACATCAAATCATCACCATCCATTCCTGGAATAAAATGTTCTGCAGGATTGATGATATAAATACTATCCAATTTATTACGCAAATAATTAACGAATGTATTTAAAATTTTAATCGCTGTCTTGGTCTGGCCAGGTATACTACCCACAATAGCACTGTAAAACATCACCTTTTTACCCTGAGCCTTGGCTTTCTTCATCTCACTTTTAATTTGTTCAGCTTTGGCTATAATTTCACTTTCAGTTATTTTACGCACTTTTGGACTTTTGGCTTTAAATATACAGCGATGATTTCCTACTTTATCTCTATAAAAGACAACTATATCCCTAGTAAAAACATGAGAAGTAAGACATAGTCTTCTATAATTACCATATCCTTTAGCAATGATTAAATCACTTTCCTTCCAGGCTCTAGAGAAGGTCACGCTTGTTCTACACAAATTTAATCTTTCTCTAGTTCCATCAGATATAACTACCAAGTCATGCTCTTTCATTTTTTGCAAAAGTTCTTTTTTAGATATTCTTTTATTAGTAATAAAATAAGCATTTTTCAACATTTTTTGCAAAATCATATCAGAATCTATATCCCAGATAGTAGGATAATCAAAATAAAATCCATCTTTTAAAGCCAAAACAACTTTATGACCTAATCTAAGTAATAATTTGACAACCAATAAGTCAAAGACAAAAGCTCCAGCACTATCTGGCAAATAGAGTATTTTTAGGCCTAGATCTCGCTTTGGCCCCATATTTTGAAGTAAAGCCTGTTCAAAATTAGAGAACTCCTGCTGATAAAAAGTCAAATTTTGTTTTTTCTCCTTTTCTCCATTCCACAACTCCTCCTGTAGAGAGAGGGAAAAGAGTTGAGAAAGCTCAAACATATCTAGCTGCCAGCGTAAGTCCTTTAGGCTGGTACAGGGAAAACTACTTTGAGGACAAACATTGACCAGGTTTTCAAATTCAGCCGAGTGAATATAGTTATAAACCTGCTGGTTAAACCATTGTTTCCTTACTTCATAGGGATCGTGGACAACACATTGAGAAAGTAAAATTGTTATCAAGCGCTTGGTCAATCTAGAGGGAATTAAAATCAAGTTCTTATAGGCATGTCTAAATTTATAACGCCAGAGATTGACCAATTTTTTCCGTAGATAATCTTCTAAGGGTAATGAGTTTAAAAGCAAAACCAGTCTCTTCCAGGTAGTTAAATATTCTTTTTTTAAATCTTTACTTAACTCGCCTTTAAGCAAATTCAACAACAACCAATCAGTACAGGGAGCAAAAACCTGGTCCTCATCTAAATCCACCATAAAACGTAGTTGCTCATAAGAGGCATTCTCTTCTGGATTAGCTAAAGGATCTATATCATTTTCAGTCATAAAATTTAAAATCCAGGCATCCAGGACAGGATCTTTGCCATAGTAGAGATCTTTCAGAGAATTTATAGCTGGAATTTCTTTCATAAATAAAACCCTTTTTCTTTAAGTTTACCAAGATAGCTCTCTTTACTCTTCTGAAGTAAAGCAAATAACCCTTCTTTACTCCTTACCCTTAAAGTATCCTCAGAGCTAAATTCAATCCCCCTTTGCCCATCAACAGTAAGCATGGCCAGGGCTTCTGAAGATACTATCCTCACTTCTAGTTCACTTTGCGCAGGTAAAACCAAAGGATAGGCTTTATTTAAAAAAGGACAAATCCAGGTAAGACTAAAGGCAGGAATATCAGGATGAAGCACAGGACCACCCGCAGAAATATTATAAGCAGTAGCTCCAGTAGGTGTGGAAAATATTACCCCATCAGCGCGGACTCGAAAAAAATTCCCGGCAAAACTCACTTCTATTTCCAATAATCTCGCAAGCCCACTTCTATGTAAAACCAGATCATTTAAAGCCCATCCCTTTTCCCTTCTTTCCACCAGTTCATATTCAAAGCCCAACCTAGTACTTAAAACATACTCTCCCCTTAAAACAGCCAATAAACCTTCCTGCCATTCTTCCAGTTCAATTTCAGTCATAAACCCTACTCTACCCAGATTGATGCCCACAAAAGGTATCTTAGGAAAGCCCAGCTTTCTGGCTACACTCAAAATAGTTCCATCTCCACCAGCCACTACAATCAAATCTTTGTCTTTTATCTTATCGGGTAAAGAGGTTCCTTTTACTTGATTTGAGAGAATTTCAGCCTTTACGCTTAAGGTAGCTAAATAGCTCTGAATTTCCTTAGCCACCCGCAAGGACAACTCATCCGCATATTTAATAGCTATAAGAACATTTTTAAATTTATAATTCATTAACGGACAAACTTTTTAGGATTTATGTTGTATTTCTTTACCTTATAATTAATAACCCTATAACTGGCTTTTAAATCTCTAGCAGCTTGCAACATATTTCCTTTAGCTTTTTTTAAAGCTTCAATTATAATTTCCTGTTCAAACTCAGCAACTGCTTCAGCAAAAGGGAGTTGATTGTCTGTAGCTGAACTTTCTGCAGTCTGCAATGTAGGAGGTAAATGATATGTCCTTATAACTTCCTCATTACATACTAAAACAGCTCTTTCTATGCAATTTTTCAGCTCCCTAACATTACCTGGCCAATGATATTGTACTAACAAATCTATAGCTGGAGTCGATATTCTTTTAATCTTTTTATTATACTCTCGAGCATAGTGTTCTAAAAAATTCTCAGCTAAAGGTAAAATATCTTCTCTTCTTTCTCTTAGAGGAGGAATAAAAATGGGAAATACATTGATACGAAAATACAAGTCCTCTCTAAATTTACCTTCCTTAATTAACTCTTCTAAAGGCTGATGGGTAGCACAAATAATGCGCACATCCACTTTAATATCTTTTTCCCCTCCAACCCTTTGAATCTCTCCTTCCTGAATTACCCTTAGTAATTTGGCCTGAGCTTCCAGGCTTAATTCTCCAATTTCATCTAAAAATAAAGTACCCTTATTAGCCAGTTCAAACTTACCTTTTTTACTCTGATAGGCTCCAGTAAAAGCTCCCTTTTCATGTCCAAAGAGTTCAGATTCAATGAGTTCAGAGGGTAAGGCTGCGCAATTCAACTTAACCAAAGGCCCATCTCGAACTTCACTTAAGTTGTGAATAGCTTCAGCGAGTAATTCCTTACCTGTGCCAGATTCTCCTCTCAGTAAAACCGTAGCTTTGGAGGGAGCGACTTGAGAAATTTGGGTCATAATTTGGGACATGGACTTGGAATAAAAAACCATTTTTCCTGGGGAAAACCTTTTTTCTGGATTGGGACCCATATCTGGTAAAAAATGTTTCTTGGCCAATTCATCCTGTAAGTAAGAAGTATGTCTGGCAATAACTACCGCTAAAAGTTGCAAAAATTCACATTGCTCTTCTAGGTCCACCTGACTTCTTCTGGCTAAATCACAAGTAAGTACTCCAAAGACTTCCGCAATTCCATCTTTATTGATAAGCTGTACTGGCACAGCAATAAAGGCCAGTTGCCTGAGCTCTCTTTGGTCCCTATTAAAGGCTAAATTTAAAAACAGAGGCTCTTCTTCCATAATAGGGACAATAATGGGCTTTTTTTCTTTAACCGCTTTACCAATAATTCCCTCTCCCAAAGAATAGCTTTTTTGCGGCACCTTGGAATAACCAGAATAGATAGCAAATTCTATCACCTGGGAAATGGGGTCAAAAATGGCTAAGGACATATGCCTATAGCCCATTTTGCGACGCACTTCAGCTAAAAGCTGAGTCAGACCTTCTTTTAACGGCTTGGAAAACGAAAGGTCAAAAATAGCCTCCCGTAAAATCCTTAAGTAGTGCATTGGCTAAGCTCAACTCCTATTTGTACAGCCTTTAAATTAACATCTACTATTTTAGGTTTCAGATATTTCTTAATGCCCTCTATCAAGTCCTCTATTCCTATCTCCAGGCAACCCAAAGCCAGAAAAGCTGCCAGCAAAATGGTATTGGCAGTTTGAGGGACTCCTATTTTTTTGGCTCCTTCTAATACATCAAAAAAATAGGACTTTTTAGCACAAGCTAAGGACTTTTCCTCTATCTCAGACAAAGAAGGATAATTTTCCCTGCCTAAAGCCACTCCAATGGGATAAAGGGGATTTTTACTGGAAATAACCACTCCCTCTTTGGCCTTTAAGTAAGGAAGGGCCCTTAAGGTTTCCAGGGGTTCAAAACCCAGTAAAAAATCAGCCTCTCCCTTTTCTATCTTAGGACTTTTATAACCACCCAGAAGTACAAAGGTATGTACCACTCCACCTCTTTGAGCCATACCATGAATTTCTCCAGCAGTTACTTCTATACCTTTATCTAAAGCCAGTTGAGCCAACAGATTGGTCACGGTCAAAGTGCCCTGACCACCCACACCTGCAAAAAATATCCTAGCTAAAGCCATAATAACTCCCTTACCTTGCCTTTATGGATTTACAAACCTGTAAACAAACCATACAACCTGCACACAACACTTCATCTATTTTGACCTGGCCATCCTGGATATAAAAGGCAGGACAAGCTAATTCTTGTACACAAGAAAGACAATTATCACATTCTGCACTTATATAGGCCTTTTTGGTTTTCTTTACTCCCAGCACCTTGCGAGCAAAAAGAGGACAGGGCTCTTCAGTAATAATAACCCTGACCCCTTTTTCCTCTTTAAATTCCAGGATAGCCTCTTCCAGGGCCTTTTGATTTAGGGCTTTAACCCGTTTTACCTTATTTACTCCCAGGGCTCTTACCACAGGCTCGATTTCTATTGGAGTTACCTGCGTGGCCATGGGTTTAGCTGTTACTCCAGGATGAGGCTGGTGCCCGGTCATAGCAGTGGTTTTATTGTCTAAGATAAAAAGTAAAATATCATGTTGATTATATACTGCATTGGCCAGACCAGTTAAACCTGAATGAAAAAAGGTAGAATCCCCAATAAAGGCAATTACGGGCTTATCACTTCTTATAGCCAGTCCAGAACCAGCAGAAACAGAAGAACCCATACACAAAAGAAAATCTGCCATCTTTAATGGGGGCAAAATTCCCAGGGTATAACAACCAATATCAGAAGAATAATAGGCATCATCACCAAAAATTTTGCGCACTCTATAATATACTGAACGATGAGGACAGCCAGCACAAAGATTGGGAGGCCTTTTGGCCAGATCTTCTTCAACACAAAGCTCTGTAGCCTTATATTCTTCATTGGTCAGCTTAAACAAGGCCTGTGCCACTAACACAGTAGAATATTCTCCAAACAAAGGAAGCCCTATATTTTTACCCCAGACTTCTACTTTAAGTCCCTGTTGCTGCACTATATTTCTAATCTCTTTTTCCACAAGAGGTTCCAATTCTTCCAAGACCAAAACCCTGTCCACACCTTGTAAAAATTCCAAAATCAGTTCTTCGCTTAAAGGATAGGTAAATCCCAATTCCAGAACCTTAAATTGAAAGTGAGGATGGTCGGTAAGCACATCCTTAAGATAAGCTCTGCTAATACCAGAGACCACTATTCCTATATTTCCTTCTCCCCATATTTTATTAAAGGGAGATTTTTGGACTTCCTTTTTTATAGCTTCCAGTTTTTCCAGTAGGATTTTATGCCTTTCTCTAGCTACAACAGGAATGGGTACAAAACGCCCAGGATTTTTTTCCAGACTTCCCTTTTGCTTTACTTCAGCTAAAGAGTCAAAAACCACTTCTCCTCGCAAGTGATTCACTCTAGTAGTGGTGCGTAATAAAAAGGGTTGTTCATATTTTTTAGAAAGCCTAAAGGCTTCCCTGGTCATGTCTTTACACTCTTGGGCTGAAGAAGGTTCAAAACAGGGAAGCCCAGCCATCCTGGCATAATAGCGATTATCTTGCTCATTTTGGCTGGAATGACAAAAGGGATCATCTGCACTTAAAATAACCATTCCTCCTGGAGTACCAATATAGGCCAGGGTAAAAAGTGGATCTGCAGCTACATTTAATCCCACATGCTTCATGGTCACCAAACTGGGCACTCCACCTAAGGCTGCTCCTCCAGCTACTTCCATGGCTACCTTTTCATTGACAGAGTATTCAAAATAATAATTAACTTCTTGCTCTCTTTGTAAACGATAAAAAGTATCTGGAGCTTCTGAAGAAGGAGTGCCTGGATAACAGGAAACCACACTTACTCCTGCTTCTAACGCCCCTCTAACAATAGCTTCATTGCCTAACAGTAAAACCTTCTTCCCTGGCTCATCTTTTAAAAGTAAACTCATCTTCTCACCTTTTTTAGCCTATATTTTTTCTTTTAGATTACTTATTTTAGCATCTAAATAAGAAGTATCTTCCTGCTTAAACTCTTTTTTTAATTCCACATAGTAAGCATAAGCATTTTTAAAATCATTCATTTTCTCAGCTAAAAAAGCCTTTTTAAATAAAGTTTCCCGCTTATAGTTTTTGTATTTATCCAAATCAATAGTTGAAACAAGATTATAAGCTTCTTTATAATCTCCCTTATCCATTAAAATATTTACCTGACTTAAAACACAAACAGCAAAAATATCATCATCTAGTTTTTTTAAATTTTCAAGCACATCATAAGCTTTGTCTAAATTGTTATTTTCAAAATACAAAGAAACCAGTTCCACATATATAGAGGGTTTTAATTCTGAAGGAGCTTTAGTTAAAAAACTTAATAAATCTTTTTCCCTGTCTTTAGAAGAAACAATAAGCATGCCCAATTCTTTTTTAGCCTTATTTAGACTAGAATACTTATAATATTTATAACCAGAATAAGCACCTACTAAAATTATAACTCCTCCTAAAACAATACCTATGGTTTTAAGGTTATTGACAATAAATTCTAAAAAAGGGTGTATGGTTTCATCAGCTTCTTCTTCTATTTGCTCTAAAATATTTTTTTTGTTTTCTTCCATTGTCTTCTCCTATTTGTTTTTTTTGGCTTTCACTTCCCTTCTAAGCCACTCATACCATTTATCCACCCCTTCACCAGTTTTAGCTGAAAGGGGAAAAATCTCTATTTCGGCATTTAAGCTCTTGGCAAAATTAGATGCCTTTTCCAAACTGAAGTCCACATAAGGCAACAAATCTACCTTATTTAAAATCATTACCTTGGACTCAGCAAAAATAAGGGGA
>LGER01000053.1 GCA_001507915.1 Desulfonauticus sp. 38_4375 | reverse complement strand
GCTTGAGAGAAAAATTGGAAAACTAGGGAGTGGGCAGGTGGGTCAATTTTGTTGTCCGAAAATGGATTAAATTTTTTGGCCATTGACACTTCATTTAAGGTGGGGATAATTACAGAGATTTTTTTAGGTATATCTTCAAATTTATCTACATCGCTTAAAGTTTGCAGAAGTTTGTAGTTTTTAACTTTAGCTAGGGTTTGTTTTAGTACTTTTCCGGTTCCCCAGTCTATGTTTTCAAATAGTTCCGGAATAGGTTGGTTTAATCCAAGCAAATAATAACCACCGTCTTTAGCAGGCCCAATTACACAGTTGTATTTAGCAAGCAGTTTAAAGGCTTTTTTAGCAATTTGGCTCGCAAGTTGGGACAATCACTTCCTATTAAGACAATGTTTGTAAATCCTTCTTTAAAACCTTCGGCAAAGGCCTGTTTTATTTTTTCACCCAGGTCTCCCTTACCCTGTTTAGAATATACAATATCTTCTCCCAGCCACTCCTGCATTTCCCTTTTTGTCCCGCCAGTGTACTTGATTTTAAAAGGTAGGTTTGTTTTTTTTACCTGAGAAACTACAAAGGAAGTCATCACTCTTTGTAGATTGGCTGCACCTGCAGGGCCCAGCTTGGTAATTAGGCGTGTTTTTGTTTTTCCAGGAACAGGATAGCGAGTAAAAATTATAATAAGGTTTTTGTGGTTTTCAGCAGAGAAGCTCATCTTCTTTGAAACTTAAGCCACCACTTTAAAATCTTTGCTACCAGCGGGGTGAGTCTGCTTTTCTGGTAAAGACTTGCCATCCGTTTTATGGCTTCACTTTGAGTTGGGTAGGGATGTATTACCTTTGCAAGTTTCCTAAGCCCCAGGTTATAGGTCATAGCGATAGTAAGTTCATTTATCATTTCACCTGCGTGTGCTGCTACGATAGTTGCTCCCAGGATTTTGTCTGTTCCTTTTTTAACCATTACTTTTACAAAGCCAAGGGTTTCACTTTCAGTTTGTGCACGATCATTTTCATGCAGGTCAAATTTAAAATATTCCACAGCCAAACCTTTGCTTTTGGCCTCTTCTTCATACATTCCCACATGTGCCACTTCAGGGTCAGTATAAGTACACCAGGGTATGACAAGAGAACTCAAGCGTTTTCTTCCCTTAAAAAGGGCATTTTGAACCACAATCTGAGCTGTTGCTTCTGCTGCATGGGTAAACTTCCACTTCAAACAACAATCACCTGCAGCATAGATGTTTTTATTGGTGGTTTGAAGAAAGTCATTAACCTTTATTCCCTTTCTTAAATCGTATTCTACCCCTACTACATCTAGATTCAGGCCTTCTACATTGGGAGCTCTTCCTGTAGCTACCAAGATTTCATCAGTTTCTATGTTTATCCTCTCCTTGTCTTTAATCTTTTGGACAGAGACCACTTTTTTGCCATTTTTTATTTTTTTTACTTCAACCACTTTTGACTCACTTAACATTTCAATACCATCTTTTTTTAAGACACCTTCTACTAGTTCTGCTGCTTCGATATCTTCTCTTGGTAAAACCCTTGAATATTTTTTTACCATTGTTACTCTGGCGCCCAACCTGCTAAGAGCTTGGGAAAGCTCACATCCAATAGGACCGCTACCAATGACAAGAATATGTTCAGGAAGCTTTTCTAGGTTAAAGATAGTTTCGTTTGTTAAATAACCACTTTCTTTTAATCCAGGGATATCAGGGACAACAGCCCTTGCTCCAGTGGCAAGGACAGCTTTTTTGAATTTTAAGACTTTTCCATCCACTTGGACTGCATTATCCCCAACAAAGCACCCTTCTCCTAAAAACACATCTACACCGAGTTGAGAATACCTTTTTACAGAATCATTATGGCTGAGATTAGCTCTTATCCTTCTCATCCTTTCCATCACTTTAGGAAAAGCTGACTTTGTCACCTGCTGGCTTTCAAAACCATACAGCCAGGCATTTTTTAATGTGTGGGCTATTCTGGAAGACTTAATAATGCTCTTGGAGGGTACGCAGCCCACATTAAGACAGTCTCCACCCATCAGGTCCTTTTCAATAAGAGCAACCTTTCCTCCAAGAGAGGCAGTGATAATGGCACTTATTAGACCAGCTGTACCTGCACCAATGACAACAAGGTTGTAAATTGGCTCAGGTTCAGGGTTAAGCCAATCTTCTGGATGCACATTGCTTAGAAGTTTTTGGTTATAAATATCCTTTGGAGATAAACTTAATCTAGACATAATTATTCCTTAATCTTTTTTCTTGCTCTTTTAACTACAAAAAATAGAATTATAAATATTAACAAAACAATAAGTATGAGCACCCAGGGTACCTTGCCTTCCTGGATAGAGGTAGTAACAGCATCAGTTCCAACCACATAAAGTATTGTTCCTGGCAACATGCAGATAAAAGACCATAATACATAAGTTATAAAAGGAACTTTGGTGAGTCCAAAACCATAATTGAGCAGGTTAAAAGGGAAGAGGGGTACAAGTCTTGTAATGGCAACTATTATGGCGCCATTCTTTTCGGTCATATCGTCTAGCTTTTTAAATCTTCCGTTCTTTTCCAAAAGCGATGCAATAAAGTCTCTGGCAAGATATCTTGAGATTAAAAAACATAAGGAAGCTCCAATGGTTGCTCCAAATATAACTGTTATTACACCTACAACTGAGCCAAAAATAGCTCCAGCCATTATTGTTAATGCTGAACCTGGTATTGCCATTACAGTTGCTATAGCATAAACACCCATAAAAATAATGGGGCCCAGGGCTCCTTTTGAGGCAACCCATTCTCTAAACTCTCCCAGTCTGTTCCCAAGTCCAAGTGCTTTACCAGCAAATACAAGGGATAAGATAATTAAAATAGCTAAAAGGGGTTTAATATATCTTTTCATTTAACATCCACAAGTACTTTTAAAGTTATCACTATCCTGTTTTTTAGCACAGTCAAACAATCCATAATGATGCGAACGGTCTCCAATCACTTTAAAATGTTTTGCATATCTTGTCTGAGATAATATTGATGCTGTATTGCCACAAACAGGCACTGGTTTGCCTTTTTCAAAGAGATGATTGGCATCTAGTTTAAAGAAGTGGGGCTCCTGGGGTATGGTGCCAAGATAAATGGCGATTTGTCCGTAATCTTCACATCTATCTTCCAGGTCATTGAGTTTAAATACCCTTAGAGTTTGGGAGTAGAGTTTTACCCTTCCAATTTTTTGCTTTATTTCTGGATTGGTTATTTCTATCTCTCTGGAAGAGACAATCCTGAGATCAGGATATCCAAGTTTTGTAACTTCTCTTCTAAAATCTTCAATATAAAAAGCTCCTGCAATACATTCACTTATAAGTACAGGGTTGTTTTTTAATTCTACAGGTATTCTTCTGGAGGCAAATACATCAGAAAAATAAAGCTCTCCACCTGGCTTTAACACTCTAAAAATTTCCTTTAAGAGCCTTAATTTGTCAAAAGAGAGGTTTACCACGCAATTGGATATTATTACATCTACAGAGTTGTCTTTTATCCCCAGCTTATCAAGTTCTTCAATATAACCTTTTTTAAATTCAATATTAGGTTTTTCAAAACCAAATTTTTTGGTCATTATGTCTATGTGTTTTTGAGCTATCTCAAGTTGTTCATCTGTCATATCAATACCAAGTACTTTACCTGACTCACCTACAAGCTTTGATAAAATATAGGCATCTCTTCCTGTTCCACAACCAAGGTCTATCGCTGTACATCCTTCCACAGCTAGAGGAATAGGAGAGCCGCAACCATAAAATTTATCTAGAATCTCTTCTTCAATCTCCAGAAGTATACTTTTTACATAATCTGGAACATCTTCAGTAGAGCAGCAGGCAGATGTTTTTAAATCCCTTTTGGTTTTTAAAACTTTACCATAATATTTTTTTATATCATCTCTATCAACAGATTCTTTTTGAATAAGGATGCTTTTTTTATTTGTTATTTTATCTGACTTATTGATAATTTCGCTACAAGAAATACCATCAGAATAACAGATAAAACATCTATGGTGCTTAAGAGCTACTTTTGCCTGCATTGTTTCCTGAAGTGAACTTCCCAAAGCATACTCCTCGTCATCATCCACCAGAGTGCAAGCATATACACTTACTTTTCCCTTCTTTTTTAAAATCATTTTACTGTAGCTACACATGAGGCTTTCTATTTCTTCTCTGGTTTTAGTAGAGTAAAATTGATTTTTGGTTATTTCCGGTACCTTAAGGTTCGCATGGGGACGCTTTAAATCCACAAAAGTTACAACTTCTGTTTGCTCAGGCAGGCCTATTTGCTTAAAAAGTTCACGGAAATTTTCACTTATTGACTTGGAAGTTTTGTTTAAGTGGGCCTGACAGGCAACAGATACTTTAAAGCCCATTTCATGTAGTTTTTTTATTAACCAGGTTGAGAGCTTAAATTTGCCTTTACCTCTATTCTTATCATGAAGGGATTCTTCATAGGAATCAAGACTTACTCTAAAACTAAGCTGGTTGGGCTTACGGGCAAGGGATTTTATCTGGTCTAAATTGTTAAGTAGAGGCTCTGTAGCATTGGTTAAAACCAAGCAATCCCTGAACTCCAGCGCATAATCAAGTATTGCCCCAAACTCTTGATTAACAAAGGGCTCTCCACCAGTGAAAGCAAACTTTTCTACATTAAGCTCTATTGCTTCCTGCACAAAGGGTTTAATATCAGCAAGGGCTAATTGTTCTATTCGATTGTTTCTGGGAGATGAGCCTTCAAAACAAAAAGGACACTTAAGATTACAAATTGTACCTGTATGAAACCAGAGCTCTTTTAATTTAGCTGGCTTTACATATGCTCTAATTTCACCACTTTTAGTAAAGTTCCAGCTATACTCTTTTATAGAATTAACAGATTTTGAAAGTTTTTTCATATTTTCTCCCTGACATGAGGTTGTGTGTTTATTTAGTTTTTTATTTAACTTTTACAATTTACTTATAAAAATTATCCTTTTGCCAGAACAAAATAAGTAAAGAAAAATAAAAAATATATTTTTACAGCAATAGTTGGTGCTAAAATAAAGAAAAATAGAAACATATTTATAAAGTAAAAAAGTTAAATTTTAATTCTAGTTATAAGATTTAGCTATAGATGTTATTATAGAATGCTTAACCTTACTAAATTCAGGGTTTCTTTTGATTTGAATTTTCCTTTATGGAAAAAATGTAAAAATATTATTTAGTTGTCAACAGGTTTTGACAAAAAAAAATAGAAACATTCCATATCTTATTTATGGATATTTTTTTGTTTGCTGGAAGAGCTAAGGTTTTTAACTGTAAAGATATTTTTTGTGCTTATATAGTTAGAATGATGTCTGATTGTCAGGATGGGGTTTGTTTTTAGCAAAAACAGTTGATGGTTCTGTGACTAATGTGAATATACTAATAATCTTAAATAGTTACCAGGTGAGACTTGTTTGTAATTTTAGCGATAACTTAAGAGATCTTTTGGGGTTATAGCCTATTTTTTATGGGTGTTATTTAGGAGAAAGTTTTAAATAAAAAAAGGATTGCAACTAGAGTTTGCAATCCTTTGAGGTTCAAAAAAATGGTGCCGAGGGACAGAATCGAACTGCCGACACGGGGATTTTCAGTCCCCTGCTCTACCGACTGAGCTACCTCGGCACCAGCGAGGAATACTTCCTATAGAACTTTTTTTCTTTTGGCAAGTTTTTTTTAAGGGTTTTGGTGTTTTTTATTTTTTTATTTTTTCAAAGAAAGTTTCAAATCTCTAATCTTTGTTTTTTGTCCTTTTAACGAATTAAGCTGGAAGGTTCTGGAGTTTTGGGTTTTTAGTTGAGCTTAAATTTTGGGGTAATAGTGCATTATGTTTAAAAACCTATTTTTCTTCTTTTTTAGTTTTATATTTTTCTTTTTTGGTCGCTTAAAGCCTGCGGCCAGAAAAGGGGGATAGGTTTACCCCAAAAGAAGCGTGAGGGTAAAAAAGGCCGCAGGAAAAACCTAGCGGCCTTTTTTTTTGACTTTTTAAATAAAAGGGGAGGTGTTTTTATGTTGGGTATGGGAAGTGTAGAGATGGCTCTAGCTTATTTACTTTGTTTGGCTGCGTCCGCCTTTTGTGTGGGATATGGAATCTTGCACTGGAATGATAAGGGAAAAACTGTTGAGCAGACCATTCTGGTTTCCAAGGAGGAGAAGTAATGACTTACAAAATCTTAGCAATTTTGGGCTATCTGGGCGTAGTACTGTTTTTAGGGTATAGAGGTTATAAGCAGACCAAAAGTAGCCAGGACTATCTCTTAGCTGGCAGAGAAATGAATGCCTTTGTCATGGCCCTTTCTTACGGAGCTACTTTTATTTCTACTTCTGCTATTATTGGTTTTGGCGGAGCAGCTGCTCTTTTTGGCTTTCCTTTGCTCTGGCTTACTTTTTTAAATATTTTTGTGGGTATTTTTGTGGCCATGGTCTTTTTTGGTAAAAGGACCCGATTGATGGGGCTGGCCTTGGATGCCCATACCTTCCCAGAATTTCTAGGAAAAAGGTATGGCTCCAGGTTTATTCAAAACTTTTCAGGGTTGATTATTTTTCTTTTTATTCCTCTTTATGCTGCTGCGGTTTTAATTGGTATTTGTAGGATGTTAGAGGTTTCTTTTGCTGCATTGGGAATAAGTTATGAAGCGTGGTTACTCATAGTTACCCTTTTGGTGGCAGGATATGTAGTCACGGGTGGCTTAAAGGCCGTTATGTATACGGATGCCTTTCAGGGATGTATTATGGCGGCAATGATGCTCTTTTTAATTGTCTTTACCTACTCTAAACTGGGTGGGATTATAACTGCTCATCAAACCCTAACAGATATGGCCCATTTGGTTCCTGCAAAATTAAAGGCTGGAGGATTGCTGGGCTGGACCCAGGGGGCAAAGGTGGGAAGCCCTCTCTGGCTGGTTATTTATACCACCATTATCTATGGAGTAGGTATTGGAGTTCTGGCTCAACCCCAGCTGGCTTTACGCTATATGACTGTCCCCTCTGATCGGGAACTCAATCGAGCTGTTCTGGTGGGAGGTCTTTTTATTCTGCTTATGACTGGAGTAGCTTTTACCGTAGGAGCCCTTTCCAATGCAGTATTTTTTAAAGAGTTTGGCAAAATCTCCATTGTGATGGCTAAAGGCAATATGGATAAAATAATTCCTCTTTATGTTGAAAAGGTTATGCCTTCCTGGTTTTCTGGGCTTTTCCTGATTGCCATGTTTGCTGCGGCCATGTCCACTCTTTCTTCCCAATATCATGTGGGGGGAACTTCCCTGGGGCGGGACTGTATAGATAGCTGGAGAAAAAAAGGCACTTTTACCTTTAAAAGTAGTCAACTGGGGGTTTTTATAACTGTATTTGCGGCCCTTGTTTGGGCCTGGATACTCCCGGGCTCAATCATTGCCAGGGCAACCGCCTTCTTTTTTGGGCTTTGTGCAGCTTCTTTTTTGCCCATTTACTTTCTTGGTCTTTACTGGAAAAAAATGACTCCTGTGGCAGCCAAAGTATCTTTGGTGGGAGGTTTTTGTAGTTCCATGTTCTGGCTTTTGTTTATTCACCTAAAGGAAGCTCAAGCCATTGGGCTATGCAAATTTTTAACTGGCCAAGACACTTTGGTTTCCCTTGCTCCTAAGGGCTCCTGGCTCTGGCTTTTGCAATGGGTAGATCCCAATGTGGTGGCTCTGCCTGTATCCCTTATTTTAGCCATAGTTTTTAGTTTGTTTTCTAAAAGTGACTTAGAGAGGACTCAATTGGCCTTTAAGTATTTTTAAAAACTGAGTTTTAAATACTTATCATATTTTCTAGATGAATCAGGTCAGGATGGAGTTGTATCTAGCCAGAATTCCTTCAGGTTCACCGCTGGACAAGAGTGCTGTTTTGAGTTATAAATAATAGTTTGAACTTTGAGGGAAATCGAAAGGAGGAATTTATGGCTAGACATAAAAAAATTGAGCGTAGAAAGGAACTGGATAGGAGAAGAAAAAGAAGGGAAAAGAGATTAAAGCAGAGAATTAAAGAAGCCATTGAGGCTGCCAAAAAAGGTAAAAAATAATCTAACTTGACAGTTCTGATTCCAGTTTTATTTGTTGCTGCAAGATTATTGCTGGAGGTGCGAACATGCCTATTTATGAGTATCAATGTCAACAGTGCGGGCAAGTTTTTGAAGAGTGGCAGAGTAATTATGAAGAAAAAGAACTTAGTTGTCCTGTGTGTAATGGAGTAAGTAAGCGGCTTATCTCCAATACTTCTTTTATTTTAAAGGGGTCTGGCTGGTATGTAACTGACTATAGCAGGGGATCTTCCAATGGCAATAGCTCTTCAGCTAGCTCTTCTACTTCTTCCACCAGTAGTGCCTCTAGCACGAGTAGTGGATGTAGTACTTCATCTGGTGGCAGCAACAAGGGATGAGGCGTTTAATAGGCAGCTAGTTTTAGCTGCCTTTTTTATTTTTTCAATTGGTTAAATCTGGAGAAAGGGGAGAAAAGCAGCAATGATAGATCGGTATACTCGTCCAGAAATGGGAAAAATCTGGACGTTAGAAAATAAATTTAGAACCTGGCTGGAAGTGGAAATAGCTGTTTGCGAGGCCTGGCACAGACTGGGAGTGATTCCTGCGCAGGAGATGGAGGAGATAAGAAAAAAGGCAGACTTTGATTTAGAGAGAATTTTGGAAATTGAAGAAAAGACCAAGCATGATGTGATAGCCTTTTTAACTGCTGTAGAAGAAAAGGTAGGACCTGCTTCTAGGTTTATTCATCTGGGTTGTACCTCTTCGGATATTGTGGATACAGCCAATAGCTTGCTCCTTTACCGCGCTGGAAAACTTATTGCCCAGGCCTTAGAAGAGCTTTTAGAGGTTTTAAAGGAACTATCTTTTAAGTATAAAAATCTTTTGGCCATGGGTAGAACCCATGGGGTGCATGCCGAGCCCACCACCTTTGGGTTAAAATTTGCTGGATTTTATGCAGAGTTTAAAAGGCATCAAAAAAGATGGCTGGATGCTTTAGAAAATATTCGCGTGGGCAAGATTTCTGGAGCTGTAGGTACCTATGCCCACCTGACCCCGGAGGTAGAGGCCATTACCTGTGAGCTTTTGGGATTAAAGGTGGACCCCATTTCCACCCAGATAATTCAGCGAGACCGCTATGCTCATTATTTCACCACCTTGGCGCTTATGGCTGGAGGTATTGAGCGGCTATGTGTGGAGCTTAGGCATCTGCAGAGGACTGAAGTGCTGGAGGTAGAAGAAGGTTTTAGTAAAGGCCAGAAGGGCTCTTCAGCCATGCCTCACAAGAAAAATCCCATTTCAGCAGAAAATTTAAGTGGCCTGGCCAGATTGGTTCGGACCAATTCCCTGGCTTCCATGGAAAACATGGCTCTCTGGCATGAGCGGGATATCAGTCATTCTTCTGTGGAGCGGGTGATTATGCCTGATTCCACCATTCTTATTCACTATATGCTGGGCAGGTTAAAAGGTGTACTTAGCAATTTAAGGATAAACGAGGAAAATATTGCCAGGAATTTAATGGCCTCCTTTGGCCTTTTTTATTCCCAGCGAGTGCTTTTGGCTTTGATAGATAAGGGGTTAAAAAGGCAGGAAGCCTATGAACTGGTACAAAAAGAGGCGCTTGCTTGCTGGGAAGAAAAGGTGCCTTTTGAGGATAAGGTGCGCAGCAGCAAGAAGATAGTAGAGATTTTAGGGGAAAAAGAACTGGATAAACTCTTTGATCCTCAGTATTATGCCAGGCACGTGGATTTAATTTTTAAGCGAGTATTTGAGGGATAAAGGTGGAAGAATTAAAGATAGCTTTGGCCAAATTACTTTATGAAAAATCCTATAAAGAAGGCAAGTTTGTTTTGACATCTGGCAAAGAAAGCGATTATTATTTTGATTGTAAACAGACTGCCCTGCACCCTGAAGGTGGCTACTTGATTAGCAAGATTTTTTTACACCTGTTAAAAGAGCATTGTCCTCAAATAAAAGGTGTAGGTGGCATGACCCTGGGAGCAGATCCCTTGGTAAGTGGAGTCAGTGTACTGTCTTATGTGGAAAACTGGCCCCTGCCAGCGTTTATTGTGCGCAAAAAAGCCAAAGGGCATGGCACCAATCAATACTTAGAAGGGCTGGCTAACTTTCAAGTCGGGGATGAAGTGGCCCTTCTGGAAGATGTGGTAACTACAGGTGGCTCTGTGCTTACTGCCTGCAAGCGGGTCCAGGAGGCAGGTCTTAAAGTAAAACACATCTTTTGTGTTTTGGATAGGGAAGAAGGTGGACAGGAAGCCTTGTCCCAGGCAGGTTATAGCTTAACAGCTATTTTTACCCGAAGTAAACTTTTGGAATTGGTCAATGCTTAGAAAAATTAGTTTTTGTCTGGTTTTTCTTTTGTTCTTGGGCGGGTGTAGTAAGGAGAAAATCCCTCAGGTTCTGTGGCCCAAGGAAGAGAGTAATTATTATCAGTTGAGTAAAAAGTGGACCAAAGAAAAGGTATTTTATCTGGGGTTAGATGGTAGTACCCAGGTAATGGTCCTTTATAAGAGTGCAGAATGGCTGGAAGGTTTCTCAGAATTTTGGGGCAAGACTTATTTGCTGTCTTCAGCCGAAAAAGAAGCTTTTACCGAGCGCTTGCTGGCAGAAAATAGAGATTTTTTTTCTTTTGTTGTGGGTCTTTCCTCTTCTCTTGAGGATGTGGACAGGTTGAAATTACCTTCTTCTTTGTGGAGTTTGTTTTTAGTACAAAAGGGAGTAAAAACTTATCCTCTGGAGATTAGGCCCCTAGAATGGCCAAGAGCAAAAATAGAGATTTTTTATCCTTTAAGTGAGCCCTGGCAAAATCTTTATGAAGTTAAATTTGAGAAAAAGGAAGAGCATTTTGAACAATTGGTCCTGGCAGGCCCACAAGGACAAGCTCTATTTACTTGGTAGCCTAATCTTTTTTTTTCTGGCCTTAGCACCTCTTATGGCTGAGGCTAGCTGGTCTCCCTCTTTAAAAGGCAATAAATTTCTTCCCTCTCTTTTTTTTGTGGTCAATAAGGATACTCAGAACCTTTTTCTCTTTTCCAATCAAAGTCCTCTTCAAGAGGTCTGGCATTTACCTTGTACTACAGGACAAGTTAGAGGCGATAAACTTAGAGAAGGGGATAAAAAGACTCCAGAAGGCGTATATTTTTTAGAAAGTAAACTGACTCAAAATTTGGATTATTTTCTTTATGGAGGGGTAGCCTTTACTTTAAATTATCCTAACCCTATTGATCGTTTAAAGGGGAAAACAGGGCATGGAATCTGGATTCATGGTAGGGGACAGGAAATTCAGGCTTTCAATACCCAGGGTTGTGTAGCGGTTAATTTAAAGGATATTCCTTTAGTAGAAAAACATATAGTTTTTGCTCAGACCCCAGTAATTATTACTAAAAACTTTTCCTGGGCTCCTGGCCCAGAAAAAGACCAGGAAGCTCAAACTTTGGTAAAAAAAATAGAAGCCTGGGCTAAAAATTGGAGATTGAAAAGTAAAGACTTTTTTTCCTTTTATTCTTCAGTTGCTTATATTGAAGGCAAAAAGTCTTTTAAATCTTTTCAGCGCCAAAAAGAGAGACTATTTGAGGCCTATCCCTGGATAGATGTATATTTACGAGATATCAAAGTGGTTTCTGGGCCTGATTACAAGGTTACCTATTTTAAGCAATATTTCCGTTCTCCCAATCTGACTTCAACAGGTATAAAAAGACTTTATTGGCAAAAACAAGGACAGGAGTGGAAAATTTCAGGGGAAGAATGGAGAAGTCTGCCTTCTAAAGAACTTGAAGAAGAATATTTGCAAACCAGGCGAGGAGAAATATTGAACTGGCTTGTTCGATGGGTGCAAAGTTGGCAGAAGGGAGATCTTGAGAGTTATATTGCTTTTTACGATCCTCAAGCTAAACAAGGAAACTTAATAGGACGTAAAAAAATATATGAGCATAAGCAAACACTTTGGCAAAGTGATGCTCCGAAAAGAGTTTATCTGGGGAATCTAGAAGTAACTTTGCATCCCAGGGGGTTTAAGGTTTCTGGAATTCAAGAATATGAGAGTCTTAAAGGTTATAAAGATAGAGGAGTAAAAAAAATAATTTTAGTTCCTTCTGGATTAGAGTTTAAGATTTGGCAAGAAGATTGGAAAAAGATTAAATGAAATTAAAGAAAAATATATCTTACAATATTATAGTCCTTAGAGATGACAAGTCTATTACCACATTTAGAGTAAAAAAGTGGCATATAAATAGTGTAGTTACTGTTTTAGTTATTGTGTTTCTATATTTTTTTATTTCTCCTTATTTTTTGTTAAATATATCAGAAAAAAATAAAAAGAATTTAAAAGCCTTGGAAGAATGTACTTTTAGTTTAAGCCAATCTCAATTTGAACTAAAAAGATTGAATAACGTAAAAAAAATATTAGATAAATATGATGAAAACTATTTACAAGAAATAATAGCTGGAATATCTGAAAATAAAGAGAAAAAATCTATAGATTTAAAAAATGTATTTGAAATGATTGATTTGAATATAGTGAAAATAGATAATGTACAATGTATTAAAAGAAAAGGTAATTATGTTCTTATTTTTGAATTAAATAATTTAGAAGCAGAGAAGGAATCTAGGGGAGAGGTTCTGATTGATGCCATTAGTCGAAATGGAGAAGTTTATTCTCTCTCTATTAGAGATGAAGATTTAAAATTTGTTATTGTGCGCTTCAAAAGGGTAGAAGTTAGTTTTTCTTTACCTGCTTATTTAAAAGAAGAAGATCTTTTTGCTTTTAGATTGACAGTGAGAGAAGAAAATCAAAAAGTAGTATTCCGTGAAACGTATCTTTTGGATAGTATTCTTATTTAGTTTTTTTGGCACAGAGCCTCTTTGGGCTTTATTGAAAACCTATTTTAGTCCCACTTTTTTCCCTTTAGATGTTTATTATTTACAAGGAGAACTGCCTGGTCCAACAGTGATGGTTCAGGGTGGTATCCAGGGAGATGAGCCCAGTGGGGTAGTTTGTGCACAAATTCTTACTCTGGCTAAGGTAAAAAAAGGTAATTTAATTATTGTTCCCAGAGCCAATTGGCCCTCTTTACTCTTGTACAAAAGGCAGATTAATGTAGATTTGAATAGAAGATTTGATAAGGATTATCATCAGTATTATGAAGATACCCTGGCTAAAGCTATTTCCTATCTATCCAGCATAAGTGATGGTCTTATTCACTTACACGAAGGAAGTGGTTTTTATTCTCCTACCTATATTAATATAGAAAGAAATCCCAGAAGATATGGACGATTATTATAGATACTTCTACCTATCAGCGTTTATACCTGGCTAGTCTGGCTGAAAATGTTTTAAGCACAGTAAACAATCAATTACATCCCCCAGACTATGCCTTTTCTCTTTTTAATATGAACACCTTTTCCAGCAATACTCTTTATCCAGAACAAAAGAAGTCTTTAACTTATAATGTCTTAAAAAAATATCAAAAACCGGCTTTTGCTGTAGAGGTAAGTAAAAATATTAGAGATCTTACTTGGAAAATAGAACACATGTTATTAGTGGTAAAAAAGTTGGCTAAAGAAATGGATGTGGAGATAGATCTAAGTGGCATAAATGTCTCTTCGTTGGTGGAAAATTGGTATGATTTGGGGGTAGATATACAAAAAGTAGATAAAAAAAGTATTTATTCTTTCCAGATAGATTGGGATTATCATGGGCTAGCTAAGAGCGGGTTAATTGTAGAAGGAGTGGAATATGATTTTAGAGGTCAGGAAATTATTGTTTTCCCAGGAGAAAGTAGAAAAGTATCCTTAGTCCTTGACGGTAATAGGGTAAAAGAATTTTTTCTTTCTGCACCTAAGATAGATTCTATTCAATCCAACATTTTAGTTTACGCTCTAGATGGAAAAATTCATTTTGCTCTACCTGGAGA
>LGER01000052.1 GCA_001507915.1 Desulfonauticus sp. 38_4375 | reverse complement strand
GACTTTGGTTATCTGGTCCAGAAGTAAAACTATTCCGGCTAGACTAAAGGCTAGTTTGTATTTGTTCATAAGTTTATGCTCCTTGCAGTTCTTTTAATACCCGGGCACAGCGAGGACAGACCTTTTCAAAGGAGTCATGGGTGCCTGTCTGGGGATGATATATCCAGCAACGTTCGCACTTTTCCCCTTCAGCCTGACTTACTTCAATTTTCAGATTTTCAATTTCTTCACTAATAAATACTTCTTTTGAGGGTTCTTCGGTTTTTAATTCCACCTGAGACACAATAAAAACTTCTCTTAACAATTCCTCTTTTCCCTTAAGTTCAGCCAGTTGTTCTGGAAGGTAAAGGGTTATCTTGCACTCCAGGGAGTGCCCTACAATGCCTTCTTTGCGCTTGGGCTCTATGGCTTTGGTAACTTCTTCTCGCAGGCTATAAACCAATTCCCAGAATTCTTTTTCTTCTGCCAAAAAGTCTAGTTCAGGTTCACTAAAATTGTAGCCAAATACAGTATCTACTTGAGGTTTCAGGGGTTCTGGAAGGTGCTGAAAAATCTCCTCTGCAGTAAAACTTAAAATGGGAGCAATGTTTTTCAGAAGTAAAAAGAGAATGGAATAAAGGACGCTTTGGGCAGAGCGTCTTTCTGGACTGGTTGGATGGCTTACATACAAGCGGTCTTTTAAAATGTCCAAATAAAAGGCAGAAAGCTCGGTTACGCAGAGTTTATGCAAGGTATGGAATACCTTGTGAAATTCAAAGTTTTCATAGGCCCTTTGCATTTTTTTATGCGCCTGTAAGGTGAGGTATAAACCATAACGATCCAGGGGCAAAAGCTTGTCTGCAGGCAAAAGGTCTTTTTGAGGGTCAAAGTCTTTTAGATTACCCAGGATAAAGCGACAGGTGTTGCGGATACGGCGATAGGCATCCACCAGACGGGTTAAAATTTCCTTGGAGATGCGTAAATCTTCTTGATAATTTACAGAGGAAACCCACAGGCGTAAAATTTCTGCTCCGTATTGGTCTATGATTTCCTGGGGAGCAACCACATTGCCAATGGACTTGGACATTTTTCTGCCTTCACCATCTACTACATAACCATGGGTGAGTACTGCCTTGTAAGGTGGCAGGTCTCTGGTGCCTATGCTGGCCAGAAGAGAAGAGTGAAACCAGCCTCTATGCTGGTCTGAACCTTCTAAATAGAGGTCAGCTGGAAAATCACACTCTGGCCTTTTTTCTACCACAGCAGCAAAACTGGTCCCAGAGTCAAACCACACATCCAGGATGTCGTCTTCTTTTTCAAATTCACTACCACCACAGTGAGGACAGGTAAGACCTGCAGGCACAATTTCCTCTAGAGAAGCTTCAAACCAATAATCTGCTCCCCTGGGATGGGTTTCAAAGCGATTTACAATTTCTTTGGCCCACTTAGCATCATACCAGGCCTCCTGACATTTTTTACAGACCAGGGCAATAATGGGTACACCCCAGGCCCTTTGCCTGGAGATACACCAATCTGGTCTTTGCTCTACCATGTTGTAAATCCTATCCCTTCCCCAGGCAGGTATCCATTTTACCTGCTTGTCTATGGCTTCCAGGGCTTTTTGCCTGAGGTTGTTGGCTTCCATGGAAATAAACCACTGGGTAGTGGCTCTAAAAATCACTGGTTTTTTACAGCGCCAGCAATGAGGATAGGAGTGCGAAATTTTGCTTTCAGCCAGCAAGTGACCAACTTCTTTAAGTTTTTCAATAACTTTAGGGTTGGCTGCAAATACATTGAGGCCTGCAAAAAATTCTACGGATTCTAAAAATTCTCCTTTGTCGTTTAAGGGAGACAAAATTTCCAGATTATAACGCAAGCCTGTTTCATAGTCTTCCTGTCCGTGTCCAGGAGCAGTGTGCACGCAACCTGTACCTGTTTCTAAGGTGACATAATCAGCCAGGACCAGAGGAGAAGGACGGTGGTAAAAGGGGTGAGTGGCCTTAAGACCTTCTAGTTCTTCTCCTTTTACTTGCAGGAGTATTTCCGGGTTTTCCCAGCCAAAGATTTCACTGCAAGTGGCCAGAAGATAGTGGGCCAGGAGATAGTTTTCTTCTTTGACGCGTACAAATACATAGTCAAATTCAGGGTGCACAGCTACAGCCATATTGTCAGGCAAGGTCCAGGGAGTGGTGGTCCAGATGATGACGTAGGTGTTTCCTTGTAGTTGAGGAAATTTTTCTTTTACCTTGGGGTCAGTTAAGGGAAAACGGACATAAATAGAAGGAGAAGTATGGTCTTTGTACTCTACTTCTGCTTCTGCCAGGGCTGTTTTACAGGAAATACACCAGTGAATGGGTTTTTTAGCTCGTTTTACTGCCCCCCGCTCCATGAAGTTGGCCAGCTCTCTGGCTGTGGCAGCTTCATACTCTGGGCTCATGGTCAGATAAGGTTTGTCCCAAAGTCCAAGCACTCCCAGGCGTTTAAACTCTGAACGCTGAATGTCTAAAAATTTCAGCGCATACTGGCGGCACTGTTCTCTTATTTCAGTAAGGGGCAGGCTTTTTTTGTCCAGACCCAGGTTTTGTTCTACTTTTAGTTCTATGGGTAAACCATGACAGTCCCAACCAGGTACAAACTCTGCCTGGTAGCCACTTAGGTTTTTATATTTGACCACAATATCCTTAAGTATTTTGTTCATAGCTGTTCCCAGGTGGATGTGGCCATTGGCATAAGGTGGACCATCGTGTAAGGTATAGCGGGGACAATCTTTATTTTTGGCAATCATTTTTTGATAGGCATCTATTTTTTTCCAGAATTCCAGAATTTTGGGTTCATTTTTGGTGAGATTGGCACGCATGGGAAAGGAAGTTTTAGGGAGATTAAGGGTATCTTTATAGTCGCTCATTGTTTATCAGGCCTCCTTAAGTTTTTTGCTTGACGGAATTAAGGTTATGTAGTCTTAAATAGAGTAAAACACAAGTCAAGTAAAAGCCCTCTGGGCAGTAAAAAGAGGTAAGGATGGACTTACTCAAAACCATTGAAGTTTTTTTGTGGGAAAAGAAAGAAAAAGAAGGGTTAAAAGGCCGCTTTTTCCATTACTTGCGGGTTTTGTTTTTGGCTGGAGAGGGTTTTCTCCAAGATAGAGGAAACCTTTTTGCTGCTGCCCTGACCTTTTTTTCCCTTTTGTCCTTGGTTCCCATTTTGGCCTTAGCCTTTGCTGTGGCCAAAGGTTTTGGCCTGGATAAGTTTTTGGAAAAACAACTTTTGAGTAATCTGGCAGAACAAGGAGAAGCCCTTTCCAAAGCCATTGAATTTGCGCACAACTTACTCCAGAAAACCAGAGGAGAAGTGGTTGCTGGTATTGGGGTGATTTTTCTTTTCTGGACTGTAATTAAGGTCTTTTCCCAGATAGAGACTGCTTTTAATGAAATTTGGGGAGTAGAAAGGGGAAGAAGCTGGACCAGAAAGTTTACAGATTATTTGTCTCTTTTTATTTTAGTTCCTTTTTTATTTATAACCGCCAATAGTCTTGCCCTTTATTTGGCCAAAAAACTTTCTCTCTGGACTTTGGGATTACCTTTTTTTATTTCCTGGATTTCTATTCTTTTTTTAAAACTTGTTCCCCTTTTTTTATTTACCTGCCTTTTTGCTCTTCTTTATATTGTCATTCCCTCCACAGAAGTAAAATTAAAACCAGCCTTTGTTGCTGGCTTTATTATCGCTATATTGTATTTGATTTTGCAAAAGATGATTGTGGTAGCCCAGGTGAATTTGGCCAGATTTAATGCCATCTATGGTAGTTTTGCTGCCTTTCCCCTTTTTGTCTTCTGGTTAAATTGGAGTTGGAGCCTGGTATTGCTGGGAGCAGAAATGGCCTTTGTCCTACAAAATTTTTCCCTGTTAAAAAAGAGAGACCATACCCTTTCCCTAAAGGATTTAAAATACCTTTCCTTGTATTGCTGGGCCAAGTTGGGCAAGCACTTTCTGGAAAAAGGAGGAGGAGTTAGCGTTCGGGAGTTATTAGCAGACTTACCTGTTGGGGTGGAAACCTGTAGAAAAATAGAAAAGCACCTGGTTGGAGCTGGACTGGTTAAAATTCTTTGGGAAGAAGAGAAAATGCTTTTACCTGCTTTTTCTCCTCATAGCTTAACCGTGGAACAATTCTGGGAGCTCTGGGAGGAAGAAGGCAAAGAAGCCACTTCCTTAGAAGTAAAAAAATGGGAGGAAAAGGTAAAACAAAAGGGAAGTCAATGTCTGGTAGTGGATTTGTTGAAGTAGTCTTGGTGGAGGCGAGGGGACTTGAACCCCCGACTTCAGACTTGCGATGCCTGCGCTCTCCCAGCTGAGCTACGCCCCCATAAGAATTTTTTAAAGCAAAAAAATAGCTTTGGCAATGTGCAGGTTGTATCTGGATAAAGTTAAAATAGTTTTTTCTTTTTCTAGTCTTTTTCTCTTTATTAGGTTAAGTGTAAATTTGTTTATACTCTCACCTCTCCGAGAAGGAGAGGATTTATTGCTGTAACAACGCTCAAGGAATTTAACCTTTGTGCTAAAAACAATTTAAGAAGATATATTTTCTAATATCTTGCCTTTTATTTTTTTAGAGGGTAAAAGAAAGGTATGAAAGAGCAATTAGAAGTTTTAACTAAAGAAAAATTTCCTGAGAATGACTTTTTTAATCACTTAGAAAGGGGAATGGATTTTTATTGGGAGCAAAACTACGAGCGAGCCCTGGAAGAGTGGATAGCTGCTTCTAGAAAACACTATGATGAGCCAGTTCCTTTAAAAAATTCAAAGACCATATTTTTTGGCAGCAAAATAGATATTCTTCCTGTGGTTTATTTCTTTTATACCATTTCTTCCAACCTTCTTACTGGAATGGCAGTGATTAAGGACAAAGAACATTCCTGCAGGCTCTTTTTCAAAAAAGGATATGTGGTTTTTGCCAATAGTTCTAAAACAGAGAGTAGATTGGGTAATTTTTTACTTAAACAAAAGGATATTTCTCTTCAACAACTGGAAAACATCGTACTCAAAGCCAAAGAAGAAAATAAAAGGCTTGGAACTTTTTTGGTAGAGAAAAGAATAATTTCCAGGGAGACTTTAAAAGACATTCTCAGTTTACAGGTTCAAGAAATAGTAAGTGAGGTCTTGAACTGGCAAAAAGGGAGCTATTTTTTTACTGACTGGGAAATAGGGAAAAGTGAAATACGCCATGACCCCTTAGACCTTTTGGTCCTTGCTGCCAGGCGTAAGCTTACCTTTAGTAAATTTAAAGAGCTCATTCCAGATAACAAGGTTATTTTTAAATTTTCTCCTTATATTGAAGAAGAAAGGTTAAATATACTTGGCAAATTAAACGCCAATGAAAGATTTATCTTTTCTCTTATTGATGGAAAAAGAAATATTGAACAGATTATAAACTTTAGTGGTGGAGATGAAACTTCTGTTATCAATATTTTGTACTACTTTTTAGAACAGGGTTGGATTAGAAGGACAAAGGAAGTAGTAGAGTATCAGGATGAAGAGTTTGCAGGCTTGTCCAAGTCTTTGGAGTCTTTGATTTTTATTTTTGATATTATTTATCAGGGCTTATTTAAGCAAGTTGGTACCAAGATAACTGATTTACTGGAAAATAGTTTGAAAAAAATGCCAGTAGAATATCAAAAAATTATTCAAGCTTCTCTGGTTAAGGATAAAATAGAACTTCCTAGGTTTTTAAAAAGCTTTATTCAATATTTTCCTGATGAAGAAGACAGGTATGTTTTTGTAGATATTTTTCAGGAAGTTTATCTTTATTTTTTAGAAGAAGGAGAACGCTTTCTGGGTAATTGGCTGGTTAAAGGTATAGTTGAAGACATAGCTAAAACTAAAACAGATATAGAAAAATTTTATCTTCAAACAGAGACTAAGGAAAAGTTGTTAAGGGTTTTGGATGTAATAGTAAAAAGATTCTGCTAGGAGGTAATATGGTTCAAGTATCAGATATAACTCAAATTGTAATGTTAATTGCTCTGGCCCTGACGATTTACCTGGTAACGATAATAGTTTTTTTATATGCCAGAAAAAAGTATAAGGGCGGTATTATAGAAAGTGTTATTAATTTGATTATTGCTACTATTGGTTTTCTTTTTGTTTCTGATTTGGCTTTGTTTTTGGCTACCAGTTATAACTTTTTGCTCAGTTATACCATTCATGTAGTTTTTAAGATAATAGCCATGACCTGTTTGGCTGTAGGTGGGTTAAAGTTTTTTGTTAAGTAAGCTCATAGACATTGAAGAAAGCCTTTTTTTCCTGACTTTCCTTTACGATTTTTAAGTCATTGTTTACTATGTTGATGTGATTTGTAGATGGGTCAGGAAGCAAAGAAAAGATATGTTTTATTTGGCCCTGGTTTAAGATGACCAATTCTTGCCTTGCACTATCCTGGTAGTTTACTTCAATATATCCACTAAAATTTTTGTTTTTGAGTTTGGATAAAAGCATTCCCAGGTGGCTAAATTCTGAAGATAGATGCTGGTAGATGGTATTACAGGGGATAGAGAAGATAGTGCTTAAGATGCTAATTATTTTATAGGGAAAAGCGTCAACCCAGAGCAATCCTTCTTCTTTTTGGGCCAGTTCCAGAAGGGTTTGCACTGCTTTAGAGCCACTTAGTCTTTTCCCCTCATTTTCTAAAACTCCGCCAACAATGTCTCCTTCCAGAATAAAAAAATATCCTTCTTTTTGAGGAAAATTTAAATATATAGTTCCACTAAAATCTTCTCTTTTTAAGGAGAGGATTAACCTCTCCATGAAGATAAAAAAAGTTTTTAACTTTCTATAAACAGGTTTACCTTTTAATTTTAACATAGATTAAAACTATTAAAAATAGATTTTAGAGTCAATTTTTATCTTTTAATAAAGTCAAAAAATCTAAAGGTATGGGAAAGACAGTAGTTGTTCTACCTTCTGCAGCCATTTCACGCATGGTTTGTAAATAGCGCAATTGTAAGGCCTGGGGTTGAGAGCCTATTATCTTGGCTGCTTCAGCCAGTTTTTGGGCAGCTTGGAATTCTCCTTCAGCATTTATAATCTTGGCCCTTCTTTCCCTTTCTGCTTCAGCCTGCTTGGCCATGGCTCTTTGCATTTCTTGAGGTAGGTCGATATATTTCAGCTCCACACTGGTTACTTTTATGCCCCAGGCATCAGTATGTTCGTCTAAAATACCTTGAATTATAGAATTGATTTTATCTCTATGAGCCAGAAGTTCATCCAGCTCCACTGAACCACAAACACTGCGCAAAGTGGTCTGGGCTAGCTGAGAAGTGGCAAAGTTAAAGTTTTCCACCTCTAAGATTACCTTTTTAGGATCCACTACTCTATAATAAACTACGGCATTTACTTTAATGGAAACATTATCTTTTGTAATCACATCCTGGTGGGGTACGTCCAGAGTCACTATTCGCAAATCCACTTTTACCAGCTTATCGATAACAGGAATAACGATTATCAAGCCAGGCCCTTTAGGTTCGAGCACTCTACCCAGGCGGAAAATTACTCCGCGTTCATATTCATTTAACACTCTAAGGGACGCAAAAAGAAAAAAGATAATAAGTAACAGGGGAAAACTTAAGGAGATCATTTTTCGTCCTCCTTTAGGGGAGTTATGTTTAAGGTTAATCCTTTATGGCCTACAACTTTTACTTTTTGTCCTTTTTGCAGGGGCTCAGTACTCTGGGCCTGCCAGATTTCTCCTCTTACTTTAATTTGCCCTTGTCCCTTTTGCCAGGAGATAACCTCTCCTTCGCTATGTAAGGGAATGGGGTTATGTGGCTTTTTTAGTAAAGAACGGGTGAGCAAAAACACCAGTAAGACCAGAAAAAAGGATAAGGTTAAAAAGCCTGGCAGAAAACTTTTTATACTCCAGATAAAAAAGGAGTTGGTGGGCTCGTAAAAAAAGTAAGAACCTAAAAAGAGAGCAATAAGCCCGGCTACACTCAGTAAACCATAGCTAGTAATTTTAAGCTCCAGGATAAAAAAGACAATTCCTAGAAGGATAAGTAAAATGCCTGCTAAGTTGATGGGTAAAAGCGAAAGGGCATAAAGCCCTAAAACCAAAGCCAAACTACCCACTACTCCAGGAAAAATTGTCCCTGGGTGGGAAAGTTCAAAAAATAAGCCCAGAAGGCCTCCTAAAAAGAGAAGGTAGGCTATTTGCGGGTGAAGAATATAGCTTAAAAAACTTAAAAGAGGAGAAGGACGGTAGGGGATAAGGTTGTAGTTGTTGGAAATGTTTATTTCTTGTCCTTTTAAGCGTGGTTTTCTTTGTTTTATTTGTTCCAAAAGGTCTTCTACAGAAACGGCCAGAAAATCTACCACCTTATTTAAAACTGCTTCTCCAGCTTCAATACTTGTAGCCTCAGTGATAAAGCTTTTGTAAAACTCAAAATTGCGTTTATTCTTTAGACAAAGAGACTTTAAAAGGCTTAAGGCGTCTTCTTCGACCTTTTTTTGTAAGATGGAGTTTTGTTTTTCTGATTGAAGAAAAATAGGAGTAGCTGAGCCCAGGGTGGTGTTGGGAGCCATTGCTGCCATATCTGCACTGGCTACCAAAAACACTCCCGCAGAAGCAGCATGGGCACCTTGAGGGTAGACATAGACTACTAGAGGTAAGGGGTAATTGAGTATTTGCTGGACCAGGTTGCGGGTGGAAGAGAGAAGACCGCCTGGAGTATCTAAGGTAATTACAACCAGAGCTGCCTTTTCCTGAGAAGCCTTTTTAAGCCCTTGTTCTAAAATCTGTTCCAGGACAGGGGTAACAGGCCCCTTTAGAGGCAAAAGAAAAATATTTTGGGCCAGGCTCAAGGAGGTGAAAGTTAGATAAAAAAGAAGGGATAGAATAAAAAGGAAGATTTTAGATTTAACGCGGGACATAACGCTTGAGAGCCTCCCAGACGATTTTTTTTAGTTCTCTATTATCAGGTAGCAAATCATTAAAGTCTGGTAAAGCTATAAGGAGACTTTTTTTATATTCAAAAATCTGGTTATAGGCAAAGTCCTCTTGAGGTAATAAACACTTAAAACACTCTTGGCCAAAGCAAAAAATATAGGTGGGCTGGATTTTTTTTAGGCCAAATTCAAAGAGTTCCAGATTGCAGACATATTTTTCCTGAAGAGGATAAAAGAGGGGCCAAAAAGTTATTTGTTTAGACGGCCAGTTTAGTTGGTCGTGAGCAGCGTCAAATATTTTTTTCACCAGTATTTTGCGAGGATTATTGGTTTTTGTCTGTAGGTCTAGAAGGTAGTCTTTATAAATCCAGAGGCTATAACTGAGATATCTTTTAGCTAAAAGTTTTTGTTTTAATTCTGGAGGAAAAGAAGATAAAATTTGGAGGGGGGTGAGAGCAGTATTTTTTTTAACAGCAAGGGAGTTAGTTGTTTTAGGTTTTAAAAACCACTTTAAACCAAGGCGATTTAAAATCCTGGTTTTTAAAGAGTCTTCTAGGTGGAAAGGAGAATATCCCATAAGCGCCAAGCTATTTCGGTTTTGGGTAGAAGGGGCCAATGCTCTTCTCTGCCCTTTTTATCCAGGAGAATGATTTCATTTTTGTCTTCCCCAAAGGGAGAGTGTTTTCCTACTTTGTTGGCCAGAATAAGGTCTAAATTCTTGTTTATCAGCTTGGATTTTGCTTTCGCCAAGACATCCTGGCTTTCCAAAGCAAAGCCTGCCAGTTTTTGAGTGGAAGTTTTTTTCTGACCTACAGTAGCTAAGATGTCTGGATTGGTTTCAAACTCCAGGACAAGTTTTTTTTGTTGTTCCTTTTTTAGCTTGGTCTCTCCCAGATAAGGGGGGCGAAAATCGCACACAGCTGCACTAAAAATACCCATGTCCATCTGGGGCCAGAGGTCCAGGACTTTTTCAGCCATTTGTTTTGCTGTGGTGATAGGTAGAAGAGTAAACTCTGGCAGTAAATCCAGGTCTATATTTATGGGGCCGTGAACCAGATAGACTTCTGCTCCTCTTAGCCAGGCAGCTAAAGCAATGGCTAGGCCTGTTTTTCCAGAAGAAGGATTGGACCAGAAACGAACCAAATCAAAGTATTCTCTCGTAGGTCCTGCTGTGACCAGTACTTTTTTTCCTTTAAGGTCCTGAGGAGTTAAACTTTTAAGAAGATGATAATAAATAGTTTCTTCCCTGGCCAGGCGTCCCTTTCCCCTGTCTTTACAGGCTACTTCCCCTTCTTCTGGTTCAATAAGGATAAAATTATGTTTCTTTAACTTGGTTAAGTTTGCCTGGGTTAAGGGATTGGACCACATTTGGGGATTCATGGCTGGTGCCAATAGAACCCTCTGGGAAAAGGCCAGCACCTGGGTGGTTAGCAAGTTGTCCGCTAAGCCCTGGGCTATTTTATTTAAGGTGTTGGCTGTACAGGGACAGATTAAAAAAGCATTACTGTGCTGGGGATAGAGATGGGGAAAATCCTGCCTGAAATGGTCCTGTTCAGTAAATACAGGCTCTGCTCCCAGGGCCTTGAAGTTTAGGGCAGGTATAAACTTTTCTCCAGCCCGGGTTAAGGTTACGCCTACTTGCAGGTTGGATTTTAGCAGTAGGCGTAGTAAATTTAAACTCTTATAGGCTGCAATACTGCCTGTAACGCCAAGATGTACCTTTTGTCCGTAGTAATGCTCAAATACAAACACCAATTACTCCGCTTTAGGTCCTAAAGTGTTGGGTGTGCTTTCAGAGATAATGTGAGGAGTTACCCAGACTTGCATTTCTGTGGTAAAGGAACCGTTTTGAATGTGAATGATGCAATCTTTGTTGGGTTTTTCAAATACTAAAATGTATTGGCCATACTTAAAATAGGAACGAAGGGTCCAGTTTTCTTGAGGCATGGTGTTTACATAAAAGTCAAAAAGAGAAACCGCATCCACTCTACCTTCAAAGCTAACTACTCCAGCTTTAATAGCCGCAGATTCAAAGAGAATGGACTTTTTAGGAACGAGTTTCATATCAGTGGGTACTGGAATGTCATCAAAGTCATAATAGGAATGTAAAGAATCCTGGGTGTTGGTGGTTACAGGTTGAGGTGCGCTGGGAGCAACTTCTGGCTCTTTTTGCTTGCTGGCACAGCCACTAAGAATAAAAAAAGCAAGCAAAATTCCCAAGAGTAGATTTTTTTTGTTCATAAGACCTCCCTTATTTAGTAGTTTTTTGTTGGAGTAATAACGCTAACGCTGTTGTCAACTTGGTAATATTTTTATTGGCCAGACGCAACTTTTGGCTGATACTTTGACTTATTTTAAGTAAAATTTTGAAAGCCAGAAGAGGGTCTTCTTGAGCAAGCTTTAAAAAATCTTGTTGAGTAATTTTTAGTAATGTACATTGGGTTAAGGCAATTACATTGGCAGAGCGTCTGTCTGCGTCTATTAAGGCCATTTCTCCTAGCAGGGGATAGTCTTTCCCTTCCAAAATAGCCAGAGTTTTTTTGTTTTCTGTAAGAAAGGTTAATTTAGAAGCCACTTCTTCTGCCAGCATTTGTTTTACTATTTTGACCTTTCCTTGCACTAAAATAAAAAAATCCTGTCCTACACTTCCTTCTTTGAGGATGAAAGTAGATTCTTCTACTTCCACAACTTCTACTATATTTTGCAACTTTTCCAGTTGTTTTTCTTGCAAGTCAGCAAAAAGGGGAATGTTTTTTAGGTTAAGCATTTTTTAAGTAAATTAAGGCATCAAAATTTTTTAAAACAGTATCCCTGGGTGGCAATAAACACACTTCTGGCTCCAGGGAGTCAAATCTGTCTTCCAGGCCCGAAGCATTAAATAATTCTTGAATAAATTTATCCAGAGAGGAGTTTTCATCTAAAATATCTTTCAGAGAAATAGAAGCTTTTTCTTTGCATAGAGCAACAGGTATGACCTGCGGATTGTGAGTACAAAGTTCTTCCCAGGTGAATTCCTTTTCTTCAGAGGTCAAGGGCCTTAATTGAAGCAGATTGGGAGAAGCAGAAAGCAGTTTTTGAAAAAAGGAAAAGATAAAAGGCGAGAAACTGGCCTGTCCCAAAAGTAAACTGGTAGCTTCAGAGCGCACTATTACCTGATCAGCTCCAGCTTTGAGTAAGTGTGGCTTGTTTTTGCTCTCTTTTATTTCTACAAAAATGGGTACTTGAGGTGCCAATTCTCTGGCTGTAAGTAAGGTGTAAAGCACCTCCTGGTCAGGGTCTTTTTCTTCTTCTGGCAGTAAGATAATAATGGTTTTTGCTTCCTGAAGGTTGGCTTGTTTTAAAAAATTTTCTCTTTTAGCCAGGCCATTTAGATAGTAGATTTCTTTTTCGGTTTCTGTTTTTATTTGTTCAAAGTGTTCTTCTTCCAGAGGTGCTACAATTAAAGTAGGTAAGGAGCTTTTTTTGATGATATTTATTCCCTGTTCGTTCCAGTTTAAAATAGCTAGATGGTTAACTAATTTCACTTTGGCTAATCCCTTACGTTTTTGTATTCTTTTTTCTATTAAAAAGGAAGCCAGATTTCCTGTCAAGATAGAAACAAAACCAATGCCAGTAAGCATTACTACAATTCCCAGTATTTTACCAGCCAGAGTACTGGGGACAATATCGCCATAACCAACAGTAGTGACAGTAACTACACTCCACCAAAGGGCGAGAAAAAAGTCTTTTTTTGCTCGAAGGCCAGGTTCCAGCCAGTAAAATAGGCTGGAACTGGCCCCAAAAAGCAAGATAAAAATAATTCCCAGTTTAAACCAGGTCTTTTGGAGCAGTTTAACCCAGTTAGTCTTCATCCAATTCTTCTTGCATTTTTAAAAGTTCTTCAAATCTAATGTCGGCTCCTAAAATTGCCTTAATTTCATCTTTTTCGTCAAAGATGGGTATGGATACGGTTAAGCAAAGTTTCCCTGTAAACATGGAACGATAAAAATCAGTAATGTGTAACTTGCCACTTTGCATAGACACAATAAACCACTCTCTATTGGATAGGTCAGTACCTATAGGCATTTGTTCGTAGTTTTTCAGGTACTTGGGGTCACTAACCTTAAAGGTAAGGAGTTTACCTTTGTTGTCTGTAAGATAAATGTACTGAATAAAAGGATATTCATCTAAAAAGTGGCTTAAAAGAGGTTCTACCAGTTGTACATCTAGAGAAGAGATATCCTTTTCTTGGGACAGGTTAGTAATGATTTTGGCAGAGATATTGTGAGCCAGAATTTTAAGATGGTCAAATTGGGAGGGAAAGAGTTCGGGCATAAAACGTTTAACCAATTTTTCCATTTCTTCATGGGAAAAATTGGTAGTCCTTCCCTTTTCATAGGCTTGCATAATCTTGTTGTATATTTTTTGCACTGCAGGGTGCCTTTTGTCCACCTGTTTGTCTGGAGGTAGGTCCAGGTTGTGGTTTATCCAGTAGGCGACCCCGGCCTTTCCAGCCTTGTCTGTGATGATAATGGGAATGGGTCTATCTAAAAGCAGGTTGGTGTCAAAAATATTGTAGATTTCTTCGTTTTTCATCAAACCATCAATGTGGATGCCAGCACTGGTGGCATTAAAATCCCGACCAGCAAAGGGATAATTGGGAGGAATGTTCATTCCCAGTTCCTTTTGGAAGTATCTGGCTATTTCTGTGATTGTGGGTAGCAAGGCTGCATCGTCATTACCAGTGAGTGAAATATATTCAATGGCTAGGGCTTCTATCGGAGTATTGCCTGTCCTTTCCCCAAATCCGAAAAGGGAACCATTTACAGCAGCACAACCATAAAGCCAGGCTGTAACTCCATTGATAAAGCCTTTGTGAAAGTCATTGTGGCCATGCCACTCCAGCCACTGGCTGGGAACGCCTGCTTCATCAGTAAAGGTTCTGATTAATTTGGGTACAGCTCTAGGTAAAGCTGCTCCCGAATAGGGTACTCCCATACCCAGAGTATCACAGAGCCTGATTTGGGGACGATATTTAGTTCCAGGGCCTTTTCCACTATTTTTAGATAGTCTTCCAGGGCTTGCTTGCGGTCTTTTTTTAACTTTAAATAAATGTGATAATCAGAAACAGAAGTGAGCATTCCTGTTTCTCTGATTTTCATCTGTTTTACCAGTTTCAGGTCTTCTTCCTTGGCCCTAATCCAGGCAGTTATTTCTGGATAGCGATATCCTCGTTCCCGGCAAAGCTCTACAGCCTTTCGGTCCTTTTCAGAATAAAGGAAAAATTCACATTGTCGAATTAGCCCTGAATAACCACCCAGTTTATGTAAGAGGTCGTAGATTTTGAGAATCTGATCGGGAGCATAGGGAGGTCTTGCCTGTTGTCCATCCCTAAAGGTAGTATCTGTGATAAAGAAATCCTCTGGTGGCCTGGGGATTACAAAAGAGTCATCAAAATAGGTCCTACTGACTTTGCGATAAGGAAATATTTCTCTAAAAAGATTGGGTTCCTTTTCGTTGTGCAACTGGTAATCGCGTTTCACAGGATTACTGTGTATAAGTTTGCTTTTCATCTTCCCTCCCTTTTATTCTAAAATAAAAAACCCCAACCAAAATGGCTGGGGTTTTAGCTCTGTTCCTTTTAGTCTAACTTTAGAAGCTCCACCCCAGCTCCTGTCTTAGCTTTGCTGGGATATTGGCTGTTTGAGGTGGCAAATAGGGTCTGGGAGCCCCAGCCATTTTTCTGCTTTCTTTTAGTTCATCTAAAGAAAAGTCTCTGGGGATAGCAAAAACCTGATTGGGGTAAATTAAATCAGGATTTTTGATTTGGTCTCTATTGGCTTTGTAAATCAAAGGCCACATAAAAGGATCGTTATAAATATCTTTGTACTCAGCAATCCACCACAGACATTCACCTTTTACCACTTTGTGAGAGGTAGGTAATTTGGCATAGTTTTGTTCATAGAGCTCCATGGGAGAAGGAGCAACTACTTCTTCTGTTACCTTTTCTTCTACTACCTCAGATTGAGTGGTCTGGGTTTGCTCTTGTTTAGGAGCAACTGGTTCACTCTTCACCTCTTTTTTGGCACATCCAAAGGCCAAAAGGCTTAGGCCCAAGGCAGCCAAAATCAATAATTTTTTCATTTCTTGCCTCCTTTTTTATACTAAAAAACTGGTTACGACTTTAATCTTCGAAGCTCTATAGCAACATTTTTTGCTTCTTGCAACCCAACTTTGTGCTGAGGAGAAATTTTTAATCCTTCTTCCACAGCCTTTTGGGCTTCTTCCAACCATCCACCCTTGCGTAAACTTTTGGCAGCCAGAAAATACATTTGAGCAATATCTGGCTGATAAATTGCTTCCAGGAGTTTATGGTGAGAGGGTTTAAAGACTCTTTTCACCAGTTCACTCTGGGCAAAGAAGAAACGGGCCAGGAGTTCATTGTCCCGATGATGAGGCAAATAAAGCAGAAAAAGGTTGCGTAAGTGAAATTGGAGGAATTTAATTCTTTTTATCTCTCTTTCTATGGATTCTGAAGTCTGTTTCAACACTTGATAAAGTTCTTTTACTGTGAGCTTAATTTGAGGGGGAAGTTCTTTTTGGGCCTGAATTTCTTCAAACCAGGGGCGGTAACGGTTTTGTTGATAGGCATCTTCTTTTAGCTTCATGGATTCGTGGAAAATATAGCCTAAACTCCAGTCAATAAGTTGCGCTAAAAGAGGCGCTTTTTTTTCATTTTTGGAGAGGATGTGAACCATGTCTTTGAGTCTCCATAAAGGCCCTTTGCTCATTTCCTCTCCCACCAGTTCTTGAAAAAAAGAAAAATGGACCCGCTTTTCTTGTTCAAAAAAGTTAAACTCTTTTTCCAGTTCACAACTAATGAGACAAAAGTCCCTTAAGATATCCCGTACAAATTCTGGAATTTTTTTGTTTATCCACTTCTTTGACATGCAAAAAAAATAGCATTAGTTCCAAGAAAGTGTAAAGCTTTTTTAGGGGTTTAGTTTTGCCTAAAAAAATTATTTTAATTTCCATTTTAGCTTCCCTTATAACTATTGGTTTAAAACTAGGTGCTGCTTATGTAAGTAATTCTGTAGGCATATTCTCAGATGCTTTGGAGTCTTTTATTAACCTCATTGCCAGTTGTGTGGCCTATATGGCCTTGAGTTTGGCTGAAAGGCCAGCAGATAAGAAACACACCTATGGTTATAATAAGGTAGAATACTTTGCCAGTGGCTTGGAAGGCGGACTTATTTTAGTGGCCTCTGGGGGTATTTTTTATGCCGCCTTTAAGAGGTTTTTGCATCCCCAGGAACTCAACTCTCTGGATTGGGGAGTGTTTTTGGTCCTGCTTAGTGCTGTGGTAAATGCAATAGTGGCCTGGATTCTGTTAAGAGGGGCCAGGCGCTATAACTCTATTGTCTTAGAAGCAGATGCCAAGCACTTACTTACAGACGTGATTACTACCCTGGGAGTGTCTTTGGGAGTGGGCATTGTTTATTTTTGGCCTCAGTTAAAGGTCGTGGACCCTTTGCTAGCCCTTCTGGTAGCCCTGCAAATTTTGCGTACTGGTTATGAACTTACTCAAAAATCCTTTTGGGGACTTTTAGATAGGGCCTTACCTCAAGAAGAACAGGAGCAAATTGAAAAGATAGTGAAAAATCATTCTGTTGAACTTACCTTACACAACTTGAGAACCCGCAAATCAGGGAAAAAAAGGTTTATTGACTTTCACTTACTTCTGGATGGAAAAACCAGTGTGCAACAGGCCCATGATATCTGTTGTGAACTGGAAGAAGAGATTCGCAAGGCGTTTCCTGAAAGTGAAACTACCATTCATGTAGAGCCCATAGAGGATAAAAGGTCCTGGAAGGACGACTTCCTCAGGCAAGCAGAGAAAAATAAAAAATAAAAATAAGGCCGGGCAGAAGGCCAGGGGTAGTTGTCTTTGGTATATATTGTGCAAAGTTACATTTAGGTAGAAGATTGTTAGCTGGAAAGGCAGTTCTAATTAAATCCAGCTTAACTTACTAAGAAAAAAGGGAGTGTTAATTATGAAAGGAATAGTTTTGGCTGGTGGCTCAGGGACCAGGCTTTATCCTTTGACTTTGAGTGTGAGCAAGCAGTTGTTGCCAGTATATGACAAGCCCATGATTTATTACCCGCTATCCATTCTTTTTCTGGCTGGCATTCGGGAAATTTTAATTATTTCCACTCCTCAAGATTTGCCCAGGTTTGAACAGCTTCTGGGCGATGGGCAGATGTTGGGCGTTAAATTTAGCTATGTGGTACAACCTAGGCCAGAAGGGCTGGCTCAGGCCTTTATTCTGGGCGAAGAATTTATTGGTGAAGATAGTGTTTGTCTGGTCCTGGGGGATAATATTCTCTATGGAGAAGGACTGTCCAAGGTCCTGGCTGAATGCGTAAACCTTTCTAAAGGGGGGATTATTTTTGGTTATCCAGTTAAAAATCCCAGTCGCTATGGAGTGGTGAACTTTGATAAAAAGGGGAGGGTGCTGGGAATAGAGGAAAAGCCCAAACAACCCAAATCCAAATACGCAGTCCCAGGAATTTATTTTTACGACAACCAGGTCGTAGAAATAGCCAAACAGATTAAGCCTTCCTGGCGGGGAGAGCTGGAAATCACTGATGTAAATAATGCCTATTTGTCCAAAGGCCAATTGGTGGTCAAACTTTTGGGCAGAGGTTATGCCTGGCTGGATGCAGGCACGCATGCTTCCCTGCACCAGGCCAGCAGCTTTATTCAGGCTATTCAGGAAAGACAGGGTTTTAAAATAGGTTGTTTAGAAGAAATTGCCTATCGCAAGGGTTTTATTGATAAAGAAAAATTACTTTTTTGGGCAGAAAAGTACGCCAAAAATGAATATGGAGATTATTTGCGTGCTGTGGCTGAAGAAGAATAGGAGGAGTTGTTTTTCAGGGCATTTATCTTTTGATTGTAGAAGAGGATTAAGCTTTTTCTGGAAAGCATTCCTACAAGATATAAGCCAGGTTCATCTTTTACAACAGGTATTTCTTCTATGTTTTTTTGTCCAAATTTTTTAAATACTGAGGCTAAATCTTCTTCAAGGTGAGTATAGATAAAATTTTTAAGCGCTAAATCGTCCATTACAATTAAATCATTTATATTTTGGTCATAGAGAAAGGGCCTAATATCTCTTAAGTCTATTATTCCTTTTAAGGTGTTGTTTTCTACCAGGCAGAAATAGTTTCTTTTAGTTTTACAGATAAGGGTTTTAAACTTTTGCAAGGTCATTCTGGGTGAAACTATGATTGGTTTTTTAAATTCATTTATGAGTTCCTTTACCTTGTATTCTTGCATTATATCCAGGAATAATTCTCCCTTATGAGCTGGAGAGCTAAATTTATTGGCTACTTGCCTGGAGTAGATGGTCCATTTGTGCATTAAGATATAAGTAAGAGAGCAGACTAAAAGACTGGGAATAAGTAGCTCATAAGAGCCAGTGAGTTCGCTGATAAAAATAATGGTGGCAATGGGAGTGTTGGATACTCCAGCAAAAAAGCCCGCCATACTCACAATAACAAAGGCAGAGGGGCTAAGGTTTAAAGTGGGAAAGGCAAAGTGTAAAAAATTGCCCACCAGCCCGCCTATGGCTCCGCCAATGACAATGGAAGGACCAAAGACTCCGCCACTTCCCCCAGAGCTGATGGTAAAAGAGGTGGTAAAAATTTTCCCCAGCCCAAGGGTTAGAAGGGTAAGCAGGGTTAATTCGTTGTTGATAGCTTGCTGTAAGTAACCATAGCCAAAACCTAGAGTGTGAGGCCAGAAAAAACCTATAATACCAGTTAAAAGTCCTCCCAGAGCGGGTTTAAAGTAGTTGGGGATATTTAGTTTTTTAAAGTAGTTATGTACAGCGTGAAAGGTGGAAACATAGAAAATGCCCACTCCTGCCAGAACAACAGCCAGGAACAAAAAAGGTAGCAACTGGGTTGCCCTGGTGATTTGGATAGAAGGAGCAGTAAAAAGGCCCTGAAAACCATATACGCTGGCAAAAATGGAAAAGGCCACTAAAGAAGCTATGCTGGCAGGTAAGATGGCCTCTGCTTCCAGGTCAGATTCCTTGTAGAGCACTTCAGCTGCAAAAAGGGCTCCTGCCAGAGGCGCTTTAAAGATACTGCCAATGCCTGCTCCCAGGCCAGCCAGGATAAGTACTCTTCTTTCATCTGGGCTCAGACCCAACTTTTCAGCCAAAAAGGCGCCAAAGCCCGCTCCAATCTGGGCAATGGGGCCTTCTCTTCCGCCTGAACCGCCAGTAGTCAGAGTTAAGAGAGAAGCCAGCATTTTTAAAGGAGGTACTCTTTTGCGCATATAACCATTTTGAAAGTGATAGCTTTCAATAACCGCATCTGTACCGTGTCCTTCAGCTTCTGGACAAAAGAAATAGAGCAGGAGTCCACACAACAGGCCGCCTAAGGTGGGCAAGATAAGAAATAAGTAGGGACGCAGGGGCGCAGAGGAAGTGGTAAGGCTTTGGCCTTCTCCTCCAGGTAGGGGTGGAAAATAACCGGCTAAAAAGTGAAAGAAAAATTCTACTCCCCGGGTGGATAGGAACTGGAAAAGAATGGACATACATCCGGCAGCAATGCCTACCAGGATGTAAAGCAGCATCCACCTGCTTATTTTTTTGAACCAGGAAGCCAAGTTTGCTCCTTACTTGATTTTTAGTTTTAAACTAACTTCTCCAGGCACAAAGCCTTTTAGTTCAGAGAGCATGGCCAGCAGTGTTTTTTCAATTAACTTGCAGACAAAGGGATTGGTGCTTAAGGGGTGCCCATTTACTTTTATTTCCAGGCGGTCTTGCTTTAGAGCCTTACACACACTTATATTGGCTTTACCCTGGACAATTAACTTACCTGCTTCCAGGCACCCTTTTAATCCACAGGCTTCACAATCAAGACCAGGCAAAATAAATCCCTTTTCTTCTATTAAAGTAACAATTTCTTCTGGTTTGGCAATATGTTTTAAGGGGGAATTAAAGGGTTTGGGACTATAGTAGGCAAGGCTTAAGCCATTATCCAACTTTTGTAGGTCTTCTTCTTTTTGGGGTAAGATAATTCTGGGTAGCCAGGTCAGGTGTTTACCCCCTTCTACTAAAAGGATATGGCTGCTGAGTAAGGGAAGTAAATCAGGCAGGTATTTTTTTTCTGGCCAACTGATAAAACTTTCTTTTTCATTTAGCCCTATACTGATACATTTTTGCTTTAAAAACTTTCCTGTATCTGTGTTGGCCAGATTAAAGGTGTGATGGGAAAACTTGGCCACTCCTACTTTTTTGCCTTTTTTTTGAAACAGTTCTATTACTTGAGAAATTAAAGTAGTTTTGCCTGATTTTTTATAACCTACAAAAGCTATGCCTTTTAAATTGCCCTCCATGAAAAAATCCTCCTTAAACTTTTGACAAGCTAGGCCTCTTTGCACTAACAGAACTAAATTCTGGCTTGGAAAAATATTTCTAAATTAGGGTAGTATAAAGAAAATGGCAAGAATAAATAAGATCAAAGGTTTTGCAGATTTATTTCCTCCAGAGAGTAATCTTTATGTATTTATGGAGGAGAGGGCAAGAAAGGTTTTTCCTCTTTATGGTTATGAGGAAATCAGGATTCCTGTTCTGGAAAAGACAGAGCTTTTTGCTCGTTCCATTGGTGGAGAAACCGATATTGTGCAAAAGGAGATGTATACCTTTGCTGATCGCAAGGGCAGAAGTTTGACCTTACGGCCTGAAGCTACGGCTGGTGTGGTCAGGGCCTTTATTGAAAGTGGAATGGCTTCTAGAGAAGGCGTGTATAAGTTTTTTACCTTTGGCCCTATGTTTCGCTATGAGCGGCCGCAAAAGGGAAGGATGCGCCAATTCCATCAGATTGATGTGGAGATGTTTGGGCCAGAACATCCCCAGGCTGATGGAGAGTTGATTTTAATGCTTTTTAATTATTTACAGGAACTGGGGCTTAATTCCCTGACCTTTTATGTAAATTCTTTGGGTTGCAAGGAATGCAGACCTCAATTCCAGGAAAAGTTAGTGGCTTTTTTAACTCAAGTGCCAGAGGAAAACCTGTGTGCAGATTGTCAGCGTAGGCGCACTACCAACCCCTTGCGAGTTCTGGATTGCAAGGTGGAAAAGTGTCGGGAAGTGGTTAGAGAGGCTCCCAAAATCACGGATTGCCTTTGTGAGGAATGTAAAAAACACTTTGAGCAAGTAATAACTATTCTCAACCAATCCCAAATTCCCTGGGAGCACAATCCCTTTTTGGTTAGAGGGCTGGACTATTATCAGCGTACCACCTTTGAGGTGGTTTCCTTTGATGCCAATATTGGTGCACAAAGTGCCATTGCTGGAGGTGGTCGCTATGATGGGTTGGTGCGCAATCTGGGTGGACCAGATGTGCCAGGCCTTGGTTTTGCCTGTGGTATGGAGAGGATTGCTTTACTCCTGGAAGGCCAAAAACAAAACTCTTTGGACTTTTTTGTAGCTATTATTGCGGAGCAGGCCCTTAATGCCGGAATAGAGTTGGCTCAGAGGTTGCGCCAAAAGGGATATAGAGGAGAAGTGAGTTTTGAAGCCAAGAGCCTTAAGGCCCACTTAAGACAGGCAAATAAAAAGAAGAGCAGGACTTGTTTGATTTTGGGAGAAGAAGAGTTGGTCCAAAAAGTAGTACAGGTAAAAAACCTACAAACAGGCCTTCAACAGAGCGTGGCCTGGGAAGACATAGAGCAAGCTTTAGGAATACTTTTTTAAAGGGGAGAAGAAGAAATGGAGCGCAAAAAACAAGTTGCTTTGGATAGCCTGGGAGGCTGGAAAAGAACTCATAGTTGTGGGCAGTTGTCCTTGCAAGAGGATGGTCAGGAAGTATGTTTGATGGGGTGGGTGCAATTTAGACGCGACCATGGCGGACTTATTTTTATAGATTTAAGGGATAGAGAAGGCTTAACTCAAGTGGTTTTTGCCCCTGAGGTGAACCAGGAAGCCCTGGAAAGAGCTCATGTGCTTAGAAGTGAAGATGTCATTGCCATTAAAGGCTTGGTGCGTCCCAGACCTAAAGATATGATTAATCCCAAGCTTAAGACAGGAGAGATAGAAGTTGTTGTAAAGGAGTTTAAGATTTTAAATGCAGCTAAAACTCCACCTTTTTTAATTGAGGATAGGGCTGAAGTATCTGAGAATTTGCGTCTGAAGTACAGGTATTTAGATTTACGGCGTCCCTTTATGACCCAGAATCTTGTCTTGCGCAGTAAAGCAGCCCAGAGTGTGCGCAATTACCTCTCTGGCTTGGGCTTTTTAGAGCTGGAAACACCTGTTTTAACCAAAAGTACTCCCGAGGGAGCCAGGGATTTTTTGGTTCCCAGTAGATTAAATCCAGGTAATTTTTATGCTTTGCCTCAATCTCCGCAGCTTTTTAAACAGCTTTTTATGGTTGCTGGGTTTGATCGTTACTATCAGATTGTAAAGTGTTTTCGGGATGAAGATTTAAGAGCAGATAGACAACCTGAGTTTACCCAGATTGATATAGAGATGTCCTTTGTGGAAGAAGAAGATGTAATGACTATGGCTGAAGGCTTAATTGCTGCTCTGTTTAAAGATGTGTTGGGCCTGGAAGTGAAAACTCCTTTTCCCAGAATGACTTTTGCTCAGGCTATTGCGGATTATGGCCTGGATAAACCGGATGTGCGTTTTGACTTGCTGTTAAAGGATGTCACCTCTATTGTGAAAAATTCAGAGTTTAAGCTCTTTAGCAGTGCAGAACTGGTCAAGGCCTTGAACTTACCTGGAGGATCTACCTTATCCAGAAAGGAGATAGACGATTTAACTGAGTTCGTAAAAATATACGGAGCCAAGGGCCTGGCCTGGATAAAAATCAAAGAAAAGGAATGGCAGTCTCCCATTGCCAAGTTTTTAAGTGCAGAGGAAAAGCAGGGCTTGACCCAGGCTTTGGGACTAAAGCCAGGAGATATTGTCTTCTTCCAGGCTGGTCCCAAAGAGGTTGTGAATACAGCTTTAGGTTATTTACGTTTAAAATTGGGCGAAATGTTTAAACTTATTCCTGAAAACACCTATGCCTTTACCTGGGTGGTGGATTTTCCCCTTTTGGAGTGGGATGAAGAAGAAAAACGCTGGGTGGCAAGGCACCATCCCTTTACCTCTCCCAAGGTGGAAGACCTGGCTTTACTGGAGACAAATCCAGAAAAGGCTTTGGCCAGGGCTTATGACCTGGTGTTAAATGGACATGAAATTGGAGGAGGCTCTATTCGTATCCACACCAGTGAGATGCAACAAAAGATGTTTCAGGTACTGGGTATCGAGCCAGAAGAGGCTCAGGAAAAGTTTGGTTTTCTCCTGGAAGCCTTAAAATACGGCACTCCGCCGCACGGTGGTATTGCCTTTGGTTTTGACCGTATTATTATGCTTATGACTGGAGCTAAATCCATTCGAGATGTAATAGCCTTTCCCAAGACTCAAAAGGCTACCTGTTTGCTTACTGATGCGCCCAGTGAGGTGAGCTCCAGGCAATTAAGAGAGCTACATTTAAGGCTTAGAGAGAGAAAAGAGGAGTAAATCTTGAGTTTGAAAATAATTACTTATCCCAATGAGATTTTGGCCCGTAAATCCGAGCCAGTGCAGGCAATAGACGAGGACCTCAAAAAACTGGCTCAGGATATGGTGGAAACCATGTATGAAAACAAGGGCATTGGCCTGGCTGCTCCCCAGGTGGGAAAAAATTTGCGTCTGATTACAGTGGATATCTCTGGACCAGAGAAACGAGAAGATTTGATGATTTTGGTCAATCCAGAGATTGTGGAAAAAGAAGGGGAAGTGGAAGGTGAAGAGGGGTGCCTGAGTGTCATTGGCTATAGGGCCAGGGTAAAAAGGGCAGCCAGAGTAAAGGTAAAGGCCAAAAATCTGGAAGGAGAGGATATAGAACTGGAGGCTGAGGAACTCCTGGCCATTTGTCTCCAACATGAAATAGACCATCTGGATGGGATTTTGTTTATTGACCGCATTAGTCGCTTAAAACGCAATTTATACGATAAAAGGCTGCAGAAATGGCTGAAGCAAAGAAAAAAATAGTGTTTATGGGCACTCCTGAGTTTGCAGCCACCATTTTAGAAGCAGTTTCTTTGTGGGATGGTGGGCAAATAGTGGGAGTTTACACTCAGCCAGATAAACCTGCAGGCAGAGGAAGAAAGGTAAAATGCTCTCCTGTAAAGGAACTGGCTTTACAAAAGGGCTTGCCTTTATTCCAACCTCAAAATTTTAAGTCCGTAGAAGAAGTGGAAAAGCTTGCTAAGTTGCAGCCAGACTTTCTGGTGGTAGCTGCTTATGGGCTTATTCTACCCAGGGTTGTGTTAGATATCCCTAAAATTGCGCCTTTAAATGTGCATGCTTCCCTTTTGCCCAGATATCGAGGAGCAGCACCCATTCAACGCGCTATTTTACAGGGAGAAAAGGTAACAGGCATAACCATTATGCTCATGGAAGAGGGCTTGGATAGTGGCCCCATTGTATTACAGCGGGCCATGGCCATTGATATTAATGACACAGCCAAGACCCTGCACGATGATCTGGCTAAGCTGGGGGCAGAACTTATCGTGGAAGCCCTGGAAAAGATGAGTGCAGGTAAGATTACTCCTCTTCCCCAGCCAGAACACCTGGCTACCTATGCCCCTAAGCTGAGTAAAGAAGAGGGATTGGTGGACTTTAATCGTCCTGCTTGGGAGGTACACAATCAAATAAGGGGCCTTTTCCCCTGGCCTGGAGCTTATTTTTACTTTACCAAAGCTGATGGCCGCCAGATTAAAGTAGACCTTTTTCCTGGACAAATTGGGGAAAAGGTGGAGGATAGCCTGGTGCCAGGGAGCATACAGTTTAAAGAAAACAAAATTGCCTTTGCCTGTAAGGATAACTTTTATCTGGTGGAAAAGCTAAAGCCTGCCAATGGTAAATTAATGGAGGCCACGGCCTTTTACTGTGGTTTTTTAAGCAAGTGTCTGGAAAATGAGCAAAGATGACTATCAGAGTTTAAATAAAGAGATTCAAGATACCATTCCGGTCAAAAAACGGCTCTTTATCGGGCTTATTCTTCTGACTTCTTTTTTGTTGTGCCTGCTTTTAGTGGGATTGTGGGTGGTTCCCTATGTGGGATTGCGGCAAATCCATCCTTTAGCTCCTTATGTCCTAGCTGGTCTGCTGGGACTGATATTTATAGGAATAATTTGGTCCTCTTTGGGCTTGGTCCTGAGCATAATATTAAAGAAAAATGTTCTCCTTGCCCATAAAATTAGAGGTTTAACCATTAAATTCTTTTTACCTCTCATGGTGGGAGTGGGAAGAATTTTTAACATTTCCAAACAAAAGGTAAGGGCTTCTTTTATTAAAGTAAATAATGAACTGGTGTTAAGTTCCAGTAAAAAATATAAACCTCAAGAGATATTGCTTTTACTTCCTCACTGTTTGCAAAATAGCTTATGTGATAAAAGGTTAACTTATAATATTTATAATTGTGAAGAATGCGGTAAATGCCCTTTAGCTGGTCTTATTAAATTGCATAAAAAATATGGCATCAATATAGCAATTGCTACTGGAGGGACTATAGCCAGAAGAATTGTAGTTACCACCAGACCCAAGATGATAATAGCTGTTGCTTGTGAAAGAGATTTATCCAGTGGTATTCAGGATACATATCCTTTGCCTGTGTATGGTATTTTAAATAAACGGCCTAAAGGACCCTGTTTAGACACCTTGGTTCCTTTAAAGCAGGTAGAAAAGGCCCTGGAGTACTGTTAATGGCCAATTAAAATGAGCCCTAATCGGACAATAATTTTGAGCCACTTCTAGAGTGCAACAGATGGCAAAAGGCCATATCCTTC
>LGER01000051.1 GCA_001507915.1 Desulfonauticus sp. 38_4375 | reverse complement strand
CTTGGGGAGGACGCACAGCTTCTTGGCTGCACTCGATACTTGCTCTCAAGGCACAATGAAAGGAGTGGGAAAATTGCTGGCGTTTGAGACTTATCTTGAAAAGATCGAAACTATCCTGGAGAGGATCAAAACTGAACAGGGTAAAAACATTCTCAAAGCGGCAAACCTCATGGCAGATTGTATTTCGAAGGGCGGCCTCGTTCACCTGTTCGGAAGTGGCCATTCAGTTATTCCTGTTCTGGACGCGTTTCCCAGATACGGAAGCTTCATTGGTTTCAACCCACTCACCGATCCTCGACTGATGTGGTTCAGTCCCACGGGTCCAGCGAGCGCTCCAGGTTTGTTGCTCATTGAGAGGAAGGAAGGTTACATCGAAGACGGTTTCTTGAGATACCAGCCCATCGCCAGAGGGGACGTTCTGGTCGTCTATTCACACGGCGGTGTCAACGCTGCACCTGTTGAGGCGGCGCTATATGGCAAAAAGGCTGGGGCAACTGTTATAGCGGTCCTTTCGATGCAAAATCAATCGCTTGCGAATCCAACCCACAGCAGCGGTAAGAAACTTTCAGACATTGCCGATGTGATCATAGACAACTGCGTACCACCTGAAGATGCCGTTGTCGAGCTGGAGGGAAGGAAAGAAAGGATAGCGGCTTCTTCAACAGTTGCTGCGGTTGCCATTACAATGTGTCTCATCGCTCAAACGGGAAGCATTCTGCACGAAAGAGGCAAGGATCTGAAAATCTTTGTTTCCCCCAACGTCGAAGGATTCGACGTGGACTATAACATAAAGATCTTTGACCAACATCAAAAAACGATAAGCGCGCATTACAGAAAGATCTACGGGGAGTGATGAACTTGAAGAACTTCTTTCCTGTCTCTGTCTGGTATGGCCCTCACAGATCGCGAGCACCGATGGTGGCGAAGATCAGATCCATTCAGGAGGTCGAGAAAGATATCATCACGATAAAGTCGCTTGGTTTCAACTCGATCAGATTCTGGTACGACTGGGCGACCGCTGAGCCGAAGCCAGACGAATGGGACTTCTCGACCATTGACACCTTGCTATCTATCGTGGACAAGCTGCAGATCAAAGCGATCGTTCAGGTGTATACAGACTCCGCTCCAAACTGGGTTGAGAGAGATTATCCCGACTCGCTGTTCGTGGACAGATCCGGGCTCGTCATACACTCTCAGGCATCACCGGGGTACTGTTCGGACCATCCGCAGGTAAGAAAGCACATAGAAACGTTCCTCCAGAAACTCGCCGAAGTTGTGGCATCGCACGAATCTTTTTACGCATGGGACATCTGGTCAGAGCCTCACATCGTGCAGTGGTCGTGGATCGATTACATAAAAGATCCGTGGTTTTGCTACTGCAAGCATTCACAGAAGAGGTTTGTCGAATGGCTCAAGAAGAAATATCGAACGATCGACGCACTGAATGATGCCTGGTATCGCAAGCATGCAAGCTGGGAAGAGGTCATCGCTCCGAGATACGTTTCTCTGTCAAGCTTCAGGGATCTGCTGGACTGGATCCAGTTCAACATCGAAAAGATCGCGGAGGATCTCCGATGGAAGGTCGCAACGATCAAGAAAGTCGATGGTGAGCACGTGGTATCGAGTCACGCTGCAATTTCGAGCGTTTACGGGATACCCGGCATAGGTTACGGTGCCTCCGACGACTGGAAACTTTCAGAAATGGTGGATGTTTGGGGGACCTCGTTTTATCCCAAACACACAGGTTCCTGGATGCCGTTGAAGCCTCATCACATGGGAGTGGCGCTGGACGCGAGCAGATCCTCGTGTGAAAGTCGAGGAAAACCGTTCTGGATAGGTGAACTTCAAACCGGGCATGGGGTTACGGGAATGAGATTCGGTGAGCCCGTGGACGAGAAGGACGTCGAGAGATGGGCGTGGCTTGCCGTTTCAAGGAACGCGAAGGGTTTGAACTATTACGCGTGGTTACCCATGAGCTGTGGTTACGAAGTGTCTGGATTTGGTCTTGCAGAGTACGACGGTTCGATCAACGAAAGAGCGATCAGTGCCGGCAGGGTAGCAAAAACGATAACCGAAAAGATGGAGATTTTTGCGAGCGCCAAACCTTTAGCTGCGGAAGTGGCGATACTGTACAACATCGAATCTCACAAAGCTCTCGCCTGTTTGAGAGCAGAGAGTGCCGAGTTGATCAGAAAAGACATGTTCGGAATGTACAGAGCGATGATGGATATGGGCGTGAACGTTGATTTCCTGCACATCGGTGACCTTCACAGTGACCTCTCGAAGTACAAATTGATCCTCATACCGTTTTCGATCGCTCTGGATGAAAAAAGTGCCGAAGCGATAAAAAAATATGTCGCCAACGGCGGAACCATTCTGGCGGATGGTCGAATTGCATGGATGAAGGAAGACGGTTCTCTCTGTGAAAAGATTCCCGGGCTTGGACTGCACGAACTGTTCGGTTGCGAGGAACTGTGGATGAAGGAACTGAAGAAGGAGACGAACCTGGTGTTGAAAGAGAAGAGATTGACCGTTTCCGCCTGTCGCTATCTTTCAGTATACAGAGTGACGAGTGGTACCGCGATCGCATTCTTCCAGGACAAACCAGTGATAGTTGAGAACAATTATTTCTCCGGAAGGGCCATCATGGTCGGGACACTGATCGGTGTGGGGTACGAAGAGACAGGTAACACCGATAATCTGGAGCTCATAAGACAGCTTGCAACCGAACGCGGCGTACAAAGAAAGTACTTTGTTCGCGTCAGAAGTGGCGACGCAGACAGTTTGGAAATTCGCTTTTCTACCCTGCCGTCAGGTGAGATCCTTGTCTTTGTTTTCAACCATACGAACAGCGAGTGTTGTTTCGATCTATCCATACCGAAAAATGTTTTTCAGCGAGCGTTTGAAGAAGCCACATGTCTGAATCGTACAGGAAGCGTTGCCGTGGAAAGCACACCTGAATTCACAGTGATAACGGATATCGCCATGGACGGAGGAGAAACGCTTGTGTTCTTGCTTCAATGACAATGTTGAAACTTTAAAAGGGAGGGGTGAAGCATGAAGAGATCGCTGGTTTTGTTAGCAGTCGTTCTTTGTGTTCTTCTCAGCTTCAGCGGCTTCGGAAAAACCAAGCTGATCTTCGCGGTGCACTGGTCGGACTACCAGGTCGAAGGAGTGAAAGACGAAAACGGGAATGTAGTAGTGAAGGGACTCAAACAGTACATTGAAGAGTACCAGAAGCTGAACCCGAACGTAGAAATCGAGATACAGTCAGTCCCGTTCGACGAGTACCTGAAGCGCATACTGATCAGCCACACCTCGGGAGTCATAGCGGACATATACGTTCTGTATTCACTCTGGGGCGTGCAACTGGTCGATTCAGGCATACTCGACGAAGTGCCCAAAGACGTTGTCAGCAAGGTTAAGAGCGATTTCGTCAAAGCGGCAGTCGATGGCGCAACAATTGACAAGGCCATATGGGGTGTGCCAGTTGAGGTCGCGAACTATGCTCTGGTTTACAACAAGAAACTACTGCAAGAGGCGGGCTTCAACGAGCCACCGAAAACGTGGGATGAGCTGGTCGCAATGGCCCCAAAACTCACCAAGAGAAACCCCGATGGCACGGTGGCCCAATACGGTTTTGCCTTTCTTTCCGGTTGGGATTCTGCTGTCGTACACCCTTACCTCGCGTTGCTGTACAGCAATGGAGGAAAACCGTTCAAAGACGATTTCACCGAGTGTTTGTTGACGTCAAAGGAAGCGATCGAAGCGCTTGAGGCAGAGCTGAAATTGTTCAAGAACGGTGCCACGGATCCTGCGGCGAGCGTCTGGAACTTCCCGACAGGCAAGGTGGCGATGATGATAATGGCCCCATGGTACGAAACTGCGCTGAAACTGGGATTCAAAGACGAGTACGAAGCGACCGTTGGTGTTGCTCCCATACCTTATCTGAAAAAACCGGCCACCGTTGGTTACACGTGGTTCATCGCTGTGGACAGCGCCTCGAAGAACAAGAAGGCTGCCTGGGATTTCATAAGATGGATGACGCTACAGGACGCCGGTGGCTTCACCAGGATGGGCGAGCTCATGGCCAAGAATATCGGCTCGATTCCACCGAACAAGAAGGATATCGCTTTCTTCAAAGAAGAATTGAACGATCTGTACACTTCAGCCTTCGTTAAGGAACTGGAGAACACTTACCAGGAACCCAACATAGCGCAGGGTCAAGAGATCAAGACGATACTCATGAGAGAAATCATCGAGGCGTGGAATGGTCGAAAGACTGCCGAACAGGCCCTGAATGATGCGAAGAAGCAGATTGACAAGATTCTGGAAGAATTCTACAAATGAGGGGAAGAATCAAAAGTGGCTGGATTGTCTGAGACAAAGGGTCCCGTCAGAAGAAAGAAATTGAAAACAAACACAGGGGCAGGGTACGCGTTCCTTGCCCCTGCTTTGCTGTTTTATTCGATCTTTTTTGTTTATCCTGTCGTTTTCTCGCTGATTGTTTCGACAAAAAGATGGAACATGCTGGTTCCGCTGTCGAGAGCCAGGAGCGTCGGGTTCTCTCACTATTCATACCTGTTGAGTGATCAGGTATTTCTGGGCGTTCTCAGGAACACACTCATTTACGCTCTGGCAACAGTGTCTTTGACGATCGTCATCGCCCTCATTCTCGCGGTTCTAATAAACAACGCGAAACTATCAGTTCTGTGGAGATTCATTTATTTTGCGCCTGTCGTCACCCCACAGGTTGCGATAGGCACGATCTGGGGTTATCTTTACAGGCCAAACAACGGGCTGTTCAACTCTATCCTCAGACTCTTCGGCATGAAACCCGTGTACTGGTTGACGGATCCAAACGTGGCCCTCTTTTCAATAATCATCACGGCGGTGTGGGCAGGTATCGGCGGTTCAATGCTCATCATAACCGCAGGGTTGAAGAACATACCCCAGGACTACTACGACGCTGCAAAGATAGACGGTGCAGGACCGTTCAGGCAGTTCTTTTACATCACAGTCCCACTGCTGTCTCCCACGTTGCTCTTCTTGACCGCAACAGGTTTCATAGGAGCCTGGCAGGTCTTCGACCTGCCCTTCACGATGGGGCGAAACGCGCCTGCGAGGAGCGTGATGACCGTCTCCTGGTACGTTTACGAAACTGCCTTTCAATCACTCAGGATGGGAAGGGCATCCGCTGGAGCGTTCCTGCTGTTCTGTGTGATCTTCGGTTTCACTCTGCTCATACTATGGCTCTTCAGACGCGGGGGTATCAAAGGATATGAATAGGAAAAAAGCGATAAGAATCCTTCTCGAGATAATCAGGTATGTGATCATAGTCTTTGGGGCCTTCTGGATGATCTTACCATTTTTCTGGCTCTTCTCCGCCTCTCTCATGACCCCGGAAGAACTCATCTCCGACGTTCCAAAGTGGCTGCCTGAAAAACCACAGTGGAACAATTACGTGCAGGTCCTAAAGAGAATACCTCTGCTGATGTATTACAAGAACAGTTTCATAGTCGCTGGTTCCGTCACCCTGTTAGTGCTTGCGACCAGTTCCATGGCAGGTTTCGCTTTCGCCAAGCTCAGATTCTTTGGCAGGAAGGTCCTGTTCAGCTTTGTTCTCTCAACTATGATGTTTCCCGTGTTCATATTTCTCATACCTGTCTATTATTTGATGAAACTTTTCGGCTGGCTGGATAATTATCTGTCACTCATTGTGCCTTTCGCTGTAAGCGGTTATGGAATATTTCTCATGAGACAGTTCATACTGACGATACCCGACGAATTGCTGGACTGTGCCAGACTGGACGGAGCAAAGGAACTCAAGATCTACACAACGATAATCCTGCCTCTGATCAAGCCGGCCCTGGCAACTCTCGCGATACTCACTTTCATCGGTCAATGGAATTCTTTTCTGTGGCCGTTGATAGTCACTTCCACTGCCCAAAGACTCATGACCTTGCCCGTCGGTATATCCCGACTGTCTTTGGCGTTCTCCACGGTGGAGACGCAGCATTTGATTTTAACAGCGCTCGTTTATCAAGTGATACCGATGGTTGTTGTATTTCTGTACCTGCAAAGATACTACATTCGAGGTTTCGTGCTCAGCGGCTTTGGGAACTTGTGATGAAAGAGCTTACCGTGGCTTGACTCGCTTTATTCTGGCGAATCTTTGGCCCGTGCTCTTCACACCTCAAGGCAGTTCTTCTCCAAAAACCTTTTCCACCACGATTCGTACTCTTCAACGCTCGCCAGATGGATCTGGAACGGAGAAAGCGGGCCGATCGATCTTTTGATGTGCGTCCTCACCCATCTGTTCTCTTCCCAGTTCGAAGAGAGCTTCTCTGAGACGATCAAAACGTCTATGTCGCTGTTCGCGTTCCAATCGCCTCGAACAACCGAACCGAAGATCAAAACTTTCACATCGTCACCTAGAACATCCATCGCAATCCGTTTTATCTTCTCACCGTACTCGAGGTAGTTCTCGAAGTATTTTTTCCTCTCTTCCCAAATCTTCTTACTTATCGAAATCAAGCTTTTCATTCAGGGTGACCTCCAGAAAGTTCAAGAATTTTCTGTATTCGTCTATCAACTTCTGGGTCAAGTTCTTGGTGAAGGCCTTCGGGAAATACCTGCTCGTGAAGTAGGCGTCGGACAGATCGTCGAAGAACAACTCGTTCTCCAAGTAATACTCGTATACCTCCGCCTTCTCGTAGATCTCACTCAGACTCCTCATGAGAGAATCGAGATAGTGGGTCTTGGGCCACTCTCCAACTCGTTTGGCGATGAAGTACTTAACCAAGAGTTGACAGGATTGCTCCAAATTGAAGGCACAGAGATCATGATCTCCTCTTTCGAATAAATACAGCGCGTTGGAAAAGAACCTCTTGCTCTTGTCTTTCAGAAATCCAACATCCTTCGTCATGTTCTCTGCCCACAGCAATGATACCACGCCCGCATCTCGTTCTCGCAAAGGAAAGCTTCTTCTTCACAGGTCAGGCTCATCATTCTGGCGTTGAGAGACGTCGGACTATAACGAGTTGAAATCGCCTTTCACAAGCAGATGAACCTTCCACCGTGATTTTCGCGGTTTCCCTTGGCTCCCTGTCTTCCACAGCAACGTTCTAATCTAGAACGGTTTTTCGAGTAATTCGTTCTATGATAGAACGGTTGTGTAGGTTTCCACACAGATACGTTCCACGATAGAACGAATTTGTGGTACAATATAGACTGTGGTCGAACGATTGTATTCGAGGAGTGATTATATGGGCATCGAAAAAATTATTGAATCCTTAGAACTACGCATGAAGAGAATGATCTCTTTTCTTCCAGAAAGACGTCGTCCTTACTTCAATGAACTAAAGAAGCGTTTTACAGCTAAAGGTATACTTCTTGCCGGTCCTCGTGGAAGTGGAAAGACAACATTTCTTTTATCGTTAGTGCAAGAGCGAAACCTTTTCTACATCTCGGCCGACGATCCTATCATCTACACTGTTCCCTTTCAACAGCTGGCCCAGTACATACTCGTCAATTACGATGGCCTCATCATCGATGGAGTACACTATCTGAAAGATTGGTCTTTGCACGTTAAAAGTCTCTACGACTCATTTCCAAACAAAACGATCTGGTTGAGTGATAGCAGCTCGGTAGTACTTAGAAAAGGCGTCGTTGATTTATCGAGAAGATTCGTCGTTCACAATCTTCCGCTGATGTCTTTAAGGGAATACATTTATTTTGAGACAGGAAAAGAACTACCACAAATCCCTGATCCGTTCGATAAAAGATTCACAGAGCTCGCGATAGAAGTTTTAAAGCAGGTTGACGTTCTCAAGTACTTCAGAGACTACAGAGAGCACGGTACAAGACCTTTCTATAAAGAGGGGAACTTCAAAGAACGAATGAGCAACGTCATTGAGAAAAGCATATACGCGGATATACCTTATTTTGTGGGTCAAGTCAGCGATAATCACCTTGGAGTTATGAGAGGGATAATCAGCCATTTGGCTTTTTCAAAGATTCCAACTGTGAATGTCGAAGCGATGTGCAGAGACTGGAATCTTGGTAAAGAAAAGCTTTATCGATTACTCTGGGCTATGGAAGGAATAGGTCTCATAAATGTGGTCCGAAAAACAAGGATCGAGAAACCATACTCGAAAGGTGCAAAGATCTTCTTTGCTGACCCAGTTATCTACAGCGTTCTCGAGGGAGAGACGGGTAATTTCAGAGAAGCTTTCGTTGTTTTTGCCCTCAAGCGTGCAGGTGAGGTGCTCGCAGAGAAAGATGAAACCAAAGGTGATCTGATTTTCAACAACATCCGTTTAGAAATCGGTGGCTCGAGTAAAAAACCAAAAGAAGCGGATTACGTGATCCGTGACGATATCGACCTGCCTGTTCGAAACGTCATCCCGATGTGGCTACTCGGAATGGGATGGTGAGATTTTAGGGTTTGCCCAAACCTATTCACTAACTGACTTGCCCCACTTTTGTATGAACGCTTTAATTTTATTATAATCGACACTTTCTTCAAAGCTTCCAATATTACTGAATACCCTTTCGGCATTTGCTATGGAAACTGCGGCAAGGAAGTCTAAATTCTCTACGTCTGCGTCATAATCACATTTGTTACGATAAACTCGTAGATCTTGTAAAGTGTCAGCTATGTCGTGTAGCTGTTCTTTAAAGCCCCCGTACTCATTTGGAATGGCATCGAGCAGATCTAAAAGGTATTTTACTAAAAGATAATGATCATCAGAGGTGTGCTGCGGTGAAAAAGATAGATTTTTCTCAGCATAATCTCTCAGAAAACAATAAGCCGCATAGTAAGCACGGCTCACAGCGCTTCTCTTGGATGCTTTTTCAACATTTGTTTGTGCCGCCCTGTTATTCAAGTAACGAGCCAACTCTAAAAAATCCTTCCAGTCGAACATTTTAACTCCTACTTAGGTGACTTGAAATCGGTCAGTAACAAAAAGAGCCCGCTTTTTCGAGCTAATAAATGTTGATACCCTTTCCTGGCGCTTCTTATCCTTTCCACCGCATCTTCATCGTACTTCTCAAATCTTGCTACCAAGTACAAAGAATCTTTAGGAACTTCGGGATCACGGTAGACTTCCAAAGACAGTCGGGCATCTGTAAGCTTCAGCTTGGCGACCTCTATGGCTTTTTCAACGACTTCCAACATGTCTGGATGACTAAGCAGGTAGTTTGATACCTCCTTGTTGACGTGGACTCCTTTGGCCTTTGCCTCTGATACGAATTTCTCAATTTTACTTTTAAGATTCTCCTCTGTATCGTCATGCGCAACAACCGAGGTCCGAAAATCAATGCTTGGCCAATTCCAAACTATGTAGGACGGATTTGCTATTTTCGAAGCTATGCTTGATGAATGCGCCAACGGCTGCGAGACAATCGCCCTTATTTCCCCACTTTCTCTGTTTTGATAACAAGTGGCTGTATCAAACAAAGAACACGTGTCAACTTCAACGACCGTAGACTGACTGTACATCATTCAAACCTCCTCAAGAAATCCTGACCCAAAAGTGTGAAGAACCAGTCCTCGGCTAACTCATGTGCCTTTTCAATCCACTTAAGAATTTCATCACTGCTCTGGGCTACGTTGCTACCACTTGTAGCGACAATTATCGACCATATCAGAGACTCCTTGTTATAAACCCATCCCTTTTCAAAATGCAGAGTAATTGCACCTTTAGGATCTAAAGTTGGGTAGTCAACTTTGAAATCGAATCCAACCGGTTGTCTGTTCACTATTCCATCTTTAAAAAGTCCATCGCGCACATTTATTTCTATGCCCAAATTATTCTTTAGGAAATTAAGGACATTGTCCTTGTTGTATTCAAAATCAACTGCGTTGATGTACGTGAGAGAAATCCTCTCGTATTTTGTGTAGTTGAGAACCTTCTCGAGCACCTTGAGCACTTTCTGTATTCTGAGCTTGAAATCTTCCCAGTTATAATTTTCCGAGTCGTTAAGAGTAAGAATCCCTGGTCCGATTTGAGTCAAAGGCCACTTGTTTTCTCCTACTCTAAACCTATGCTGAACCACATACGGAACCATATCGTCAGGAACAGCAGCCATTGGTAGCTTTTCATAGGTAGGGTAATCGTCTTTCAGCTGTTCGTATATTCTTCCCAAGTTCAGCTTGTAATTTGGGTCCATTAACATTCCTGGGGCAACCTGGTCAAGTCTCCATCGGATTTCAAATATCGCTTCAATAAGTGGTTTGTTCCTTAGTTCCCTCCTGTTCGTATTATTCATATCTATTCCACCACCCTTTTAAGATGGATCCAAGACTGAAATTACTACGACAAAGTTCGAGCTTCTCCGCAATTCTGCTCATAAATTGCGATAAGAGATATCCCATTAAACATTATAGCGCAGAATCTTCTTAAATCAAAAGCATTTCTCCGAAATCGCTGTACATTGATTTCGAAGTTAGAAAAGCTAAACTTTCTGGGCTACATCATCCCTCTTTCTTGGAATTCTCCGTTTAGAAATCGCTGGCTCGGGCAAGAAGTCAAAGCGAGCCGACTCTGTGTGATACGCGGCGATATGACTTGCCTGTTCGAAACGCAATTCCAATGTGGAGGTTCGTCATTGTAAATCAATGGTTCACTCTTCTACTTCTATAGTGGTCTGGATTATTCCGAATCCCCGTTCATCGTGATTGGAGACATTTTTGTGGTCAGCGACATAACCGGAACCACTCTGGGTATTAGCCATGAGGATCCTATCCTGGTGCTGATGTCTTGGTGACTTCTGCACTATCTGATTCGCCGCTGTGAGTAAATCATTAAGAAAACCAAGAGCGCTCGTGTTAAACTTGCTGCCGAATACGAATGTCGGTTCTCCTATAAAGCCGCCGAGGAACTTCCAAGAGAACTCATATACGTTCCCCGCGAAACAATCTGAGCAAGCTATGCTTTGACACAGGGAACAAAATAACCGTAAGGGTTCGCTCTTCCATAACGCTTCTTCAATCTCACCAGAACAGAACAAGATTCGACAGCAGCACGGCCTCGCTACGAATTTCGAGGCTGTCATCGAGACTGTAAGTTGTCTTTGTGTTATGCTTGATCTCCCTCCAAGTATTCCCTCAAGCGTTTTTGCGCTGATGATCAACATGTCTCCCGGTTTGAAGAATACCCCAATAGACCCGAGACAACCAGAGTAATTTTGCAAAAGGTATTCTTTCTTATTGAGAATGCCTCTTGTTACTTTGAAACGTGGGAAGCGTGATAATAAGTACATCTGCTCTTTACCAGCACTTTCGAGAGATAATCTGTTAGCGCCATACTTATCCTCTTGGCCTTTCTTGAGCTGGGTTACTGTGAACTTCTCAAGATATTTTCTGTGATGGAAATTCACGGTCAAAACGAATATTAGATCTCCAAGTTCTCTCACTCTGGGTTTGTCGAAGTATTCAAATTCGACCTGAATTGTTCCTCCATGGATGAATATCCCACGAGTCGATATCCGTATTGCGTTGTTTAGTGCAACTTCCATTTTCGGTTCCCTATTTATATCATTTATGATTCTTTCGACGGTCTTAACGATTCTTTCCTCACGATTGTGAAGGTTTTGACTGATATGTGTTTCTAAAATGGCTCCCAAAGTTTTACTGTACTCTATGAATGCTTTGTCGTTGGTAAGCAAAATATACTTTCGGGCGAAATCAATAAAGCGATTCGAAAACATCAGCGATCACCCCTAAAAAGTGTTTACCGATCTGTCGATCTCCAGGTTGCTATTTTCCAAGCCAATGAGGTGTTTGATCTCTTCTGGGGTAAAACCTAATTCTTTGAACAAACATATCTTCACTAATGTTCTCAGTTTCTCCGTGATGTCAAGTAGTTTCTCTCCTTTCGCTGACTTTTCCTTTAAGTTTTCATCGTTGTGAACCAAATAATTCCTTGTTGTTACAATATCGTCAACGATAATTTTCTGATTTGGAATGAGCTCACCTAAGGCCATGTTTTTGGAAATTTCTTCCATGATCTCTTTTAGTCGCTTTCGCAAACTTGGCTCGTTGCTGTATTTAAGTTTCTCTTGCAGCCAAGTTCTATGTTTCTCGGGACTTGCGGAGAGTATTTCTTCTAGTCTTCGCTTATGTTCCACCTCGGGTAATTCGCAGTTCTTCACGAAATGTCTGTGATACGCTTCGATAGCGTACACAAGGCTTAGGAATTTTTGCTCGGGATACATACTGGGATTGTAAAGTGTCCCGAGATATAGGGTGTAGACAGACTCTAATGACTCTTTCTTTTCAAACCAACCTTTGAGATAATTTCTGAACCATTCACCGATATTGCCAACGTTGAAAGGAACATAAAAAGATCTGAATTGTTGTGCTCCAAATATTCTCGACATTCCCAGATATACTTGAACTGGTAAATAATTAACTTCGTCATTCATGATTTCCTTGCTCAGTTCTGTTCTGGCTTCGATTTCGAGAGGATAAACTGGTTGCCCAACGAGAAGAGTCAGAAAATCTTGAATATGCTTTATACTGCGTTTCAAGTCTTCAAAAGATCTTTCCTCCGCCGATTCAATCGTTACATATGTCTTTTCTTTTATGTCTACTGCTTTTTCATACGGAGAAAAATTGCAACGCAATTTCATTTCCAAGCATACTTTATAATCACCGATATCAACTTGGATTACTTCAGGTGGCTTACACGATATGAGGAGTTCTTCTTCTCCTTTGCGCTGAGGCAGTTTCAATGCGCAGAGCCCGGATAAATGGCTGCGCAAATTCAAGTGGCTGTAATGAACCGAGAGACTCTTGAACTTAATCTCGTCTTTGGTTTGGAAATGAACTCCCACAAATGCTTCAAGAGCTTCGAACAAAGAAGTTTGGAAGCCAGGAATGGCGAAGCGAGAGTCAATTTCAAAACACTTGTGCAAGGTAATTTTCTTCCCATCGGAGGAGAAACCTAATATAATTTCTGGATTACTGAAAAACTCCTTAAAAGACCCTATTAGGTCAAGGATTAACCCTTCCTCGACTAACCTCAAGCTACCGTGAACCCGCGTCTCGGGATTATCAGGAAGCCACCATATGCCTTTGTACTCAGATTCTTTAGTCACTTCACTCACCTCTTGCACATTAATGTAGAAGTCAGTGTTTTGAATTCTCGATTGTCGATTTTAACATACAAATGGCCGTGACGTCCTCCCCTCGATAAATTGAGGAAGATTACTGCCCCTCGCGCTCCTCGCTTCTCTAAAGTCAGTTCATCGAGAAAATCATCAAAATTCACTATCCTGCCGGTTAATTCTTCTCCAACGATAACGATTTCGATGAGTCCCGAGATTCTATCTTCTATTCGAGCAAAGAGAAACATCTCATTCCTTTAAGAGCTCGAAAGAAACGATTTCCTCAAGAGGCTTCCTTTCGTATTTGTCTCTTTCATCCGCGGGATAACCCACCGGAAGAATGACTTCAAGACGATAATTGCTGGGGGCTTCGATCGCTCTCGCCACATCACCGGGATTCGGTGGAGTGTAAGTTACCGTGCCCAAACCTTCCTCCTCCAGAGCCAGCAAGAGATAGCCAATAGCAAGCCAGGTGGATTCTTTGGAGAACGGAGCGTCTTTCCGCGCGAAGACGAGGATCAGATATGGTGCCTCTTGTAAAAACGATTTCTCCCAGGTGAAACCCTTCTCTTTCAACCAACTTCCAAGTTCGCCCCTCACACTCAGATGGAAGCTCTTCTCCGCCGATTCACAGATCTCTCGAATCTGCGATCTTGTTTCCCGGCTTTCCACCACCACGAAACGCCAGGGTTGCGCGTTCATGCCCGAGGGAGCTTCTCTGGCCGCTGCCAGGCATTTGAGGAGCTTTTCAATCGGAGGCTTTTCCCGTTTGAACTTCCGGACCGTCTTTCTTTTCTTCGCCAGATCCAGAATCATCCAGACACCTCCGCACGGATAATTCAGTTGCTATCACCCTGAACACAAACCACTATTTCTTCTTCCTTCTCCAGTCGCCCTCTGTCCAAATAACGTTTTCACATCTCTGCCCGCGATCGTGCTGAAATTGCAGGAAACCACTCACAATGATATTCGCGAGTACCACAGACCACTTTTTCATCGTTAATGATGCGCGGCCGGTTAATTTTATCATCGCACGTCACGCAGTTTTCTGAGTCGATGTGCTTAGCTCGCGATCGATAAGTCTGTACGATTTTATCGAATGCCGTCGATAAATCCGAGCAGTTTACTTGGAATAAAAAGAGATTTCTGTCACCCATGATACCATCTTCAAGGACGATGGTACCACAGGGATTCCCGCGTGGTTCTTCTTGGCAGTGATATTGAGATTAGTTGAAGCGTTTTCGCTTTTGAGGTGATTTTCCACAAAGACTATCGCGATCAAACAAGCGGGATTCTTTATCTTGTCCTCAAGAACAAAGATGAGGTGCCGGCAGAAACGTCCGTTTAGAAATCGCTGGTTCGGGCAAGAAGTCAAAGCGAGCCAACTCTGTGTGACACGCGGCGATATGACTTGCCTGTTCGAAACGTCATCCCGATGTGGCTACTCGGAATGGGGTGGTAGAGTTC
>LGER01000005.1 GCA_001507915.1 Desulfonauticus sp. 38_4375 | reverse complement strand
TATGGTTTTAAGCAAAAATTTGGACAGGGGAAATTTTGGTTTGGAGCTTTTGGAAACTTGACTCCAGAGCAACAAAAGGAGTTTTGGGAATTAAGAGATGCTCACTGGGCCAAGATTTATCCGTTAAAGCAAAAAGCCTGGAGTCTCAGGGCAGAATTAAATGCTGAGCTAAATAGAAGCAATCCTGATAGCAAAAGAGTAGAAGATTTAAATAACCAGCTAGCCAGGGTGCAAAATGAAATTTTAAAGGAGAGTCTGGATTTTAGAAAAAAGCTAAGGGAAAGCTTTGGTGATACCTTTCCCAATGGTTTTTACAATGGCTATCCAGCCATTGGTTACTAATAAAGCCACCCCTCTATATAAGACCTCTAAATAAACCCCTCCCCGTAAAAAGGAGTTCCTTAGCTGGAACTCCTTTTTTTATAACCAGCAAATAGTTCCTGGTGCAGGTAAAAGTACTTTTATTCCCTGGTTATTTTGGAGGATTTGAAACAAAGTCTGAGAATCTTTTCTGGTGTCTCTATTTAAGTGCACCAGAGCCAATTCTTTAGCCTGGCATGTTTTAGCTAAATGAAGAGCGCTTGTAATGGAACTATGGCCAGGTACTTCCTGGGTTGCCTTATAAGTTTCCAGAATAAGCAAATCTACTTCTTTTAAATGGTTTAAAAGATTTGAATCAGGTTGGCCATCGCCAGAATAATAAAGGGTTTTACCTTGAGAAGAAATTTTTACGCCCAGAGAAGGTATGGCATGGATGGAAGTTAAGGGAAGAAGAGTAAAGTTTTTAAAGTTTATTTCTTGCTCTGAACAAGTTTCTGTAAAAACTATAGAAAAGGGAAGTTTGTCCTTAATTTTAGGGTAAGCAAGTTCTAATGCCTGCAGGGTTTTTTCCTTTATTCCTGCTGGACCAAAGATGTGCAATTCTTTGGTGCGTTGTTCTTCGTAAAAGCGAAGTAAAAGCAGGCTGGTCCCCAAAAAATGGTCTCCATGCAAATGAGAAATATAAAGGCCATCTAAGTCCAGAGGATGGGGGGCATATTTCCAGTAGTTAGTAGCAGCAGTAAAACCGCAATCTAAGAGTAAGGATTCTTGTTGCTTATTAAAAACCAGGATAGAGGTGTTGGTTAAGTTTTCATCAAAGGCCTCTCCCACTCCACAAAACAATACAAACATAAGTTTCCTCCTAGGTTTCTTTTCCAGGCTATAAAAAGTCATTTGCAATTAAGTTGCGCTTGGTTTACTTTTAGGTAAAGTTTGTAATTAATACAAGGGGTAAGGTATGAATTATCCAGAAGGTTTTTTATTTTCAGCAGTTGAAGCTAATCTTCGCTATAAAAATAGAAGAGATTTGGCTTTGCTTTATATCCCTAAGGGGGCAATAGTCAGGGGTGTCTTTACTACCAACAAATTTCAGGCTGCCCCGGTTTTGGTGTGCAAAGAAAATCTGGCTAAACAAAAATATATTAAAGCCATCATGATTAATGCCGGGCAGGCCAATGCCTGTACAGGAGAAAAAGGCCTTAACCAGTGCTGGCAGACTTTAAAGTTTCTGGCTCAAGAGTTAAAACTCTCTCCCCGGGAAATTTTACCAGTTTCCACAGGAGTAATTGGCGAGCTCTTTGACCTTAGCAAGTGGGAAGCCGGTGTGAAAATACTTACTGAACATTTAGGGAAAAGTGATTTATTGGATGTGGCAAAGGCCATTATGACCACCGATAAATATCCCAAAATTGTGCAGACCAGGTTGGATTTGTCTGCAGGTACTACCTATCTCTGGGGTATTGCCAAAGGAGCAGGCATGATTGCTCCCAATATGGCTACTATGCTGGGATTTGTACTCTGTGATCTGGATGTGGCCCCCCTATGGTGGCAGGAAGTGATAAAAAAGGCTGTAGATAAAAGTTTTAACCGTATTTGCGTGGATGGTGATACCTCTACCAATGATACTGTCTTGGGAATTTGTTCCAGGCAGAAGAAGTGGGCTTTGCAAGAGGCAGATTTAAGAAAAATTAAGCAAGCTGTGGCAGAAATTTGTTATCGTTTGGCTTATCTTATTGTCCAAGATGGAGAAGGTGCTACCAAGGTGGTGCATTTAAAGGTAAAAGGGGGCAAAAGCTTAAAACAGGCAGAAAGGGTAGCAAGGACCATAGCTACTTCTCCTCTGGTAAAAACTGCCTTTTTTGGCCAGGACCCCAACTGGGGGCGCATTGTAGCAGCTATTGGTCGGAGTGGAGAGGAAATAGATCCGCAAAAGGTAAAGGTAAGTTTTGCCGATATAGAGGTGTTTGCCCAAAATGAGACTCAATTAAAAGATGTGGATGCTTTACTTGGACCATATTTGCAAAAGCAGGAAATAGAAGTGAGTGTAGATTTAGGGCTGGGTACAAGGGAGTATTGGCTGTTATTTTCTGACCTCAGTATAGATTATGTTCGTTTAAATAGTAATTATCGAAGTTAGTTATAAAGGTGTTAAGGATGAAAGATAAATATAAAGCAATGGTGGATTTTTTGTTCGAGGTGGGGATGTTAAAAAAAACTCCCCGTACAGGGTATCAATTTTTAGGTACTGGTAAAGAAAATGTAGCAGAGCATTCCTTTCGTACAGCTATTATTGCCTTTGTTTTAGCCAAAAATAGTGGTAAAGATGCCTATAAGGCAGCTTTAATGGCTCTTTTTCATGATTTACACGAAGCCAGATGTGGAGATTTTAACTATGTATATAGGATTTATAACAAGAGCGATGAACGACAGGCTTTAAAAGACAGCTTGCAAGATACAGGCATTGAAGAAGAGGTGTTAGATTTTTATCAGGAACTGGAAGAAGTAAAAAGCGTAGAAGCAGCTTTAGTGCAAGATGCAGATCAACTGGATTTGATTTTGAATTTAAAGGAGCAACTGGATCTGGGAAATAAATACGCTGCTAAATGGCTAGATTGTGCCTTAAAAAGGCTTAGGACTGAAGAAGGGAAAAAATTAGCGCAAAAAATTCTTCAAACAGATCATACGGACTGGTGGTTTAAAACTCCTGATCCTAGCTGGTGGACAAAGAAAAATGGGCAGGACTAGTTTAACACTTTCTTTATTATCTTCTAAAATTTTTTTGTACAGTGGGGCCATTGTCTTTTCTCTGGGGGTACATTTGTTTCTTATTTACAGTACTTTTTTGTTGTTTTGGCGTCCGGTATTGTCCTTACCAGATTTTTTTTCTTCTTCTAAAAAAACTCTGGAAGTAGAGTTATATAACTATCGCGTGCATGGAGAAATATTAAAAAAAATATCTTATTTAGAAGACTTAGCAGTAGTTGGTAAGCCTGAAGAAGGGGTGGAGGATAAACTCAGATTGTCTCTGGATAATCCAGAACAAAGAAAAGTTTTGAGAGCTATAAAAGATATTTTTTTAAGTTTTTGGCAAAGGGAAGAAATTGGTGAACTGGGTCGAAGTGTGGTGGTGTTTGAGGTAAGCAAGGGAAGAATTCAGGATTTTTTTATTCAAGAATGGGAAGGAACAGATTTGTTTCTGGAGAAACTTTTATTTTTTTTAAAAAAGCTACATTCTTTGCAAATCGCTTACACTGGAGAAAAGCCTCTCTGGTTTGAGTGTGAGTTTAGTGTGGAGCCAGCAGGTTAGTTTATGCGCTATCAAAATAGATATTTTTTCCTTTTAAGCTTAAGCACGCTTTTATTTTCCTTGTTTCTTTATTTTTATCTTCCCTCTTTTCTCCAGATTTTAGAACTAAAAAGTGTGGATTGGCGCTTTCACTGGCGAGGAAACACCCTTCCCTCTCAAAAAGTAGTAATTGTAGCCATTGATGAAGAAAGTTTGGAAAAGGTGGGACGCTGGCCCTGGTCTCGCACTAAAATGGCCCAGCTGGTAAAGAAAATAGATGCTGCTTCTCCTTTGGCTGTAGGCTATGACATTGGCTTTTTTGAGCCAGAAGTTAATGTAGCCCAAAAGGAAGTGCTTACTCTCTTTGAATTTTTAAAGCAAAAGCATAAGCTGGATAAAGAAAGTCAGCAATTTTTAGAGCAACGGCTTTTGGCCAACTATCCTGATTATTGGTTAGCCAGGGCCTTGTTAGAAACCAATTCCACCCAGGTGCTTGGTTATTACCTTAATTTTGAACCCAGTAAGCAAAAACAAAAATTACCTTTAAATACAGCCAAATACACAGGGGTCAAACTTCTACAACCTGAAAGTGTTTTTCAACCTTTACAGGCAAGTAAGGTGCGCTCCAATCTGGAATTGTTGCTCAAAGCTGCAGGTAAGCAAGGGTATTTTAATGTAGTTCCAGATGAGGATGGCTCTTATCGAAGATATCCTTTGGTTCTGGAGTTTAGGGAAAACTACCTGCAACCTCTGGCTTTAAGTTTGTTTAACCATGCTAATAAAAGTAGTTTTGTAGTTGTGGGCAAAGCTGGTATATTAGGGGTAGAAGTGGGTAAGGTGTTTGTGCCCACAGATGAGAGAGGTTTTTTATTTTTAAATTATAGAGGAAAGGCTCAAACCATCTTACACTTGCCTGCCTGGAAAATACTGGCAGGAGAAATAGACCCTTCTTTACTTCAGGGTAAGTATGTTTTGGTGGGGGTTACTGCTCCTGGGGTTTATGATTTGCGGGTGACTCCCTTTGGAGTGGCCTATCCTGGCTTAGAGATTCAAGCCACTGCTTTAGATAACTTGTTACAAAAAGACTATCTTCTGCGTCCAGGTTTTGCTCCTCTTTTTGACCTGGTTGCTATTATTTTGCTGTGGTTGGGTGTTTCCCTGGCTTTATTCTATTTAACACCTTTTTTTAGTTTAATGGTTTCTTTGATTTTAGGCCTAAGTTTTATTGGCTTAAATTTTTATTTTTTTACTCATAAGTTATACTTGCTTAATCTTGGTTCGCCTCTTTTGACTTTAGTGATAAGTTATGTTGTCCTTCTCTCCTATAGAATTTTATTTGCAGACAAACAGAAAAAGAATTTACGCAAGGCCTTTTCCAAATATCTTGATGCCAAATTAGTAGAAGAAATAGTTAAAGAACCGGACAAATTAAAGCTGGGAGGAGAAAAAAGGGAATTAACTGTGCTTTTTTCTGATATAAGAGGCTTTACCACCCTTTCGGAAAAACTCGCTCCAGAAGAACTGGTTTCTTTACTTAATAAGTATTTAACTGAGATGACTCAAATTATTTTACAGGAAAAAGGGCTTCTGGATAAATATATTGGGGATGCAATTATGGCTATTTTTGGCACTCCTATCTATTATCCAGAACATGCTCTATGTGCCTGTAAAAGTGCTTTGTCCATGCTCTTAAAATTAGAAGAGTTGAATACTAACTGGAAGAAAACTAAAGGCCTGGAACTAAACATTGGCATTGGTATAAATACTGGAGAAATGGTAGCAGGTAATATGGGGTCGATAGAAAGGTTTGATTATACTGTAATGGGAGATAATGTAAATTTGGCTTCTCGTTTAGAGGGCTTAAATAAATATTATGGGACCAATATTTTGGTTTCAGAATTTACCTATGAGCAGGTAAAAGAACATTTTTCTTTTAGACTTATAGACAAGGTAAGGGTAAAGGGTAAGGAAAAACCGGTAAAGTTATATGAACTTTTGCCAGAGAAAAAGGCCACTATTTTCCAAAGTTATAAAGAGGAATATGAAGAGTTTTTGAGTTATTATTTTGCTGGAGAGTTTGAAGCTGCTTCTGAAAAATTACTGCTTTTGGAAGGTAAAACCAGGGATAAACTCTGGGAATTGTATAAAGAAAGGTTAAAGGTTCTTAGACAGAGTCGGCCAGAAAACTGGGATGGCGTATATACCTTTGCTGTAAAATAAATAATTGTCAAAGTAAGGTTTTTTTTTTAATCAAGGAAAAACACTTGTGGTTGGATAGAGATGTTTAAGCTTTTTGCCTGGTTGGGAAACATATGTTTAAGCTTACTCCAGGAAATGGGTAAGCTCTTGCTTTTATTTTTGGAAGCAATAATCTGGCTTTTCCGCCCTCCTTTTCGTTTTCGGCTTTTTGTAAAACAATTGGAGTTTGTGGGAGTCAATTCCTTATTTGTGGTGCTTTTGACTGGTCTTTTTACAGGAATGGTTCTGGCTTTACAAACCTACTATGCCTTTCGCTTGTTTTCTGCGGAAAGCTTGGTGGGAGCTACAGTTGCCCTTTCCATGACCAGAGAGCTAGGACCAGTTATTACAGCCCTTATGGTTACAGGTAGGGCTGGCTCAGCTATTGCTGCTGAGATTGGTACCATGAGAGTAACCGAGCAGATAGATGCTCTTACAGTTATGGCCATAAGCCCGGTTCAATATCTGGTAGTGCCCAGGATTCTGGCTGGAGTTATTATGTTGCCTTTGCTTACAATACTTAGTGATTTTGTGGGCATTGTGGGTGGGTATCTGGTAGGTGTGAAGATTTTGGGCATTAATAGTGGTTTGTTTATCAATAAAATTTATGAGCATGTGGATGTAGATGACCTCTATAATGGTTTAATTAAAGCGGCTTTTTTTGGTTTAATTTTGACCTTAGTGGGTTGTTATAAGGGATTTTACACCCGAGGTGGAGCTGAAGGAGTGGGCAAGTCCACCACTCAATCAGTGGTTCTGGCTTCGGTTTTAATTTTAATGTTTGATTATGTTTTAACTGCGTTGATGTTTTAGCCATGGAACATATTATTTCCTTAAGAGATGTTTATAAGAGCTTTGGCAGCCAGCAGGTTTTAAAGGGCCTTAATTTAGATTTACCTAAAGATAAGGTAAATGTAATCATAGGTAAAAGTGGCGGTGGTAAAAGTGTTTTATTAAAGCACATCATTGGACTTTTAAAGCCAGATAAAGGCCAGGTATTGGTTGCTGGAGAAGATATTGTCCCGCTTTCAGAAAGGGAACTGGCTAACATAAGAAGAAAATTTGGCATGCTTTTTCAGGAAGGAGCACTTTTTGACTCCCTTACCGTAGAAGAAAATGTAGCCTTTCCTTTAAGAGAGCACACTAAAAAGTCCTGGGCAGAAATTAAAGAGATTGTAGAACAAAAACTGGCCCAGGTGGGGTTAAAGGGAATGGGCTATAAAATGCCTGCAGAACTTTCCGGAGGTATGCGCAAAAGGGTGGGATTGGCCAGGGCTCTGGCCTTAGATCCAGAGATAGTGCTTTTTGATGAGCCCACTTCTGGCCTGGATCCTGTGATGTCTGCTGCTATTAATCACCTTATTGTCAGGACTAAAGAGGAATTTGGAGCTACCTGTATTGTTATTAGTCATGATATCAAGGCAACCATGGAGACTGCAGACCATATTTTTATGCTTTATGAAGGAAAAATTATTGCTTCAGGCACTCCAGAGGAAATACAAGCTTGTGAGGACCCGGTAGTTAGACAGTTTATTTTAGGACGGGCTGATGGCCCTATTAAGGTAATTTAGAGGGGATTAGCAATGGGAAGGTATTCTCTAGAGGTAAAAGTGGGGATTTTTGTTTTTATCTCTTTATTGGTCTTGGCTTACATGACCACGCAGGTAACCAGAGGAAAGTTTGTTTCTGGAGATATGTATCCTCTAGTGATTTATTTTGATAATGTAACTGGATTGAAAAAAAATGCTCCAGTGGAAATTGCAGGAATTGAAGTGGGATTGGTAAAAGATATTGGCCTGGAAAATGGTCGGGCCAGGGTGGTATTGGCTTTACGCCCGGATGTTAAGGTGCATGCTGATGCTGTGGCCAAGATTCGCACCCGAGGGGTTCTGGGGGATAAATTTGTAGAAATCACCAGTGGTAGTGCTTCTTATCCTCTGTTAAAGGAAAAGGAGGTTATTGCCCGTTCTGACTCTGGCGCAGATTTGGGTGAGCTCATGCAAAAAGTGGGCAGTATTGCAGATGACATTGGTAGAATCACCAGAAGTGTTTCCAATGTCCTGGGTGGACCAGAAGGTGAGCAAGATTTAAGGCTATTGATTACCAATTTAAAGGAAATGTCCATTGAGCTGGATAAAATGGTTCAAAGTAATTTGCAAAGTGTAAATAAAATTGTGGCCAATTTAAGGGAATTTTCTGAGGATATAAAGGATATTAGCGGCGGCAATAAAAAAGAAATTAACCGCATAGTGCGTAACTTTGATGTGGCTATTTTAGAACTAAAGGAATCCATGCTGAAAATGAATGAACTGCTGGAAAAAGCCAATAATGGCCAGGGCCCTCTGGCCAAGCTGGTTTCAGACAAAGAAATGGGAGAAGGTTTAAAGCAAACAATTAGTTCCTTAAAAACAGTGGCTAAAAATATAGAAGAGGGTAAGGGTACCCTGGGGAAGTTGATAAATGAGGATACTACAGCCAAAAATCTGGATAAGACTTTAGAGGGCTTGAATAAATACCTGAGCAAGCAAGACAAATTTAAAACCAGTATAGACGTACATTCAGAATATCTTACAGACACTGGAGATACCAAATCTTATGTTACTTTGCAGATTAAGCCCAGTGTGGATAAATTTTTTTCTCTATCCATTATAGACGACCCCAAAGGTGAGACCAAAGAAACTAGCACCTACCGTCGCTATCGTACGGATAAGGGAGCCTGGCATACTTATAAAGAAGAGGAAAAAGAGACCAAAGAAGATGGCCTTAAGTTTTCCTTACAAATAGGCAAGCGTTTTCATGACTTTGTGGTTAGAGGCGGTATTATTGAGTCTTCTGGTGGGGTCGGCCTGGATTATTATTTGTGGGACGATAGGGTAAAATTGTTTTTTGAGGCCTTTGACTTTGATGACGAAGACCCTGCTCATCTAAAGGCTGGGGGCAATATTTACTTGCTTCGCAATGTTTATCTTACTGCAGGTATGGATGACTTTGCCGATAGTGAGGACAGGTCCTTTTTTGTAGGTGGTGGGCTTTTCTTTACAGATGAGGATATTAAATATATCCTGGGCTCTACTCCCTTGCCTAAGGGGCAATAAAAATTAATTTTAATAGGAGTTAAGAAAAGGCAGGCTAAAACCTGCCTTTTCTTTTTTAAAGGGGATAGAATGGGGAAAAAACTGGTAGTAATTGGCCTGGATGGACTTTCTTTTTCTTTGGCCAGGTATCTGGTAGCAGAAGGTATCTGGAGTAATGTGGGCAAATATTTGGACTTAGAGCAGGGAACTTCCTTTTCTTCAGAAATACCCTATCTTTCACCTGTCAACTGGACTTCTTTTTTTACTGGTAAGGGGCCAGAAGAACACGGTGTCTTTGGTTTTACAGAATTTAATAAGGAGAAAGGAGAGCTCTTTTTTTCTGATTTTACGCATGTTCAATCGCCAACTATCTTTGAGGTACTGGGGCAAAAGGGATATTTTCTTAAGGTATTAAACCTGCCGCATACCTATCCTGCCCGCCCCTTACGAGGACAACTGGTAGCTGGTTTTTTGGCTTTAGACTTACAAAAGGCTGTATTTCCACCCATGCTCTATCCTTTGCTGAAGCAAAGGGGCTATGTTTTAGAGGGTGAGACCATTAAGGCCCTTCAGGACCCAGCCCTAATTTTCCCAGAGATAGAAAAGAGTTTACTGGCCAGGCAAAGGGCCTTTGAACTACTCTGGGCTGATTTAAGCTGGGATTTGTTTATTGTGGTAATCACAGAATTGGACCGCTTGTTTCATTTTTGTTATCCTTATTTGTTCTCCTCCCATCCCTTGCAGGAAAGGATGTTGCTTTTTTTAAAAAAAGTGGATGCTTTCCTGGGGTTAATTCTGGAACGCTATTTTGCCCTTGCTGGTAAGGACAAAAGGCTTATGCTGGTAGCTGACCATGGTTTTACAGAGTTAAAAGTGGAGGTGGATTTAAATGCCTTTTTGGCCCAGCAGGGATTTTTGACCTGGGCCAGGCAAGCCAGAAATGAATGGGATGTGCAAAGCATAGCCAAGGACTCTAAGGCCCTGGCCCTGGATAGTGGACGGATTTATCTGTACCCTTTTTCTAAGGTTAAGGATTTTTCTTTGGGGTTAAAGTTAAAGGAAGTTTTGCTGCAACTGGAGTATAAAGGCGAGAAGGTTTTGCCAACCATTTTTTTAAAAGAAGAGCTTTATCCCCGGGCTAATTTTGAGCATACGCCGGATTTGGTTTGTATTCCTGCTTCTGGGTTTGAGCTAAAAGGAAAATTTGACCGTAGAGAAATTTTCGGTCATTTTGGCCGCAGAGGAGCGCACAGGGAAGAGGATGTATTTTTTTGGGACTCCTGGGGATTTAAACCCCGTAGAACCAGAGATGTGGGACAAGAAATTTTACATTATTTTGAGGGAAGTATTTTAGTATGAAAATAGATTATGCGAAAGAGTTAAATGAAGCCCAGCTAGAGGCTGTTTATAATCTAGAAGGGCCTTTGTTGGTCATTGCTGGAGCCGGGAGTGGTAAAACCAGAACCATTGTATACAGGCTGGCTTACCTGGTGGAGCAGGGTATCTGGCCAGAAAATATTTTACTGCTTACCTTTACCCGCAAAGCCGCGGCTGAAATGCTTAGAAGAGTGGAAGAGCTTTTAGGCAGAGATGTGGCTGGAGTGGGGGGCGGTACTTTTCATAGTTTTGCCTATGCAATGTTGCGCAAATTTGCTTCTGCTGTGGGTTTAAATCAGGGTTTTACGGTTATTGATACCAGTGATGCCAAGGATATTATTGGCCAGGCTAGAGCCAGCTTGCATCTGGATAAAGACAAGGGGTTTCCCAATAAAAATACCATTTATGACCTTATTTCCAGGTCTAGAAACAAGGAATTGGCCTTAGAGGATTTTTTATCTGCCAACAGTTATCATTTATTAAAGTTTTTACCAGAACTGGAGCGCATTTTTAACTATTATCAAAATTTTAAAAAAGAGCATTTTTTACTGGACTATGATGACCTCTTATTTACCTTTGAAAGTTTGTTGCAGGAAAAAGCAGAGATTAGAGAGTTTATGCAACAGATGTTTAAATATGTCATGGTAGATGAATACCAGGATACCAATTTGGTCCAGGGAAGGATTATTAAGCTTTTAGTGGGAGAACAGGGCAATGTGATGGCTGTAGGAGATGATGCCCAGTCCATTTATGGTTTTCGAGGGGCTACAGTGGAAAACATTTTAAATTTCCCCAAGCTTTTTCCAGGGACCAAAATCATCAAGCTGGAACAAAACTATCGCTCTACGCAACCCATTTTGGAATTGACCAATCATATTTTAAAGCAGGCCAGAGAAAAATATCCCAAGAAGTTATTTTCTCATAAAAAGAGCAGTGTAAAACCAGAAATTATCTATACCACCAGTGACTTGAGCCAGGCCCAGGTGGTGGTGCGCAAAATAGAAGAACTGGCCAGGACCTATCCTTATTCAGAAATAGCGGTGTTATTCAGGGCAGGTTATCAATCCTTTGCCCTGGAGATGGAATTGGTGAAGTTGGGGATAAGTTTTTACAAATATGGGGGTCAGAAGTTTTCTGAAGCTGCCCATATAAAGGATTTAGTTGCTTTTTTGCGTTTGGTAGCCAATCCTTGTGATATTTTGGCCTGGACCAGGGCCCTGGGAAACTTAAAAGGTGTTGGCCCTAAAACCTGTCAGCGTCTATATCAGGCTTTTATGGAAGGTAATCAGGAAATAAGTAAATCCCTGTGCGCCCAGAAGCCAGAATTAAAGGAAGTCCTGGAAAAGCTAGAAAACTTGCGTTTTAAGTCTCTTAGCCCGTTAAGTGTGTTAGAGGAGATAATGACCATTTATGGTCCCATTATGGAAGAGAAATTTGTGGATGATTTACCCAAGAGAATGGCCGGCGTGGAGCAGTTAATGCAAATTGCTTCTACCTATGACAACTTGGATGTCTTTTTGGCAGATTTGAGCCTGGAGCCTTCCTTAAGGGAAGAAAAAAGTAAGGATAGATTGGTCCTATCCACCATTCACTCGGCCAAGGGCCTGGAGTGGTCAGCCGTACTTATCCTGGACCTGGTGGAAGAGCGCTTTCCTTCGAAACTGGCCATGCAAGACCCCAAAGAAATCGAGGAAGAAAGGCGTCTTTTGTATGTGGGGTGTACCAGGGCCAGGGAATATTTGGGGTTGTTTGTGCCAGCTACGGTTTACAATCGTTATCAAAACAGTTTTGACCCAGCCAGCCCCAGTCCTTTTATTCGGGAGATAATACCTTCTCTGGTAAAAAGTTATAAAGAAACCTATTTTGGAGAGATTGTGCCTTTAGAAGAAGAAAAAAAAGAAGAGCCAAAGCCCAGGCCAGAAAAAAACAATTTTACTGCTACAGGTAATTATTGTGAGCATAAAATCTTTGGCACAGGCAAGGTTATTGCGCACATTCCTCCCAATAAGTACAAGGTTAATTTCCCCCAATTTGGTTTAAAACTGGTACTGGAAGATTATCTTACCTTTAAGTGATGTTTGGAGAAGATTTTTTTCTAACTTTGCTGGATAATTATTTTGTCCAGGAAAAAAAAGGGCTTTTGGTGGCCAGAGGAGATGATTGCGCCCTAATTGAAGGTAAGTCCTTTGCCTTAAGTAGCGACCTCTTTTTAGAAAAGGTACATTTTGATTTAAGGTATTTTTCCCTGGAAGACGTAGGCTATAAGGCTTTGGCCGTAAATCTGAGTGATTTAGCTGCTGCTGGGAGCTGGCCAGAATATTTTTGCCTGCAACTAATCTGGCCCAGGAAGTTTAGTTTAGAGCAAAGTGAAGAATTATTTAAGGGCATGTCCCAATTGGCAAGTCAATTTAAACTGACTTTGATTGGGGGAGACTTGAGCCAGGGAGATACTCTGGGGCTGGCCATTACCATCTTAGGTAGTGTGCCCTATAGATTTTTGCCCCGTAAACAGGCTAAAGAAGGAGATCTGGTTTTTTTGGTGGGAGAAATTGGCCTTTCCAGGGTTGGTTTTTTAGCTTTGCAAGCAGGAATTTCCGGTTATCCCCGCAGTAAACAGGCCCATTTACGCCCCAGGCCCCTGGTTAAAGAAGGTCTGATTTTAGCCCAAAAAAATGTTAAGTCTCTCTTAGATGTATCTGATGGTGTGGCCAGGGATATTTTTAGATTGTTGCCAGAAGGTCTGGGCCTTAATCTCTTTTCAGACCTTCGTTTACCTGCGGAAGTTGTTTCCTTTGCTACAGCCAGGAATTTATCTCCCCTACACTTAGCCCTGGAGGGAGGGGAGGATTATGCCCTTTTAGGCGTGGTGGAAGCTAGCCAGGTAGAAGAGTTGCTTGCAGATTTGCCTTACGTGCAAATTTTAGGAGAGGTAAGCAAAGGTGCTGGTATTTATTATCAGGGTAAAAAACTGGAGCTTAAAGGCTTTGATCATTTTAGTTAGCCCCTTTTGGGAGGTAGTCTAGAATTAGACTTTAGAGTTTTTTTTGTTTAAAAGGCCTTCACTTCGCGTAAGGGAGAAATATTTTTTATGGATATAAAAAAAATAAGAAACTTTAGTATTATAGCCCATATAGACCATGGCAAGTCCACTTTAGCCGATAGGATTCTGGAGATTACAGGGCTTATTGGAGATAGAGAGAAAAAAGACCAGTATCTGGATAAAATGGACCTGGAAAGGGAGCGCGGGATTACCATTAAGGCCCAAACCGTGCGCATTCCTTATAGGGCCAAGGATGGGCAGGAGTATATTTTAAACCTCATTGACACCCCTGGACATGTGGACTTTTCCTATGAAGTTTCCAGAAGTCTTGCTGCTTGTGATGGCGCGCTTTTAGTGGTGGATGCCACTCAGGGAGTAGAGGCCCAGACTTTAGCCAATGTCTATCTGGCCTTAGACCATGACCTGGAAGTCTTACCTGTACTGAACAAAATCGATCTGCCCAGTGCAGAGCCAGAACGGGTTATTGCTGAGATAGAAGAAGGTATTGGCCTGGATGTGGAAAACATTTCTATGGTCAGTGCCAAGACAGGAGAGGGAGTCCCTGAACTTTTGGAAAAAATTGTGCAGTTTATTCCCCCACCCAAAGGAGACAGAGATGCTCCTCTTAAGGCTTTAATCTTTGACTCCTGGTATGACCCTTATGTGGGTGTGGTGGTTTTATTTCGCGTAATAGATGGAACCATTTCCCTGGGAGAAGAGATTTTAATGTACTCTACAGGGAAAACTTACGAGGTGATTCGCCTGGGTGTATTTTCCCCCGAAGCTGTATCTATAGACCAACTAGGCCCAGGTGAAGTGGGTTTTCTCTGTGCCAATATTAAAGAGTTAAAGGATGCAAGGGTTGGTGATACCATTACCCATCCCAAAAGGCCTACTCAGTCACCTTTTCCTGGGTTTAAAAAAATAAAACCCATGGTATTTTGTGGTCTTTATCCTGTAGACCCTGGAGATTACGAAGATTTGAAGTTTGCTCTGGAAAAGTTGCAGCTTAATGATTCTTCTCTGTTTTTTGAAGCAGAAACTTCCCAGGCCTTAGGCTTTGGTTTTCGTTGTGGTTTTCTAGGCCTTTTACACATGGAGATAGTGCAGGAAAGACTGGAAAGAGAATTTAAGGTTAACTTGATAGCTACTGCTCCTTCAGTGGTTTATAAGGTGGTGAAGGTGAGTGGAGAAATAGTTAATGTAGATAATCCAGCCAAATTGCCTCCTCCAGTAGAGATTGCGGCCATTAAAGAACCTTATGTGCGAATGGAAATATATGTGCCCAATGAGTTTGTGGGCAATGTTTTTAAGCTCTGCGAAGAAAAAAGGGGTATTCAAAAGGATTTGCGCTACTTAACGCCCTCGCGGGTGATTGTTACCTATGAACTTCCTTTTGCAGAGATAGTGTATGACTTTTTTGACCGCTTAAAGTCTGTTACCCGTGGTTTTGCTTCTTTGGATTATGAGGTAATAGATTTTAGGGAGTCTGATCTGGTGAAACTGGATATTTTGATTAATGGCTCGCCAGTGGATGCCATGGCTACTATCGTGCACAGGGATAAAGCCTATTACAAAGGTAGGGCCCTGGCTCTGAAATTAAAAAAGGTTATTCCCAGGCAGCTTTTTGAAGTGGTTATTCAGGCAGCTATTGGCAATAAAATTATTGCCCGGGAAAGGATTGCTCCTTTGCGTAAAAACGTTACAGCCAAGTGTTATGGCGGCGATATTACCAGAAAGCGTAAACTTCTGGAAAAACAAAAAGAAGGCAAAAAGAGAATGAAAAAAATGGGTAATGTGGAAGTGCCACAGGAAGCCTTTTTGTCCGTGCTTAAGGCGGATGAATAAGTTCAAAAAGAGGAGTGTGAGATGGACATAGAAAAAATAAAATTTTTAACTGCTCTTACTCTGGTAGTTTGTTTTCTTTTACTCCCTCTTGGTAGTTTGGGTTTAAGTTTTTTTTATGAATTGGGTTCTAAACTCAAAAAAAAGGTGCTTTTGGATAAACTGGCCCAACAAATTGCCAGGCAGGGTTTAATCTTTGGGTTGGGTGTAGGGATAAGTTTGGCCATCCTTTCTTTTTGGCCTGGATTTGGCGTAAAAGTAAATATGGATTTTCTAAGTTCTCCTCTGTGGACACAGGGACTTATTTTTTTAGGCGCTAGCTTACTTTTAACTATTTCTTACTTTGCTCTCTGGAAGTCCTTAAAAAACATTAAAGTATTACATTTATTGCTGGGGATAGGCGCTATAGTTTTCTACAAGCTCTTTTTATTTAACTTCTTTAGAGTTAGCTATAATTTGCTCTTGGTAAGTAATACCAATTATCCTCCTCTAAATTCCATATTTTATCCTGTTGTAGGACAGCTTTTCATCTTAAGTTTTCTGTTTTCCACTAGTATGGCTTTTATTTTTCTGATTCTGAGAAGAAAAATAGACGACTTTGGGCGGGATTATTACCGTTATGCCTTACATGTGTTAAGTAAAAGCGGTATTCTGGTCCTTGTTTTAAGTATAATCCCCTGCTTGGTAGTATTTTACCTTTTACAAGAAAGGTTTGTGTTTGCTCCGCTTATCCAGCCTGGAGCGGTAATTATTTTAGCCATGCTTTTTCATTTTTTTGTTTTCTACTGGTTGCTTAAACAAAATCAACCCTTGCGCTATAAGGGGCTGATTTCCCTTTTACCTTTGGGGAGCATGGTTTTACTCTTTTTTAGGCTTGTTTCCTATTTTGAGCTTTTTAAAATGGCTGGGCACTAGTTTTTTTCTTTTTTAACAAGAGCAAACAAAAAAAGGGGCCACCCAAAAGAGCGGTCAGGGCCCCTACAGGTATTTCTTCTCCTCCTGTTAAAAGAAGACGGGCTAAGATATCTGCTCCCAAACTTAAGCTCCCTCCTAAAAGGCCACTTAGAGGTAGCAGAGTGGAAGAAGTATAAAATCCCTGCAATCTTAGAAGGTGGGGGCCAACTAGGCCGATAAAGCCAATTACTCCAGCTACACTTACACTGGCTCCTGTTAAAATGCTGGCAGCTAGAAAAAAGAAGAGGCGGTAAAAGTGAGGGTTGAGCCCCAGGGTGTGGGCTTCCAGGTCGCCCAGGGAAAGAAGGCTTAATTGTTTTAGATTAAAAAACAAAAAAAGGTGTCCTAAAAGGAAAAAAGGCAGAAAAATTTTTACTTCTAGCCAGGAACGATTGGCAAAGCTTCCTAAAATCCAAAACACAATGGAGCCCACTTTTTCTTCATCCAAAGATTTTAAAATGGAGATAAGGGCAGAGAAAAAGGTGGTGAGGATAATGCCTGCCAGGATTAGGGTTTCCTTTTGAAAAAAGTGTTTATGCCAGTTTAAATAAAGGACCAAAAGCAGGGTGATAAAAGCCCCTGCAAGGCTGAAAAGAGGAAGGGAATAAAGGCCAAAGGGGAAAAATCCCCAAAAAAGGGCCAGGCTGGCCCAGAAGGCAGCCCCAGAAGAAATGCCCAGAGTAAAGGGTTCGGCCAGGGGATTGTTTAAAATATTTTGTAGAGTAGCCCCGCTGGTAGCTAAGGAAAAGCCAACCAGATAGGCTAAAAGGGTCCTGGGTACTCTTATTTGCCAGAAAATGGTTGACTCTACTCCTGCTTTTAAGTGGTAGATATCTAGATTTACAGGGCCTGCTAAAAGAGATAAGTAAGCCAGGATAAGGCTTATACTGAGAAGTAAAAGGGCAAAAACACAGGTTCTTAGCATGCAAAGAAACTCTCTTATTTTAGCTGCCTGGTCAAGTGGTTGTGGTAAGACCTCTTTGAGCCTGGCCTTTATAGCCAGCTTAAGGAAAAAAGGTATTCAAGTTTATCCCTTTAAGATTGGCCCGGATTTTTTGGACCCTTTATACCTGGGGAAAGTAGCTAATACTTCCTGTTATAATCTGGATTTGTTTTTTAGTCCCCTGGAACATGTGCAGGATTTGCTCAAAAAAGACGGTTTTAATTTGATTGAAAGTGTAATGGGGTTTTATGATGGAGACAAGCAGGGTCAAAATTCCACTGCTCATCTGGCCTTTTCCCTGGATATACCTGTTTTTTTAATAGTAGAGCCTTTAAAAGCAGCTAATAGCCTGGCTGCAGTTGTTTATGGCTTTTGCCAGCTTAGACAAGAAGGCAAATTAATAAAAGGAATTATTTTAAATAAATATACTTCCTTACGCCAGGTAGAGCTTTTAGAAGCCAGCTTAGAGCAATATAACTTGCCTCCTTTAGTAGGCGCTTTTCCCAAGGGCAGTTTGCCAGAACTAAAGTCAAGGTATTTAGGACTTTATAATCAGGTGGATTTAAGTGGTGCAGATAGACAAAGGCTAGAAGAGGCTGGAGAAAAGTATTTTTTTTGGGAAAGGATATCTAAGGTATGTGCTTTTAAAAAGGAGAAAGTAGATTCTGCCAGGATTAAGCCAGGGAAAAGGCAGGTAAAAAAGGTAAAACTGGGCGTAATTTTAGATGAAGCCTTTAATTTTTACTATCAAGCCCAGTTAGAAGCCCTGAAACAAAGGGGGGTGGAACTGGTTTTTTTTTCCAGCCTTACTACTAAAACCCTTCCTTCCAATTTAAAGGGCCTTTATATTGGGGGAGGCTATCCTGAACTTTACGCTTCCCTGTTAAGTGCCAATAAAAGCTTACTTGAAGATATCCGGAAATTTGGCCTGGAGGGTGGAAAAATCTATGCTGAATGTGGAGGTTTGATTTTTTTGACTCAAGGAATAGAAGGCCAGGATAAATTTTATCCTCTGGTAGGATTATTAAATACAAGGGTAAAGCTTTTACCTAAAAAGGCTTATTTAGGTTATGTAAAGGTAAAGATAAATAGGGATTGTGGCTGGTTTAGAAGGGACACTTTGCTTAAAGGACATGAATTCCACTATTCCACTTTATTAGATAGAAATGTTTTAGGCGTAGAAAATGTATATGAAGTGGTAGATAGTCTGGATAATCCTCTTGAAAGCAAGGGGTTTTATTTTAAAAACATCTTAGCCAGCTATATTCACTTATATTTTGCCCATCAAGAAGAGGTATTAGATAATTTTTATTCTTTTTTAAAGGAAAGTTAAATGAAAGGTATAATTGTTATTAATCATGGCAGTAGAAATGAAGATGCCAGACAGGATTTTTTAAATAAGGTAGAAAAGTTAAAACAAAGGGCCAGAGGTTATGTTTTGGCTGGAGCCTTTTTTTCTCTGGGCAAACCCAGTGTAGAAGAGGTAATGCAAGGTTTTAAAGAGCAGGGAATAACTAAAGTTGGCTGGTATCCCTATTTTTTAAATTCAGGCAATCATGTACGTCTGGACTTGCCTGCTTTAAAGGATAGGTTAACTCAAGACCTGGCAATGGAAATAGAGATTTTGCCCGGGCTTTATGCTGAACCTCTACTGGAAGAACTGGTTTTTGAAAGCATTGCTTCTTTTCTGGAGAGCAAATATCCCGGTTTGCCTGAGGAAATAGAAGCTAGTAGCCTGGATTTTATTGAGCAGAGCTTAAAGATTAATTTTTTCTCTAGGGAAGAAAGGGAAGTGGTTAAAAGGGTGATTCACGCTACTTGTGATTTTTCCTTTGCCCAAACTATGCGCTTTCATCCCCAGGCTATAAGCACAGGCATTTCTTTGCTCAAACAAGGGGCGAAAATTTTTTGCGATGTCAATATGGTTAGGGCTGGGCTTACTTCCTTTAACTCCTTTTGTTTGATTAAGGACAAAGAGACCTTAGAATTGTCCAAAAGGGAAAAGATAACCAGGGCAGCAGCAGCTTTTAGGTTGTTGCAAGAAGAGATTGCTGGTTCTATTGTAGTTATTGGCAATGCACCTACTGCCCTGGAAGAAGTACTTGCTTTAGCCAGGGTAAAACATATAAGGCCTGGATTGGTGGTGGGAGTGCCAGTGGGATTTGTAGGGGCAGCTTTGGCCAAAAGGCGTTTGAGTGAAAGTGATTTGGTGTACATTACCAATTGGGGACCAAGGGGTGGTAGCCCGGTAGCTGCTGCTATTTTAAATGCCTTAAAGAAACTGGTTTAAGGGTGAGAAAATGAGTAAAAAGGTTTCCAGAAGAGGTTTTTTAAGGGGGATGTTAAACCCTTTTAGGCGGGATGAAGAAGAAGGTTTTAGTGGACTTAGCCCTTTGTTAGTCAGAGGGGATAAGGCTCTGGAACAGGGTGATTTTAAGCTGGCTATAGAATGTTATGAGAAGTTTTTGGAAGAGGAGCCAGATAGTCTGGAAGTGTTGAAAAAATGTGGGTATGCCTATTTTAAGGCTGGAGAGTTTGAACAGAGCAGAAAATATTTTAATAAAGTTATGGAAGTAAGGCCCAAGGAAAATTTTTGTTTGCTTTATTTAGGGCTTGGCTGGGCCAAACAGGGAAATTTGGAACAGGCTGTTAGCTATTGGAAGTCCTATTTTAATATCCAAAAGCCCCTGGTGCAAAGAACCATTAACTCTGTGGTAGCCCTTTTTGAAGCCAAAGAGGACCAGGACCCTCTCAAGGTAGCTAAAGAAGTGGAAGAAGCTATTTTAGAGCAGAAAAAAACAAAGTAAGGTTTTTTAAAGAGTCCAGTTATTTTAGTTAATCTTCCAGAAAAAGCCAGCTTTTGCTGGCTTTTCTTTTTTTAACTTTTAAAAAGAATTTACTAATATTTTTACTTGTTTGCTCCACAGCATTTTTTGTATTTTTTGCCACTTCCACAGGGACACGGGGCATTGCGACCAATTTTAGGAGCTTTTCTTTTGACTGGGCTGGGCTTGGCTGTATCTGTTTCTCCTCCAATGAGGTTTAAATCCTGCTCTTCTTTGTGCTTAAATTCCTCTTCTTTTACCTGTTGGGGCTCTATGCGCAGGTGGCATAAGGCTTTGAGGGTGTTTTCCTTGATATTAAAGAGCATATCCTGAAAAAGTTCAAAGCCTTCTCGTTTGTATTCTTGCTTGGGGTCCTTTTGGCCATAACCACGCAGTCCAATTCCTTCTTTTAGGTGATCCATGTTGAGCAGGTGCTCTTTCCAGTTGCGGTCCAGACTTTCCAGAAGGAAAAAGCGTAAGATTTCCTGGTAATAGTCTCCTGCCTGTCCTTTTAACTCCTCTAAAATTTGCAATATACCTTTTTTAGCTTCTTCATAAGTAGGCAGGGTCTTTAGCTCCAGTACTCTTTTAAGGTTAAAGATTTCCTTTAACTTAGCCAGGACTAACTTTTCTGTTTCAGGATCTACTTTTTTGTTTTCTGAACAAGGGGCATAGACTTCTTCCAGGAGGTCATCTACAAATTCCTGGATAATAGGCTCCAGGTCCTCAGCCAGCATGAGTTCCTTTCTCTGGGCATAGATGACCAGGCGCTGCTGGTTCATGACATCGTCGTATTCCAGCAGGGTTTTTCTGATTTCAAAGTTGTGGGCTTCTACTCTTTTCTGGGCGTTTTCTATGGCTCTGCTTACCAGTTTGTTTTCTATGGGCTGGTCGTCTTCCATGCCCAGTTTGTCCATAAGACCAGAAATGCGGTCAGAACCAAAAAGGCGCATCAAGTCATCTTCTAAGGACAGGAAAAATCTGGAAGAACCAGGGTCGCCCTGGCGTCCACTTCTTCCCCTTAACTGATTATCGATTCTTCTACTTTCATGCCTTTCTGTGCCAATGATGTGCAGGCCGCCCAGTTCCTTTACTCCAGGTCCAAGCACAATGTCTGTTCCTCTTCCCGCCATATTGGTGGCAATAGTCACTCTGCCCTTTTCACCAGCCTTGGCTATGATTTCTGCTTCTTTTTCGTGGTATTTGGCGTTTAGTACCTCGTGGGGAATTTTCTCTTTTTTGAGCAGGCGCGAAAGTAGTTCGGACTTTTCAATGGAAGTGGTACCCACTAAAATGGGCCTGCCTATTTTGTGCAGTTCTTTTATTTCTTTAACTATGGCCCTATATTTAGCTTCCTGGGTACGATAAATTACATCTGGATAATCAATACGAATCATGGGCTTGTGCGTGGGAATAACTACTACATCCAGGTCGTAAATCTGTTTGAATTCCACGGCTTCTGTGTCAGCAGTACCGGTCATGCCTGCCAGCTTATTATAAAGGCGGAAATAATTTTGAAAGGTAATACTGGCTAAGGTCTGGTTTTCTGCTTCTACTTTTACTCCTTCTTTGGCTTCCAGGGCCTGGTGCAAGCCATCGCTATATCGTCTGCCCGGCATAAGTCTGCCTGTAAATTCATCTACAATAATAACCTGCCCATCTTTAACAATATAATCCACATCGCGTTTAAAGAGGTAGTGGGCCTTTAGGGCCTGTAAGACATGGTGCTGTAGGTTGATGTGCTTGGGGTCAAAGAGGTTGTCCACTTTTAAAATTTCTTCCAGGCGTTTTATTCCTTCTTCTGTAAGAGTAACGGTTTTTAACTTTTCATCCACTTCAAAGTGGGTGTCTTTTTTTAGTAAGGGTACAATTTTATCTATTTTGGAATAAAGATAGGTGGACTCATCAGAAGGTCCAGAAATAATAAGAGGAGTCCTGGCTTCATCTATTAAAATGGAGTCCACTTCGTCCACTATGGCGTAGTTTAATTCTCTTTGTACCAGCTGGTGAGGATAAAATTTCATGTTGTCTCGAAGATAATCAAAGCCAAATTCGTTATTGGTGCCATAGGTAATATCTGCCTTATAGGCAGCTTTGCGCTCTTCATCATCAAGGCCGTGGACAATCACCCCCACGGAAAGCCCCAGGAATTTATAGATGTTGCCCATCCATTCCGCGTCTCTTTTGGCCAGGTAGTCGTTTACAGTAACCACATGTACACCTTTGCCTGACAGGGCGTTTAAAACCACAGGCAGGGTGGCGACCAGGGTTTTACCTTCACCTGTTTTCATTTCTGCGATTTTGCCTTGATGAAGGGCAATACCACCGATTAATTGCACATCAAAGTGGCGCATATTTAAGGTACGTTTGCCTGCTTCCCTTACCAGGGCAAAAACCTCTGGAAGTAATTCGTCTAAGGGCTTGCCCTTGGCCACTTGTTCTTTATATTCAGCTATTTTGGCTCGCATTTGGTCATCTGTAAGTTTGCTTACAGAATTTTCCAGATTGTTTATTTGGTCTACCAGGGGAGAGATTTTTTTGAGATAACGGTCGTTTTTGGTACCAATTATTTTTTTTACTAAAAAATTAAGCATTGTTCTCCTCTATAAATTGTATTGCTTCTAGCCAGTGAGCTATTTTATTTCTTGGACTAGAAAGTCTTAACTGGATAAGACATCCAAGGCAATTAGTAAAGATGGGAAGTTTTTCCTGGATTTGACTCCAGAAATGTTGAGTTACCTTGGTGGTAAGCTCTTGTTTTTTTAATCTAAGACTTCCTCCCAGGCCACAACAAAAATCTATAGTCTCTTTGCTGGTAAGATGTTTAGCAAAAAAATCATGGGCAGTATGACAGGAGTGATGAGCTATAAAATCAAAGGAATTTTCTGCCTTAAAATAGGTTAAAAATTTATCTGCCAGGAACAAGTTTTTTTCAGGAATAAGATAATTGCTTAAACCGTGATAACAAGAAGTACAAAAGGTAATTACTAGAGGTTGTCCCTTTGCTTCCCAGAGGGATAGGTTGTGCTCTTTGGCCTTGCTGGCCTTTTGCGGAAAACCAGTTAAGAGGTAAGGTAGTCCACAACACTCCCACTTTAAGTCTTCTAAAACCCTTAATCCCAGTAGTCCTAGCATTTTTTCTAGTTTTGACCTTAAATGGGGGAAATAGGGCCCTAAACAACCAGAAAATATCACCACCTCAGTGGACCAGTTTAACTTTTGGGTGCAGGAAAGGTATAATTGTTCAGGAAAAGGCGTAAATACATTTTTCTTGGAAGTAAGTGAGAGTAGAGAAGGGGTGATTCTTTTTAGAGGCTCCCTGGGCAACTGGTCTAAAATCCAGGCATATAAGTGCTCACTAACAAATTTATTTTTGGCTTTGAGTTTAGCCAGTTCTTGAGCAAAGTTTAAACCCTGCGTGCATACTTTAGCACAGCGTTCACAACCCAGACAGTAGCTGGCTAGTTTTTCCAGGATTTTGGGCTTGATTTGAGGGGCCTTGGAGAGTAAGAACCATTTCCCTCGCGGTCCCAAGTCTTCCCTTAGGGTGCTTAAAAATAAAGGGCAAACACTTAGGCATTTACCACAGGATATACACCTATTTTCTGCAGTCATTTTTCTAGACAAGTAATAGTTTTTTTTTTAACCTTTTTAGTTTAGAGATAGCTATGGAACAGATTTCTGTAATTTCCCAAATTCAAGCAAGGGTACAAAAGGCCCGGCAGGAAGGAAAGGTCATTTCCCTGGTGCCTACCATGGGGTATTTCCACGAAGGGCACCTAAGCCTTATGCGCTATGCCCGCAAGCATTCTGATTTGGTCCTTGTTTCGCTTTTTGTCAACCCAACCCAGTTTGGCCCAGGAGAAGACTTTGAAGCCTATCCCAGGGATTTGGAAAGGGATAAAAAACTTGCTCAGGAGCAGGACGTAGATATCCTTTTTACTCCCGGCAAGGAGGAGATGTATCTTCTCAATCATTTGACTTATGTACGAGTGGACAAGCTGGATAAGTTTTTGTGCGGCAGGAGCAGGCCTACCCATTTTCAGGGAGTATGTACAGTAGTTTTAAAGTTATTTAATATCTGCCAGCCAGATTTTGCAGTTTTTGGGCAAAAGGATTGGCAGCAGCTTATAATTATAAAGAAAATGGTTGAAGACTTAAATGTGGGAGTAAAAGTAGTAGGCCATCCCATTGTAAGAGAGCCAGATGGCCTGGCCATGAGTTCTAGAAATGTTTACCTTTCTAAAGAGGAGAGAAAGCAAGCAGCCAATATCTATCAGGGACTTCTTCTGGCCAAGAAGCTGGTAGAGCAGGGAGAAGTAGAAACTAGCAGGATAAAAGAAAGGGTGCAAAATTTTTATCAAGAGCAGATCCCTTTGGGAAAGTTAGATTACCTGGAGATTGTGCATCCCTTTGAACTTACATCCCTTGAGAGAATAGAAGACAAGGCCCTTATGGCTGTAGCCATGCAGGTGGGCAAGGCCAGATTGATAGATAATCTTTTGTTGCGAGGAAGTTTAGATGTTTAGAGAGTTTTTATTGGCAAAAATTCACAGGGCTACTGTTACTGAAGCCAGACTGGATTATGAGGGTAGTATTTCCATTTGTCCAGAGCTCTTAACAGCCAGTGGTATTTTGCCTTTTGAAAAGGTTGAGGTCTATAATTTAAATAATGGAGAGAGGTTTGCCACCTATGCTATTCTGGGCAAAAAAGGTGAGATTGCTTTAAATGGCGCTGCTGCTCACAAGGGAAAGCCAGGAGATAAGGTGATAATTGCCGCTTATACCCATTTAACCCCTGCAGAGATAAATTCTCATAAACCTAAGATTGTGCTGGTGGGTAAAGAGAATAAGATTAAGAGAGTAAAATAAGTGTCAGAAGAAAAGCCTACTCTTTTTAAGCGTTTTAGGTCTTTTATCAAGGCCAACTTAATTGCCGGACTACTTTTTCTTACCCCTCTGGCAGCGACTTTTTATTTTTTAAAGTTTACTATTACCTGGATTGATAGGATTTTACTCCTTATTCCCCCAGCCTATAGGCCAGAGAACTTTTTACCTTTCCCAGTGCCTGGTTTAGGGATTATTGTTTTATTTTTTATTTTACTCTTTACAGGCGTTCTGGTTAGAAATTATCTGGGAAGTAAACTGGTTGCACTCTGGGAATATATTATTTCCAAAATTCCCTTGGTAAATAAGTTTTATATTTCTGTAAAACAGCTTATTGAGACCATTTTAAATGGAGGAAGTAAGGACTTTAAAAGAGTGGTTTTGGTTGAATTTCCCAAGGATGGAGTGTATTCTTTAGGTTATGTAACGGGAGTTGCTGTTGGTGAAATCCAGCAGAAAACCAAAAAAAAGGTGTTAAACATTTATGTTCCCACCACTCCCAACCCCACTTCAGGCTATTACCTGGTGGTGCCAGAAGAAGAGGTCATTCCTCTGGAGATGAGTGTGGAAGATTCTTTTAAGTTGCTTATTTCAGGTGGGATCATAAATCCTGATGAAACACCTAAAAAAAACAAGAAGTAAGGAGGAAACAATGCTTTTAACTTCAGAAAAATACTATTTTGCCTCAGAATCTGTTACTGAAGGGCATCCAGATAAAGTTGCAGACCAGATTTCTGATGCTATTTTAGATGCAATTATTGGCCAGGACCCCAATGCTAGAGTGGCCTGTGAAACTCTGGTTACCACTGGTTTGGCCTTTATTGCTGGTGAAATTTCCACCACTGCTTATGCGGACTTTCCAGAGATTGTCAGAGAAACTGTGAAGAACATTGGCTATACAGATGCTGCTATGGGCTTTGATTATGCTACCTGTGCAGTTATTTCTTCCATTGACAAGCAATCTCCAGACATTGCCATGGGTGTAAATCGGAAAAATCCAGAAGAGCAGGGAGCTGGAGATCAGGGAATGATGTTTGGCTTTGCTGTAGAAGAGACTCCCACGCTTATGCCTGCTCCCATTTATTGGGCTCATAAGTTGTCTAGAAGGCTTTCCTATGTGCGTAAAAATAATATTTTAGACTTTTTACGCCCAGATGGAAAAACAGAAGTGAGCATTGAGTACATAAAAGGGGTCCCCACCCGTATTGATAGTGTAGTGGTGGCTGCCCAGCACAATGAAAATGTGTCTTATGAAGATCTGGTAGAAGCCATTAAAGAGGAAGTTATTTTTAAGACCTTGCCTGAAGACATGGTGGATAGAAAGCAGATTAAAATCTATATCAATACCACCGGCCGTTTTGTCGTGGGTGGCCCTCAAGGAGACTGTGGGCTTACAGGTCGAAAAATTATTCAGGATACCTATGGTGGCATGGGCCATCACGGAGGAGGTGCCTTTTCTGGTAAAGATCCTTCCAAGGTGGACCGCTCTGCTGCTTATATGGCCAGGTATATTGCCAAAAACATTGTGGCTGCAGGCTTGGCCAAGAAGTGTGAAGTGCAAATTGCCTATGCCATTGGCGTGGCTGAGCCTGTTTCTGTATTTGTCACCACTGGAGGCACAGGAGTGGTGCCAGATGAAACCTTGCAAAAGGCAGTAATGGAAGTCTTTGACCTCAGACCTTTTGCCATTATCAAAAGGCTTAACTTGCTTCGTCCCATTTATAAGAAAACCGCATGTTATGGCCACTTTGGAAGAGAAGATGTGGATTTTACCTGGGAAAAGACTGATGCAGTAGAAGATTTAAAGACTGCCTGTAAGATTTAAACTTATTTAAAAAGGATAAAATAAAAAAAGAGCCACTCTTAAGAGTGGCTCTTTTTTTAGGTTTTAATATCTATAATGCTCTGGCTTATAAGGACCTTCAATGGGTACGCCTAAGTACTCAGCTTGTTTGGGAGTTAATTTTTCCAGTCTAACGCCTAGTCTGTCTAAATGTAATCTGGCTACTTCTTCATCCAGTTTTTTAGGTAAGACCATAACTTTGGGCTCATATTGGTTTTTGGCCAGTTCTATTTGAGCCAGTACCTGGTTGGTAAAACTGGCGCTCATTACAAAACTGGGATGGCCTGTAGCACAACCTAGATTGACCAATCTTCCTTCTGCCAGAACAATAATGGACTTACCAGATTCCAAAATCCACTTGTCCACCTGGGGCTTTATGTTGATTCTTTTACATTTGGGATTGTTTTCCAGATAGCTCATTTCTATTTCTGAATCAAAATGTCCAATATTACAGACTATGGCTTCATTTTTCATCCTTTCCATATGTTCGCCTCGAATGACATCACAGCAACCAGTAGCAGTGACAAAGATATCTCCCAGGGGAGCCACTTCTTCCATGGTTTTTACTTCATAACCCTCCATGGCAGCTTGCAGGGCACAGATGGGGTCAATTTCCGTGATAATCACTCTAGCTCCCATACCTCTCAGGGCCTGGGCACAGCCCTTGCCCACATCTCCATAGCCACAGACCACAGCTACTTTACCTGCAATCATTACATCTGTAGCTCTTTTGATTCCATCGATTAAAGATTCCCTGCAACCATACAGGTTATCAAACTTGGATTTGGTCACAGAGTCATTAACATTGATAGCTGGGAAAAGCAGCTCTCCAGTTTTTTCTAACTGATACAAGCGATGAACTCCTGTGGTGGTTTCTTCAGAAACTCCCCTGATGTTTTTAGCAATGCGTGTCCATTTTTCTGGGTCTTTTTTTAAGCTGTGTTTTAATCTTTCTACCAGAACCTGCATGTCCTTGTGCTCAAAGGTTTGTTCCAGAAAGGAAGGATCTTTTTCTGCTTTTACTCCCAGATGGATAAATAGAGTGGCATCCCCTCCGTCATCTACAATAAGGTCAGGACCAGAGCCATCAGGCCAGGTCAGGGCTTGTTCTGTACACCACCAGTATTCTTCAATGGTTTCCCCTTTCCAGGCAAAGACCTTGGCCAGGCCAGCTTTAACCACTGCAGCTGCAGCCTGGTCCTGGGTGGAAAAGATATTACAGGAAGCCCAGCGGATATCTGCGCCTAGTTTGTGAAGGGTCTGGATAAGCATGGCAGTTTGAATGGTCATGTGCAAACTGCCCATGATTTTTAAGCCCTTTAAGGGCTTTTCTTCCCCATACTTTTCTTGCAAAGCCATAAGACCTGGCATTTCATTTTCAGACAGGGCCATTTCCTTTAACCCCAAATCAGCCAGGGACATATCTTTAACTTTGTATTCAAGTTCTGGTTGTAATTCTAAAAACATATATTCCTCCTCTAACAATCTATAAAAAGAGGTTTAACCTCAAAGGATGGGTTTTAGCAAGTTTTTAAGCTTATAAAAAAATTGCCCTTTTCTCTTTTTTTAGTTTACTTGATAATTAATTACTAAATGATTAAGAAAATAGACTAGGAAAAACACAATATAAATAAGGGAGTAAAAACAATGAAAATAAGTTGCCCTAATTGTGGTTTTAGCCGGGATGTGCCTGAGGAAAAAATACCTCCCAAGGCAACCCGGGCTACCTGCCCTAAGTGTGCCCATAAATTTGAATTTAGAAAAGCAGAGCCTGCCCCATCTTTTATTCCTAGTTTTAGTCAGGAAGAAGAAGTAAAAAGGGAGCCAGAAATAACACCTACACCTGTAGAAAAAGAGACCACTCAGGAGGTTTTAGCAGAATCTTCTCTGGAGGAAAAAGAGAAAAAGGAAAAGCCCCAGGCAGAAGGTTTGTGGGAAAAGTTAGAAGGTCTAAAACCAGAAGAAGACCCTCAAGTCTTATCTGAAGAAAAGGTTGAAAAAGAGCAAAAAACCGACCCAAAAGAAGAGATCCCCTGGGAGCATCTGGAAAATTATGGTTTTTTCCCTGGGTTTTTTTTGACCTTAAAGAAAACTTTGTTTTCTCCTGGAAAGTTCTTTAGTCAAATGGAGTTTAATGGCTTTGGTAAGCCCTTAGTTTATTATCTTTTGCTAGCTGAAGTCCAGGCAATTTTTACTTTTTTGTGGGAAATGCTGGGCATATTCCCGCACTTACAACAGGAAAACGCTCAGCTAGGTGGGCTTGTGGGCCTTTCAGCCATGGGTTTTGGCTCTTTACTAATACTTATTTTTTATCCCTTGCTCTTGACAGGAGCTCTTTTTTTGGCAGCCGGGCTTAATCATCTTTTTTTGAGTATTTTTCGGGCCGGGAATAAAGGTTTTGAAGGTACTTTTAGAGCCATAAGTTATGCCAGTTCACCTTTGATTCTGGGCATTATTCCTGGGATTGGCCAGTTTGTAGGTGCCCTTTGGTCCATGGTGTTGAGTATAATAGCTTATAAAAAGGTACATGAGACCACTTATACCCGGGTAATTTTGGCTTTACTCCTGACTCCTTTTATTTTAGGGCTAAGTCTCTTTTTGGTGTTTAAGTTCTTGGTCTAGAGAGTGTTAAATTATGTTTAAAAAATTAAAGGCTTTTTGGCGACAGATTAAACTTCAGCAAAGGTTGAAAGCAGAATTAAAGCCAGCCTATTTTCATAAAACTACAGAAGAAATATTGTATCTGACCAGATTGGCAGAGCAAATTTTACCTCCTGATGAAAAGTTTAAATCCAGAATTGTAAAAATTCGCCTGGAGATGTTAAAGCTTAAAAAGTTAATTGCTGAAGATGAATTTGATAAATTGCCTTTAAAAACCAGACAAGAATTGAGAAAAAGCTTAGAGCTTTCTAAGCACCAATTGGAAGAAAGCCTTGGTTTTGTAAAACCACCTACAAAAATTATTCAATAGAAAAAGAGGTTGTTATGATAGGTATTTCCAAGCTTTATTGTGATAATATTGAGCCTTCAGATGCCTTGCGTTATGGCAGGCATTCTAAAAAATTACCTTCCCATTTGCTCCAATTTTCCAAAGACAAAAAACCGGTAGTAGTCTGGAATATGACCAAAAGGTGTAACTTGCGTTGCGTGCATTGTTATGCCCAGGCAGTAAGTGAAGAAGGAGTAGATGAAATTTCTACCACCAGGGCCAAAGAGATTATTGATGATCTGGCCAGTTATGGCGCTCCTGTACTGTTATTTAGTGGTGGAGAGCCCTTGGTGCGAAAGGATTTGGTAGAGCTTGCCCATTATGCTGTATCCAAGGGCATGCGTGCAGTTATTTCCACCAATGGCACTCTTATTACCAGGGAAAAGGCCAAGGAGTTAAAAGAGGTAGGGCTTTCTTATGTGGGGATTTCCCTGGATGGGGGAGAAGAGGTGCACGACCGCTTTCGCAAAGTACCTGGCTCCTTTCAAAAGGCCATGGAAGGCGTAGAAAACTGTCAAAAAGAAGGTTTAAAGGTAGGATTGCGTTTTACCATCAATAAGAGAAATGTAGAGGAAGTTCCCAAGATATTTAAGATTTTAGAGGAAAGGGAAATTCCCCGGGTATGTTTTTATCATTTAGTCTATTCTGGTCGAGGCTCAGAGTTGATTAAAGAGGATTTGGATCATGCTGAGACCAGGAAAGTGGTAGATTTGATTATGGACTTGACCCAGGAACTATTTGCCAGGGGCAAGAAAAAAGAAGTTTTGACTGTAGATAATCACGCTGATGGCCCTTATGTTTACTTAAGGTTGTTAAAAGAAAATCCCGCCAGGGCAGCAGAGGTGTACGAGCTTTTGCAGTTTAACGAAGGCAATAATTCTGGAAGAGGAATAGGTTGTATTTCCTGGGATGGAAGCGTTCACGCAGATCAGTTCTGGCGTAATCACACCTTTGGCAATGTCCTGGAAAGGCCTTTTTCTGAAATCTGGGAAGATCCCAGGATTGAACTGTTGCAAAAGTTAAAAAACAAAAAGGCTTATGTAAAAGGTAGATGTGCTAAGTGTAAGTATTTAAACATCTGTGCAGGTAATTTCAGGGCTAGAGCTGAAGCCTATTATGGCGATATCTGGGCTCCAGACCCTGCCTGCTATCTCACAGATGAGGAAATAGGCTTAAAATAAGGTTCTTTAACTTTTTCTGGTGCCTAACTCAGGCTTAATAGGGAATCCTGTGCAAATCAGGAGCGGTCCCGCCGCCGTGAGCCCTAAGAAAACCTAAACTTCCTGGTGTGCCACTGCCTAAAAAGGTGGGAAGGCCGAAGTTTAGGGGGGTGAGCCGGAAGACCTGCCAGAAAAAGTCTGGACCGTTTGGGTAACGGGGGCTTTACCCAAACGCGTGTCTTTTTTTGGCTAGCCCCAAAAAATTGAAGGGGGTTTGTTATGTCCTATTCTTTCTCCTTTATTTTCAGCCTTTTTTTTCTTTTTTTTAGTCTTTTTTCTGGCCAGACCCTGGCTCAAACCGCAAAGCAGGGGATTTTGTTGGTAACTTTTGGTTCTTCTTATCAGCAAGCGGAAAAGGCTTATGAGCTTATTGACCAGAAGGTTAAAAAAGCCTTTCCCAGAACGCCTGTTTACTGGGCTTATACTTCTAAAAAAATAAGAAACAAACTGGCTAAAGAAGGGAAGCAGATTGATTCTCCTCCCCTGGCTTTGGCCAAAATGTTGGAGCAGGGGTTTAGTGAAGTGGTAGTGCAGTCTTTGCATGTAATTCCTGGAGAAGAATTTGACTATCTTAAGCAGGTAGTAAATAGTTTTGCCCATTTACCCAAGGGGTTTAAAAAGATTAGCCTGGGTAAACCCCTTCTTTATTCCAGTAAGGATGTGAAAGAAGTGGTAAAAAAACTTTATCCTGTTTTACCAAAGTTAAATAAAGAAGAAGCCTTTTTATTTATGGGGCATGGTACTGAACATCCTGCAGATGTATATTATGCAGGCCTTAATTACTGGTTGCAAAATAAAGATAAGAGGTTGTTTTTAGCTACTGTAGAAGGTAGCATAGAGCTAGAAGATATTTTACCTGACTTGCGCAAGAACAAAATTAAAAGAATTTATTTAATGCCTTTTATGAGTGTGGCTGGAGACCATGCCCACAATGATTTAGCTGGAAAAGAAGAAGACTCCTGGGCAAGCACACTAACTAAACTTGGCTTTGAGTGTGTACCCTATTTAAAAGGCTTGGGAGAAATAGAAAGTGTAGTAGATATCTGGGTCAAGCATCTGCAACAAGCTTATAAGGAATTGGATAATTGAAATCTTTTCAGGTAAAAAAAGGACATTTTTATGCCCTGGGAGTAGGTCCAGGAAGTGCGGACTTACTTACCTTGCGAGCAGTAAAGGTTTTACAGGAGGCAGAGGTTATTTTTTGCCCTGCCTCTTTAAAAAAACAAGAAAGCTTGGCCCTAAAGATAATTTCTCCCTATGTGCAGGAGCAGCAAATCAGAGTGGTCTCTTATCCTATGCAGAAAAATTCCAGCCAGACCTGGGCCCACTGGCAAAAAATAGCCACAGAGATTGTGAAGTTGTGTGAGCAAGACAAAGTGGTAGCCCAGGTTACCCTGGGAGACCCTCTTTTTTATAGCACCAGTTGTTATTTGTTGAGCTTATTACAACCTCTTTTAAAGAAAAAGATTCATGTAGTTCCAGGCATTACAGCCTTTCAGGCAGCTTCAGCCAGGTTTAATCTGCCCCTTAGTTTGCAGGAAGACAGCTTTCTTTTACTGCCTGGAAGTGATGTAAAAAGGCTGGAAAAGGCCTTAACCTGCTGTGAGACGCTGGTTATTTACAAGGCTGGAAAAAACTTAAAGTCTATTTTAGACTTACTGGAAAAAAAAGGATTGCTGGCTGACACCTATCTGGTTGCTTATGTGGAGCAGGAAGAAGAATATCTTGTTCACCAGCCAAGCCCGGATATAAAACTTCCCGGTTATCTGGTAACCATTATTGTCAAACTCGGGCATAAACCCTGGACTGAAAGTGAGAACAGGACTTAGTACAGGCACCTATGCTGCAGCCCTGGCCAAGGCCAGCGTGTGTTTGCTTTTGGGTAAGGCTAAAAGACTCAAAAGCATCTGGGTCTTGTTGCCAGATAAAAGATGGGTAAGAGTGGTGCTTACCAAAGCAAGACTTCTCTCTAGCCATAAGGCTGTGGCCTGGGCCAAAAAGGATGCTGGTGATGACCCTGATGTCACCCATAAAATGACTTTAGGTTGTTTGGCTTTGCTTCGAGAAGACAAGCAAATTGTGTTTAAAAGAGGCAAAGGGATTGGAGTGATAACCAGGCCAGGTTTACCTTTACCCATAGGAGAAGTGGCCATAAATCCCAGTGTAAGAAGGTTGATTGCAAAAAACCTGCACAACCTTTCTACTGCAGGAGTGGAGCTTACTTTTATGGCGCCTTTGGGAGAAAGGATAGCTTTAAAAACCTTTAATCCCCGCCTGGGTATTAAAGGAGGAATTTCCCTTTTAGGTACCACGGGCAGAGTAAGGCCCTTTTCTAAAGAAGCTATTAGAAAAACTATTGAACTTCATTTAAATTCCTTACTTGCCCAAAAAATAAATCCTCTGGTTTTGGTGGCTGGCAATTTGGGGAAAAAAGCAGCTTTAAAACTTGAATTTTCTGCAGAGCATATCGTAGAAGTAGGTAATGATTGGCAGACAGCCTTTTCCTTTTTAGAGGAAAAAGAGGTAAAAGACTTGGTTATTCTAAGCCATCCAGGAAAACTCTTGAAATTTTTAAGTAAAGAATTTTACACCCACAGCAAATACTCTTCTTCTGCCTTAAAAGCTCTTGCCAGTTATGGCTTTAATCCAGATAGTTTTAACACTGTAGAGGATTTTTTTCTGACTTTAGATAATCCGGATATTATTCATAAAATGTTAAAGGATGTAAAAAAGTCAATTCTGGATAATTTTAATCTCATGGTTAATAGCTTAAGGGTTTACTTTATAAATTACAAGAGTGAAATTATCGCTTATGCCTAAGCTTAGTATTATTGGCTGTGGTCCAGGAAATCCTTCTTATTTATTGCCTGTAGCCAGAGAAAAGGCCCTGGAGCAGGATTTGCTTGTTGGCAAAAAGATGTTTTTGGATTTTTTCCCTGAATTTAAAGGAATAAAAAGAGAACTTTCCTCATCTTTACAGAAAGAAATAGGCTTTTTAAAGCAGGAAATACACAAAGTAAAGGTGGGATTACTGGTAAGTGGCTCTCCCTTGCAGTTTAGTTTGGCCAGGCTGGTCTTAAAAGAAGTTGGCCGTAAAAATTGTGTAATTATTCCAGGTATAAGTGTGGTTGAAGTGGCTTTAGCCAGACTGGGGCTGGATAGAGAAAAATTGTTTGTAAGCAGTTTTCACGGCCGAAGGCCTTTGTTGAAGCCAGAGGACCTTTTATCCTTTGAGCACTGGGTATTTTTTCTGGATAGGGATTTGAGCTGGCTTAAAGAACAGGAATTTTTATTTTCCCTGGGTAAGTTTTTTTATCTAGAAAACTTAACCTTGCCTGAAGAAAGGGTGTTAGCCTTAAAGAGCAGTGAAAATTTACCTCAAGTTAAGGGCCCAGCCCTTGTGGTAGGAAGTAAATGGCTATAGCTTATATTACCTTTTCCAGGGAAGGATACTCTTTGGCCGAGAGGTTAAAGGAAGAACTGGGGGGAAGTATCTATTTTCATGAAAGTATAGGCGCTAAAGAAGGTATCTCTTTTCCTAAAGTAGGAGAAGTTATCCCAGAGATTTGGAGGGTTTATTCCAGGATAGTTTTTTTAGGGGCTAGTGGGATTGCAGTGCGAAGTATTGCCCCTTTACTCGTTCATAAAACTGTGGACCCTGCAGTGGTAGTGGCAGATATTGGAGGCAGGTTTGTTTTTAGTTTGCTTTCCGGACACGAAGGTGGAGCCAACCTGCTGGCTTATGCAGTGGCCAATGTTTTAGGTGCCCTTCCTGTTATCACCACTGCTTCAGAAGCTCGTAAGGATATTGTGGTCGGCCTGGGCTGTAGAAAAGGGGTGAGTCTAGAAGACTTAAAAGAGGCCTTACTTAGGGCTTTGGCCAAGGTAGAGGTGGATATTACTAGAGTAAGGCACATTGCTACCCTAGAAGTAAAAAAAGGAGAGCCAGGCTTATTAGCCCTTTCCCGGGAGCTAAAGATTCCCTTACTTTTTTTGAAAAAGGAAAGGATACTGACCTCTCCCTATGTTTTGCCAGGTTCTTCCTTTGTCTTAAAGAAGGTGGGTGTACCTGCTGTGGCTGAACCAGCCTGCCTTTTAGCCAGTCATCAGCCCAAACTTATTTTAAGGAGAATGGTATGGAAAAATACCACCATTGCCCTGGCTCAGGAGCAATTTTTGTCCTGGGAATAGGGCCTGGGGATAAAAAATATAGAACGCTTTATGCTGAAGAAATTTTGAGTAAATGTCAGGCTCTGGTGGGTTATCACAAGTATCTGGAGCTGGTAAGAGACCATTTTGAGCACAAACAAATCTTTTCTTCAGGCATGGGCCAGGAGATTTTAAGGGTGGAAAAGGCCCTGGAATTGGCAGAAGAAGGCTTAATTGTGGGAGTTGTGTCCTCAGGTGACCCTGGCATTTATGGAATGGCTGGCCTGGTTTTAGAATTAATGCAGAAAAGAGAAAAGTTTTTGCCTGTGGAAATCATTCCCGGAGTAAGTGCCGGGCAATATCTGGCAGCTAAAGTGGGTGCTCCTCTTATGCTGGACTTTGCCTGTGTGAGTTTAAGTGATTTGCTTATTGCCTGGGAAAAGATAGAAGGCAGGCTTTTGGCCCTGGCCCAGTCTGACCTGGTTACGGTGCTTTATAATCCCAGGAGTAAAAAAAGGACCTGGCAGCTAAAAAGAGCTAAAGAAATTTTTTTACGCTTTCGTCCTCCCCATACCTGGGTGGCGATAGGAAAAAATCTTAGCCTGGATAGGGAAAAGTTTATTTTAACCACTTTAAAGGATTTGAATTTAGAAGTGGTGGACATGCGTACCACTTTGATTATTGGTAATGACACCACCCAAAAGCTAGGTGATTTTTTGGTCAGTTTACGGGGATATGCCCGGAAAATGACTTAAGTTTTTTCCAGAACTAAAATTACCTCTAAATGATAGGTTTGGGGAAACATGTCCAAAAATTCCAGATAAGTAAGGTTAAAACCCTGTTTCCAGAAAGGTTTTAAGTCCCTTAAAGTATTTACTATATCGCAAGAAATCCAGACTATTTTTTTTAATCCAGAGAGATGGGCAATATTGTGCAGGTTGGGAGCTCCACTTCGGGGCGGGTCAATGATAACTGCCTCTGGTTTAAACCTGCTTACTGGTTCCAGGTCTTTATTTAGATTGGCCCGGGCTAGCGTTAGTTTTAACTGGTTAAACTGAGCAGTATATTTGGCTAACTCCAGGCTTTTGGGGTTTTCCTCCACCAGGAGCACTTTTTTCCCCAGATAGGCCAAAGCCAAGGCAAAGTTGCCCATTCCTCCGTAAAGGTCAGCTATCCTTTCTTCCTCTTTTAAAAGCGTACACGCCCGTTCTATGAGCAGGTTGTTGAGCCTAAAATTGGCCTGAAAGAAGGTATTGGCAGAGAGAAAATAGGTTAGGGGCAAGTTTTTTAAGGGAAAGCTTAAAAGTTCCTCATCTCCTTCTATACTGGTTTTTCCCTGCGGTGAACTGGCCACTACATAGGAACCCTTAGATTTGTTTTGGACCAGATTTTTAAGGTTGTGGCCCAGGGTTTTATCCAAAAGCAGGCAATCCTGAATGGGAAAGGTTTTATGGGAATTTAACTGATAGTAGCAGGGCTTTCCTTTGTGGACAAAGACCTCTCCTCTGTAGCGATATCTCCAGTTTTTGGGAGAAGGAGTGATTAAAAAATCTATTTTTTGTTTTAAGCCTCTTTGTAAGGCGTCTTCTAAGATTTGCTTTTTAAAAATCAGTCCATCCTGGGCGCGTACATGCCCAAAAGTACAACCGCCACAAACTGGAGAATGGGGACAGGGATGTTTTCTACGCCAGGGGGAAAATAGGACTTTTTGGCAGGTGGCTAAACAAAAATCCTTTTTTTCTTTATAGATTTCAACGAGTACTTGTTCCTGGGGGAAGCAGGGCGGAGAAATAAGGATAATTTTTTCTTCTTTGGTTTTAGCTAAGGCTTTACCCCGCCAAACAAGCTTTTCTACAGTTACTTCCAAGGGCATTTACTTAAGAGGGGTAAAGATAACGATCCCAAATAATTTTACCTCTACTTTTTTTGTACTTTCTAAGCAAAACATAAATCGCTCCTGCTCCCCCATGACATGGTAGAGCTGAACAGAAGGCTAAAACTATCCGTTTAAGTGGCTCTCTGGTAAGCCAGGATTGTACTTCTCTTTTGAGCACCCCCAGGCCCAAAGGAGAGTTAATTCCTCTGCCGGTAATAATTAATAAACAGCGTTTGTTTTGTAAATAGTTGTCTCGCACAAATTCTAAAAAGGTTATCTTGGCATCATCTACTGTAAAGCCATGTAAATCCAGAGTGGCCTCTATACTAAACTCGCCTCTTTTTAACTTGTTTAGAACCTTTTGATTAACCCCTTTAACAGAACCTTGCAAATATTCATCAGTATATTCCACCAGAAATTCAAAATTACCTGTAAAAAACTGTTCCCATTCTTTGGGCTCTTGTACTTTGACCTTACTTTTTTTGGGTAAGGTTATTTCTGGTCCTTTTTGTTTTAAAGGCTCTACATCAGCCATGGCCTGCCAAAAAAGCTCTAAGTCCTCCTCCTTTTTGGGCGCAGGCTTTATTTTAGGTTTTTCCCTTTTTTCAGGAAACTTTTCCTTGGGAAGTTTCTTAAAGGGGTTGTGCATGGCTAGATAATTACCAGTCTTTTGATGATGTTTAAGACTTCTTCTGCCTCATCTACCACAAAAAAGATATCAAAATCCTGCTCCTTAATAAATTTTTTGGGCAAGAGCTTGTTTTTAAACCAGTCCAGTAAGGGAGACCAAAAATCTTTGCCCACCAAAATGATGGGAAAGGGTTTTATTCTTCTGGTTTGAGTAAGGACCAGGGCTTCGCTCAGTTCATCCAGGGTGCCAAAGCCACCAGGCATGACTACATAAGCCATGGCATACTTGATAAACATTACCTTGCGGACAAAAAAGTAGCGAAAATCACAACGCAGGGTGGTGTATTCATTGGGCTTTTGTTCAAAGGGTAAATGGATGTGCAAACCTACAGACTTTCCCCCGCCTTCTAAAGCCCCTTTATTTCCGGCTTCCATTAGACCAGGCCCACCTCCAGTGATGACTCCATATCCAGCTTCAGCCAATTGTTTGGCTATCTGATAAGTAAACTGGTATTCTTTTTCTTCTGGACTTACTCTGGCTGAGCCAAAAATGGAGACAGCAGGGCCTAAGTCATTCAGGTTTTCAAAACCATCCACAAATTCAGCCATTATTCTGAATAAACGCCAGGCATCTTTATGCGACAGGTCATCAATTAAATATTGTTTGGATAATCCCATTTTCCCTCCCTAAAATTTATATTGCCAGCAATTGTTTAGTATGAGCAGAATTTAGTCAAGAAAAAAGTGGGCTTAAAGATATTCTACTCTATTTCTACCTTTATTTTTGGCCTGGTAGAGGGCCTGGTCTGCCTGCTCGATGAACTTTTCTGGAGAAGTGCCTTTATAGGTGGTTACTCCCAGGCTAATAGTTATTCTTTCCCAGGGTGATTTTTCATGTTCAATGGTTAGACTTTCTATTCTTTGCCGAATTTTTTCAGCCAGATATTGAGCTCCTTCTAAGCTTACATGGGGTAGTAAAACAATAAATTCTTCTCCTCCAAAGCGACAGAGCAGGTCTTCTTTTCTTTTTAGTTCTTTTAAAATATGGCTGGCTACAGTCTTAAGTATTACATCTCCCTGCAGGTGACCATAGGTATCATTGTATTTTTTAAAAAAGTCAATGTCTATTAGAATTAAGCTAAGAGGATAATGATGCCTTTTACTTCGGTTTATTTCTTCTAAAATGCGCTGATTAAAATATCTTCTATTCCATATTCCAGTCAGAGCATCTGTATAGGCCTGGTTTTCTATTTTAGTATAAGAATCCTTTAACTCTTGCCCTAAAAAACAGATAAAAAAACAACCAGAAAGCAGGATAAGAATGTGCATTCCTAGGGTAGGATAAATGGAGAGGCGTTGGAAGGGAAAGTTAATAAGCAGAGCTCCCAGGGTTTCTCCCACCTGGTGCTGGTGTTCACTGTCCAGCTTATTATGACAGGTTAAACACTCTTTTTCAGCTTTTAAGGGGTAAAGATAGTAAAAAAAGTCCTGCTTTTCTTTTTTTTCTAGAAAAAAGAGGGGATTCTTTGTTTTTAATAAAGAATTTACCCAGGCTTTTTCTTTGCCCTTGGGTAAATTATCTGGATTTAGAGGATGAGTTCCTAGCATTTTGAATTTAACTTTTTCTTGTTTATAACTTAACTCAGATAGTTGTTTGACCATGTAGGAAGGATTTACTTTAGTTAAGAATTTGTTTTGGGTCTGAATGTCTCTATCAGGGGTTTTAAGGTAAGGGTTAGGAGGAGTATTTGGGCTTGCTTCAACATATACTCCTCCCTTTTGGGCATTCCACTTGCGCATAAGCAGAACCAATTTGGCCGTGGTTTCGCCAATTTCTTTGGCTCTTTGTATATTTTGTTTAGGGATAGAGGTAATCTCCACATAGGAATAAGAGCCAAAGCCAACTATCCAGACTAAAAGAAAGAAGGGTATAAATACTTTGGGATTAAACTCTGGTTTTAAATCCATTTTAAAACTTGTTCTGTAAAATAGGATAAAATAAGTTCTGCTCCTGCCCGTTTTATAGCGATTAGGCTTTCCAGTACTACGCTTTTTTCATCTAACCAGCCCTTTTGAACAGCTGCTTTGATTTGAGCATATTCTCCACTTACCTGGTAGGCTGCCAGGGGATAGGCAAAGTTGTCTTTTAAGAGGCGAAGGATATCCAGGTATGGTAAAGCAGGCTTTACCATAAGGATATCTGCTCCTTCTTTGATATCTGCCTTAGCTTCCCGCAAGGCCTCTAAAGAATTCCTGGGGTCCATTTGATAGGATTTTCTGTCTCCAAACTGGGGAGCGCTTTCAGCTGCTTCTCGAAAAGGACCATAAAAGGAAGAGGCGTATTTGACCGCATAGGACATAATAGGCGTTTCTACAAATCCCTTTTTATCAAGGGCCTTTCTAATGGCCTTTACCCTGCCGTCCATCATATCCGAAGGGGCCACAATGTCTGCTCCAGCTTGAGCATGGGAAAGGGCTGTTTTGGCCAGAAGCTCTAAAGTGGAGTCGTTTTGCACATATTTGTCTTTAATAATCCCGCAATGCCCATGTGAAGTATACTCACAGAGACAAACATCTGTGATGATTATTAGTTCTGGATAGGCTTCTTTTAGGGTCTTGACGCTTTTTTGGATGATTCCATCTGGATTATAGGCCTCGCTGGCAACTTCATCCTTGTGAGCAGGAATCCCAAAGAGAATAAGACTCTTAAGTCCTGCTTCTACTGCTTGTCCCACTTTTTCCTTGAGTTTTGGTAAAGATAGTTGATATTGTCCAGGCATGGAACTTATTTCCTGGCAAAAGGAACTGTCTTCAGTTTCCACCACAAAATAAGGCTGAACCAGGTCTTCAGGGTGTAGTCTGGTTTCAGCTATTATTTCCCTGAGAGCAGTAGTTCTTCTAAGTCTTCTTCCTCTAAAAAAGCCCATAATACACTCCTAGATTGAATTGTTTTTAAGTTAAGAAAAGCTATCTTTTTCCCTTTTTCCATGGCAGAAAATTAAATAAAGGACAACTCCCTTTTCCTTTCTCTTTTTTATAACTTGTTTTTATTTTTATTGATTTTTTTTGAAGGAATTTTATATGAGAAAATAAAAAGGAGGCTTCAAATGGCTGGATTTGGTTATGGTTATCATCCCTATGGGATGGGGTTTGGCATGGGCTGGGGTATGCTAATTTTTCTCATCCTGGTGATTGGGCTTATATGGGTCTTAATTAGGCAGAGTGCTGGGAGGCCAGGGGAGTATCCTGGTAAAGAAAAAACTCCTCTGGAAATTTTAAAAGAAAGATACGCTCGAGGTGAAATAGATAAGCAGGAATTTGAAGAAAAAAAGAAAGATTTGTTGTCTTAAAAGTGGTTGCACTTTTTGCACCTTTAGAGAGAAAATAAGTGCGATAATTTGCACTTTTTAATTCTGGAAATAAAAGCATACTTCGTGTAACCATCTAAAATGAATAGTTTTTTATCTTTGGCATGTTAACTGTATAACTGAGAACGACATCTGAAATTTAAAAAAGGAGGCTTTTTATGAAAAGGTGGTTTAGTTTAGGAGCACTGGTTTTAACTTTGGCTTTAGTAGCTTCTGCTTTTGCCTTTAGGGGGCCAGGATATTATGGCTATGGCATGGGGCCTGGTATGATGTACGGCTATGAGCAAGATGGAGATGAAGTTGGACCAGGGTATTATGGTATGGGGCCGGGTATGATGTTTGGCGGTTATGGTAGAGGTCACTGCCCTGGACCTGGTATGATGTTTGGTGGTTACGGTATGGGGCCTGGCATGATGTACGGTGGATTTAATTATAGCCCAGAACAACAACAAAAGTTCTTTGAGTTGAGACAGAAGTTTCATAACCAGGTTTATCCCTTAAACCAGGAACTCTGGAGTGTTCAAACAGAGCTTAATGCAGAATTGTTTAAGAACAATCCTGATGTTAAGAAAATTGAAAAGCTGAATAAGAAAATTGCTGAACTTAGAGCTGAACTGTTGAAAAAGCAGATAGAGTTTAGAAAAGAGTTGCAAAAAGAGCTTACTACAAATAAGTGAAGTGAAAATTGAAAAAGCTCAGAGAGGTTTAAGCCCTCTGAGCTTTTATTTTCCTTTTGGAAAATAAATAGCAAGAGGAAGCAGGCAACTTCCCTGGCTATTTAAGTTTTTAATTCTCCTTTGAAGTCAAATAAATTTCTTTTTTGTCCCCAACTAGTTAATTTCTGTTAAAGTCTCTTATTTAACTCAAGCCAGAACAACTAAAAATCAAGAAAAAGCCCAATCTTTAGTTGACAACCAGCTTGGGTGCAGATTAAATGAAATTTTCTCTTTTGCGAGAGTGGCGGAATTGGTAGACGCACTGGACTTAGGATCCAGCGGCTTGTCCGTGGGGGTTCGAGTCCCCCCTCTCGCACCAGTCATTTTAAGGAGGTTTTTTAAGTTATGGAATATCAAGTGGAAGAAGTCTCTGCTGTTAAGAGAAAGGTAAAGGTTCAGGTACCTGCGGAAGAAGTAAATGCAGCCTTGGGGGCAACTATTGCCCTTTATCGCAGAGATGTGGATTTAAAAGGATTTAGAAAAGGTAAAGTGCCTGCTTCGGTTATAGAGAGCAGATTTAAAAAGCAGATTTATAATGAAGCTCAGACAGACCTTATTAATTTACATATAAATGAAATTTTAAATGAGTTAAAAATTGCTCCTCTTTCTCGCATTGATGTGGATGCTGGAGAGTTTAAAAAGGGAGAAGACTTTAGCTATTCTTTTAGCTTTGAAGTTGCTCCTCAGTTTGAACTGCCAGAATATAAGGGGCTTAAGGTAGAAGAAGAGGAAGTGGTTGTAGAGGAAGAAGAGGTTGAAGCTGTAATCAAGAGACTGCAGGAGAGAATGGCTGAATTTGTGGTTATTGATGAAGATAGAGAGCCCAAGCCTGGAGAGGCAGTGGTGGTTGATTTTAAGGCCTTTGATGGGGATAAGCCTTTAGAAGGGATTGCAGCTACCAATTTTCAATTGGTGTTAGGAGAAGGTCAGGCTTTAGAAGACTTTGAAAAGATTATCTATGGCCTTAAGTCCGGACAAACCGGCGAAGGTGAAGTTGCCTTGCCTGAAGATTTTATTAACAAAGATTTGGCCGGTAAGACTATTAAAATGCAGGTAACCTTACACGCTGTTAAGGAAAAGAAATTGCCTGCTTTAGATGATGGTTTTGCCCGAAAGGCTGGAAACTTCAAAAACTTAGAAGAATTAAAGGACTCCATTAGAAAGTCCTATACTGCCACCCGCAAGGAACTAAATAAGAGTGTGGCTCAGAAAAAACTTTTGGATGACCTTAAGGAAAAGGTGGAATTTGAATTGCCTCCTTCTTTGGTGGAGTTTCATTTAGAACAAAAAATTAGAAAATACATAGATAGGCTGGAAAGACAGGGTAAAAGCCTGGAATCCACAGGCAAGACCCTGGAGGATTTAAAAGAGGAATATAGGGCTGAAGCTGAGGATATTGCCAAGTCTGAGATTTTGTTGTTGGCTATTGCCCAGCAGGAGAACCTCACAGTAGATCAAAGCGAAATGGAAGCAGAAATTCAAAAAATAGCCACCTATTCTGGCCAGACCTTTGATGCAGTGTGGGAGTTTTATGAGAAAAATAACCTGATGATTGCGCTTAAGGATAAGATTTTAGCTGACAAGGCCATGGAGCTTATCTATTCAGAGGCAGAAGTGACCTTGGTACCTCCCAAGGCAAAAGAAGAAGACAGCCCTCAGGATAAACAAGAAGAAGAAAAATAAGCGTGGGAAAAGGGGGCTTTAAGCCCCCTTTTTGCTTTTTGTCCTTCCCTTTCTGCGTGAAAACAGGGTCTAGTCAAACCTGTAAAAAAAGATTATCTTTTTACCTAGAAATTTAAAAATAAAAGGAGTTTTCTATGTCTTATACCATTCCCATGGTTATTGAAACTACAGGCAGGGGTGAACGAGCCTATGATATTTTTTCTCGACTTTTAAAGGACAGAATTATTTTACTGGGTACTCCTATTGACGATAGAGTGGCCAATCTCATCTGTGCCCAGCTTTTGTTTTTGGAATCAGAAAATCCAGAAAAAGAGATTAATTTTTATATTAATTCTCCTGGCGGTTCAGTGACTGCTGGTCTGGCCATTTATGATACCATGCAGTATATTTCTGTTCCTGTGGCTACGGTTTGCATTGGTCAGGCTGCCAGTATGGCCGCTATTTTGTTGGCTGCAGGAGAAAAGGGAATGCGTTATGCCCTTCCCCACAGCAGGATTCTTATTCATCAGCCCATGGGTGGATTTCAGGGACAGGCTACGGACATTGACATTCAAGCCAGAGAAATTATTCGTTTGAAGAGTATTTTAAATGAAATTTTGGCCAAACATACTGGAGCTGATATCAAGAAAGTGGAAAAAGATACCGATAGAGATTTTTATATGGGAGCAGAAGAAGCAGTGGAATATGGCCTTATTGATAAGGTCCTGGTTTCCAGAGAAGACATTAAATAGAGGTTTTTATGAACAAGACAAAGGATTATTTAAAAGGGATTAAGTGTTCATTTTGTGGGAAGAATCAGGAGGAAGTAGAAAGGCTTATTGCTGGCCCTGATGTATATATTTGTAATGAGTGTGTTGCCCTGTGTGGAGAGATTATCTCGCAGGAGGAAAGTAAGGTTGCTTTTGATGAGCATGAGCTCTTATCTCCAGAAGAGATTAAAAAAGCCCTGGATGGTTATGTTATTGGCCAGGAGCAAGCCAAGAAAATTCTCTCTGTAGCTGTTTATAATCACTATAAGCGAATTCGGTATGCAGATCAGAAACTGGAAGAAGAGGAAGTAGAGCTAGATAAGTCCAATATTTTGCTTATCGGTCCCACTGGTTCTGGAAAAACCCTTTTGGCCAAAACTCTGGCCAGAATTTTAAAGGTGCCCTTTGCCATTGCTGATGCGACCACTTTAACAGAAGCAGGATATGTGGGCGAGGATGTGGAAAATATTCTGGTCCAGCTGGTGCAAAATGCTGATTATGATGTTGCTGCTGCTTCTAAGGGAATAGTATACATCGATGAAATAGATAAGATTGGTCGGAAAGGTGACAACCCCTCTATTACCAGAGATGTTTCTGGAGAAGGAGTACAACAGGCTTTGCTCAAAATTATTGAAGGTACTGTGGCCAATATTCCACCTAAAGGTGGGCGCAAACACCCTCAACAGGAGTTTATTCGCATAGATACCTCCAATATTTTGTTTATTATGGGAGGTGCTTTTATTGGCCTGGAAAAGATTGTGCAGCAAAGAATTGCTGGTACGGCCCTGGGATTTGGAGCCAGGATTTCGAGAAGGGACTACACTACTGATGAACTCCTAACCCAGGTTTCTCCTGAGGACTTAATTCGTTTTGGGCTTATTCCTGAGTTTGTAGGCAGGATTCCAGTGATTACAGCCTTACAGGAGCTTACAGAAGAAGATCTGGTGCGTATCCTGGTAGAGCCCAAGAATGCCCTGGTAAAGCAATATCAAAAACTTTTTGAATTAGATGGAGTAAAATTGCGTTTTACCACCAATGCCTTAAAGGCTATAGCCCAGAAGGCCTATGCCAATAAAACCGGGGCCAGAGGGCTAAGAAGTGTTTTGGAGCGTTTGATGCTGGATGTAATGTACAAACTACCTTCTCTTAAAGATGTTAAAGAGTGTGTGGTCAATAAGGCCGTGGTAGAGAACGGTTTAGAGCCGATTATAATTTATGACGAAGAAACTAAAAGTGCTTAAAAGCTACTTTTAGTTACGAGGTGATTTTGTATGGAAGAAAAAAAATTGCTTTACTTTGCTCCAGAAGAGGAGATTTTACCTGTAATGACCTTGCGGGAAGTGGTAATGTTCCCCAAGGCCATAGTTCCTCTTTTTGTGGGCAGAGAAAAGTCCATGAAAGCTATAGATGCAGCTTTGGCTGATTTTGATAAAAGGATTTTTTTGGTCACGCAAAAAGACCCTGAAATAGAAGACCCTGACAAAGATGATTTGTATGAAGTGGGTTGTGTTAGCCGCATTTTACAGGTCTTTAAGTTGCCTGATGGTACCAACAAGGTGCTCTTTGAAGGTATTTATAGGGCACGCTTAGATAAGGCTACTTTGCTTCAGGGAGATTATTTTCGAGCAAGAGTGACCAGCTATCCAGATAGTGATTATGACAAAAGTGAAGCAGAAGCTCTGATTCGTTTGGTGCAGGAATCTTTAGAAGAGTTTGCTCAATTAAATCCCAAGATGGCCAAAGAGTCCTTGCTCAGTTTATCGTCTTTAAAGGACCCTGCCTTTTTAGCTGATGGAATTTTACCTCACCTGAATGTGAAGTTTCCTGAAAAACAAGAAGTCCTGGAATTGGCCAATCCCCTGCAGAGGCTGGAAAAGGTCTATGGCTATCTTCAGGGTGAGATAGAGATTTATTCTTTAGAGCAGAGAATCAAAAATAGAGTCAAAAAGCAGATGGAAAAGAATCAGAGGGAATACTATCTCTCTGAACAACTTAAGGCCATTCATAAGGAAATGGGCAGGGATGTAGACCCCAAGGCAGAATTGGATAAGCTGGAAGAAAAAATTGAAGCCAAAAATATGCCTGAAGAAGCCAAGAAAAGGGCTCTGGAAGAGCTAAAGAAATTAAAAATTACTCCCACCAATTCTGCAGAATATACCGTAAGTTATAACTATATTGACTGGATTTTGGCTTTGCCCTGGAATGAGCTTAAAGATACAGATATTGACCTGGAAGACGCAGCCAGAATTCTGGATGAAGACCATTATGGCCTGGAAAAACCCAAAGAAAGGATTTTAGAATATCTGGCAGTGCAAAAGTTGGCAGGTAAAGTAAAGGGTCCCATATTGTGTCTGGTAGGACCTCCTGGGGTAGGTAAGACTTCCCTGGCCAAGTCTGTAGCCAGAGCTATGCAAAGAGAATTTGTACGCCTTTCCTTAGGTGGGGTTCGGGATGAAGCTGAAATAAGAGGGCATAGGCGTACTTATGTGGGAGCTTTGCCTGGAAAAATTATTCAGAGCTTAAAAAAGGTTCAATACAATAATCCAGTTTTTTGTTTGGATGAAGTGGACAAGATGAGTGCTGACTTTAGAGGCGACCCTGCTGCAGCCCTGTTGGAAGTTTTGGACCCTGAGCAAAATTATGCCTTTAATGACCACTACTTAGACCTGGATTATGATTTGTCTAATATCTTTTTTATCACTACTGCCAATAGTTTACATACCATTCCCTTGCCTTTGCAGGATAGAATGGAAATTATTAAACTACCCGGGTACCTGGAAACAGAGAAAAAGAAGATTGCCCGTTATTTTCTTTTGCCCAAGCAATTAAAGGCTACTGGCCTGGAAGAGTCCAGGTTGCGCATCTCTGACGGAGCTATAGAAGAGATTATCCGTCATTATACCAGAGAGGCTGGAGTTAGAAATCTGGAGAGGGAGATTGCTTCTATTTGCCGCAAGGTAGCCAAAAAGCTGGTCAGTGAAAAAGAGACCAGGGAAATTACTATCTCTAAAAATAATCTTGGTAGCTACCTGGGAGTTCCCAAGGTAAAAAGAAGCGATAGGGAAGAACAACCTCTGGTAGGAGTTACGGTGGGACTGGCCTGGACTGAATTGGGTGGAGAAATCTTATTGGTAGAAGCTACCATTATGCCTGGAAGTGGAAAATTAGAGATTACAGGTAAGCTGGGTGAAGTGATGCAGGAAAGTGCCAGAGCAGCTTTAAGTTATGTGCGTTCTCGTTCGGAAGTCTTTGGTTTGAAGCCTGATTTTTACAAGGAAATAGATGTCCATATCCATGTCCCAGAAGCTGCAACCCCTAAAGATGGTCCTTCTGCTGGTATTACTTTGACTACCAGTTTGATTTCTGCACTCTTGAATCTGCCTGTGCGAAATGATCTGGCCATGACCGGAGAGATTACTTTAAGAGGTAGGGTTTTACCCATTGGAGGATTAAGGGAAAAGTTACTGGCAGCCAAGAGGTCAGAAATAAAAGAAGTGCTTATTCCCTGGGATAATCAGAAGGATTTGGAAGAAGTTCCTCAAGAGGTTTTAAAGGGGTTGGAGATTACTCCTGTAAAACATATGGATGAAGTTTTACCCCTGGCTTTAGTGGGAGCTGACAAAGAAAGTCTATTTTGTGGAACTAACAACTGTCTTTCTCTTACTCAAAAACTCCTAAAGGAAGAATTCCGTTCCTCCACTCAACAATAGTTTAAAAAAATAGATTTATTAAAGTAGCCAGGCTTTTTAAAAAAGTCTGGCTTTTTTTTGGTTTTTATTTTAAGTCTACAGAACAAAAAAGGAGGAAGGGGTATGAAAAAGATACTTATTTTATTGGGTTCTGTAGTTTTCTTGTTTATTATTATTTTATTGCTGGCCTATTTTAACTTAAACACTATAGTAGAGCAGGGCATAAAACAGGTAGGTCCTGAAGTAACCAAAACCAGTGTTGACCTGGATAAAGCCAAAATATCTTTGTTTTCAGGCCAGGGAAAACTTTATAATTTTGTCATTGGCAATCCTAAAGGCTTTAGCAGTCCCTATCTTTTTAAGGTAAAAGAATTTGAGTTGGACTTAGAGCCACTTTCTCTACTTAAGGATTTGATAGTTATAGAAAAGATTTATATTGATAGCCCCAGTTTTACTTATGAACTAAAAGGGAAGCAGGACAACTTAAAAACTTTTATTAACAATATGGAGAAAGGAAAGGAAAAGGAAGTAAAGGAAGAAGTAAAAGAAGAAACCAAAGAAAAAAGTGTAGAATCAAAGTCTGAAAAGAGTATTTTAATTAAGGAACTGGTGATTAAAAAGGCTAATGTGGATGTGGTGTTGGCTGATTTTGGACAACAAAAGAGTCAGGTGCTCATAGATGAGATTCGTTTAACTAACCTGGGTGGTAAAGGGAAAAGCGCTAAAGATGTAATGGCTAGAATTAGTGAAGAAATAATTAATAAGGTTATTCCTGGTATAGGCCCTGCAGTAAAGCAATTAACAGAGAAATTAAATAAAGTGGGGGAACAGGTAAAAGAAAATTTAGAAGCGTTAAAGAAGGGCAATTTAAATCAGGAAAAGGTAGAGCAACAGGTAAAAGATTTTAAGAAGGATTTTAAACCTGAAGAATTAGAAGGTCAGTTTAAAAACTTTTTGCCTGGTCAAAAACAATAGGATGGTTTTGAGATAGAGGAGAAGGTCAGAGTTAAGCCTGGCCTTCTCTTAATTCTTTTCTTACCTTATCCATTATTTCCTGGAGATTCTGCAGAGAAACAAGAAGCTGTTGGCGTGCCTGGGGTGAGATTTGTAAGAGAATTTTTTTGTGGAGTTCGTGTCGAAAGTGTAAGATTTTCTCGATTTGTTCTTTTCCCCTCTTGGTTACAAAACATTTCTTTAACCTGGCATCCTTGGGGTCAGAGGTATAGGAGACCAGGTCTTTGTTGATTAGACCCTGCACCAGACGAGTAACTCTACCTTTGCTAATATCTAAAGTCTTGGTAAGTTTTTTTAAAGGAACAGGTTCTAAACTGGCAATAGCCAGCAAACACTGGGCCTCTGCATAAGGTAGCTCAAAACGTCCGGCCTCATAATCCTGGCGTTTTTGACAGCAGGTAGAAATCTTTTGCAACAAATCTTGAAATTTTTGGGTCTGAACTTCCAAATCTTCTTGTTCTTTGTTCATAAAAATCTTTTGGACTTTTTTTTAGCTAAAGTCAAGATAAGTTTGTTCTATTTAAACTTTTAAACGAGCTTTTAGATGGGAAAGAGGAGTTAATAAAGATTGAATTTCTCAGGCTTCACTTTGAACCATAGGGATTTGCCTGATAATTTAGTGGCGTATGGGGATAGGATTTAAAATTATATAATTAGGCAAGCCTTATTTTTGCTGGAGCCGGGAATGGGATTTGAACCCACGGCCTGCTGATTACGAATCAGCTGCTCTACCACTGAGCTATCCCGGCATTTGCTTAATTTTTAGGAAGTTAAGGAAAAATTGCAAGAAAAAAATAAGTTTAAGAAATTAAAAATAAACACATTTTGCACCCAGAATACACTTCACCTTAACCTTTTTAGGGAGTAACTATCTTTTGGGAATAATAAAACTCATAGAAAAGATTTGTTTTGTTCTATCTGGCAGTTGTCCCAGGTGTCCCGGGATAATTGGGAGCGTCTTAAAACGCCCCCTTTTAATAGTCTTTAGAGTTGTTGAGTTTACTTTTTTTTCCATTCAGGTTTGCGTTTGGCATGGATAAGTAAGGGAATGCTGCTAAAGAAGATAGTGCTAAGGATGACCAAGAAAGTATAAAAGAGAGGAGAGCCTACAGGAAGTTGGCTGGGTGGGAAAAAAGCCACCACAAAGCTGAAAAGCATGGCTACAAAGCCTGTGCCCGCAATAAGCCACAGCCCCAGTTTTCCGCCAGGCAGTTTAAAGGGCCTGGGAAGGTGAGGTTGAGTGTAGCGCAGCTTAATTACACTGGCATACATGAGCATGTACATGATTAGATAGAGGGAAATGGTCATAGCAGAAATGAGGAAGAATCCTACTTCCACATGTTTCATAAAAAAGTACAGGCTAGAAATAATGGTAACAATGATGCCCTGAATGATAAGTATGGGGACAGGCATCTCTTTTTTATTGGTTTTTTGTAAGATAGGCGGCAGTTCTCCTGCTTCTGCTGTGGCTAGCAGGCCTCTGCTGGGGCTAGCTATCCAGGCAAACACACCTCCCATTACTCCAAAAGCCACAAAGAGAGATAAAAGTTTTAGCAGCCAATCCAGGTGCCAGATATCTTTGATTATTGCTTCAAAGGTGAGGAAAATAGCTTTGGTCAGGTCAATCTTTTCATAGGGTAAAATGGCAGCAATAGGTATGGAGCCCAGAATGTATAAGAATAGAGAAACAAGGGCTCCCAGGGCAATGGCTAAGGGGAATTGTTTGCCCGGGTTTTCCATATCCAGGACATGTACTCCCTGTACTTCTATACCTGCAAAGAGGAGTAAAATTCCTCCTAAAAAGGCAATGGTGCCAAAACCATGGATTTCTGGCCAGAATCTGGGATGTCCAGCGTGTTCTAAGGCCGGGTCGCTAATTTGTTCCCAGCCCAGAGGATGTCCTGTGCTTATCCAGTAGAGAAAAAGAACAAAGAGAATAATTCCTGGAATTACAGTGCCCAGGATAAACCCCCAGTTGGAGAGCTTGGCAAAGCTTTCTACTCCGCCAAAGGCTACCAGAGTGGCCAGCCAATAGACCAGGATACAGAAGAGTCCGATATAGTAGTGATTGCCAGCTAAATCAGGCCGTCCCAGAGCATAGGCTACAGCTACTGCACCAAAGGTAAGGGTTACTGGATACCAGACCACATTTTGTATCCATTGCAACCAGATGGCCAGAAATCCCCAGCGATTGCCAAAGGCTTCTCCAATCCAGACAAAAACTCCTCCCTGGCGTTTGGCAAAAAGTCCACCCAATTCAGCTGAAACCAGGGCTGCTGGAATAAGAAAAAACAGGGTTGCAAATCCCAAATAAATGAACATGGTCATTTCCTCTTTGGCAGTCATGGCCATGCCGCGAATACTGGTCACCACACCTGCTGCGGTCATCAGCCCAAGAGCAATCACTCCTAAGGATTTTTCTTTTTTCTGGTTTGGAGAAGGTTTAGAAGAACTCACTTTTATCCTCCTATGGGGTTAAACTTATTTTTTCATTTACCAGGCCAGGCATGGTGGTTAAAACTTGCTCCTTCTTCTGCTTGTACGGGTGTGCTAACAGGATGTTTTTGCAGATAGTCTAAAGAGCGTCTAAAGTCTTCTAAAAGCATTTCTGCCAGGTCCAGAGAAAAGCCATGCCTTACCACTATGCGCATGATAGCTATATCTGTGGCCCTGGGAGGAAGGGTATAGGCAGGTACCTGCCAGCCTCTGGTGCGCAGGCGATCAGAAAGTTCAAATAAAGTATAGCCAGGATTTTCCCCTTCTTTTATGCGCCAGGAGACAACTGGAATACCTCTGGAGCTATCTCCATCAAAGATTAGGTCAAAGGGACCAAGTTTGGCGATTTCTTTAGCCAGATACTGGGCTACCTGGTAACAATTTTGTTGAATGCATCTATAGCCTTCTCGGCCCAACCTTAGGAAGTTGTAGTATTGGGCGATTATCTGGCCTGCTGGCCTGGAGAAGTTTAAAGCAAAGGTGGGCATTTTCCCGCCCAGATAGTTTACCCAAAAAATTAGTTCTTCAGGTAAGTCACTGGCGTCATGCCAGATTATCCAGCCCACACCTAACGGGGCAAGCCCATACTTATGGCCAGAGGCATTGATGGAGCGAACGCGGGGAATGCGAAAATCCCAGAGTAAGTCTGGCTCTACAAAGGGAGCTAAAAATCCTCCTGAAGCAGCATCCACATGGATGGGGATGTTTAGACCTGTATCCTTTTCCAGTTTATCCAGGGCCCTGGCTATTTCCAGGACAGGTTCATATTGACCGGTAAAGGTCAGTCCAAAGGTGCAGACCACTCCAATGGTATTTTCATCCACCCTTTTTAACACCTCTTCTGGATTCATGCAGAATCTGTCCTTTTCCATGGGAATTTCTCTTAATTCCACGTCAAAATAGCGGGCAAACTTATGCCAGCAGACCTGAACTGGACCAGTGATTAGGTTGGGCTTATCTGCTGGCTTGTTGGCCTTTTCTCTGGCCTTGCGCCATTTCCATTTTAAGGCCAGACCTCCCAGCATAGCTGCTTCGCTGGAGCCGGTAGTAGAGCATCCCAGGGTTTTAGCGGCCTGGGGGGAATTCCAGAGGTCTGCCAGCATATGCACACATCTCTTTTCCCTTTCAGCAGTGGAAGGGTACTCATCTTTGTCAATCATGTTTTTATCTATAGCCAGGTCCATTAGCTGGTGAACTTCATCTTCTACCCAGGTTTGACAAAAGGTGGCTAAGTTTTGTCTGGCATTGCCGTCCAAAATTAATTCATCCCGCACCAGACTATAGGCTACATCTGGCCTTAGTTGCTTTTGAGGAAAACGATACTTGGGTACAGAAAGATTTACTTCTGTACAGCCATAGATATCTGCAGTTAATTCCTCTAGGATATCTTTTTTGAAATGAATAGGCATAGGCTCTGCTCCTTTAAAGAGTATCTTGTAGTTGTTAAAAATATTACTTTAAAGGCTACTCTTTTCCCCAAGGTTTGGCAAAGTTTTTTTGTTTTTTTGAGCAGGAGAGTTATAGGGAAGGTATAGGAAAGTTTTTATACTGTTATATTTTTAATACTTTTTACCTTTTAAATTTAAAGGCCTGGGACAGGTCATTTGTTGGGGGTCTAAAAGGTCTTCCAGTTCTTTTTCTGTAAGTAAGCCCTTTTCCAAAACCAGTTCATAAATGGGTTTGTTTTTTTGTTGAGCTTCTTTGGCAATCTGGGCTGCCAGTTCATAGCCCAGGCAGGGCACCAGGGCTGTAGCTAATCCGCTGGATTTTTTAACCATTTCCAGACAATGTTCTTTATTGGCAGTGATACCCTGGATACACTTTTCTCTAAAGATAATGCTACCTTTTTTGAGCATTTCCATGGATTGAAAAAGGTTAAAAGACATAATGGGCTCAAAGACATTTAGCTCCAGTTGTCCAGCTTCAGCTGCAATGGTAATGGTCAGGTCATTGCCAATGACCTGGTAGCAAATCTGGTTCATCATTTCAGGAATAACAGGATTTACTTTGCCCGGCATAATGGAAGAGCCAGGCTGGACTGGAGGAAGGTTGATTTCCCTAAAACCAGCAAAAGGACCAGAAGAAAGTAATCTTAAATCGTTGCATATTTTGGATATTTTTACAGCAATGCGTTTTAGAATCCCAGAAAGTTGGACCAGGGCGCCAGTATCACTGGTTGCTTCAATCAGGTTGGGAGAGAGTTTTAGGGGAAGTCCTGTAAGTTCCCTTAATTTTTCTACCACCTTGGGTGCGTATTCTGGAAGGGTGTTTATGCCTGTGCCAATGGCTGTTCCACCTAGGTTTATTTCCTGCAGTAAAGTTAGGGCCTCTTGTAAGCGCTCAATATCTTCTCCAATGGTAATGCCATAGGCAGTGAATTCCTGGCCCAAAGTAATGGGCACAGCATCCTGGAGCTGAGTTCTACCCATTTTTAAGATGTCTTTGAATTCTTCTCCCTTGGCTAAGAAACTTTCCTTTAGTTCCTCAAGGGACTGGGCCAGTTCTTGGCCATACCAGATGGCAGCAAGTCTTATGGCCGTGGGATAGACATCATTGGTGGATTGGGAGAGGTTTACATGGTTGTTGGGATGTAAGTACTTGTATTCTCCTTTGTTTTTCCCAAGTATTTCCAGGCCAATATTGGCAATTACTTCGTTCATATTCATATTGATGGAAGTGCCAGCTCCACCCTGAATTACATCCACCAGAAACTGGTCATTAAACTTGCCAGTTCTGATTTGCTGGCAGGCAACAACAATTGCGTGCATGAGTTCTTCAGAAAGCAATCCCAGTTCAAAGTTAACCAGAGCTGCAGCTTCCTTGATAAAAGCCAAGGCGTCTAGGAGGCGATAATAGTGGCTTATGGGAATGCCAGTGACCTGAAAATTTTCCAGAGCCCTTACTGTTTGTACTCCATAATAGGCACTGGCAGGTACTTTCCTTGAACCCAAGCTATCCTTTTCTTCTCTAAATTTCATGGCACTCTCCTTTTAGTAGCCAAGGTGTTTTAAGATATAGTCCAGGTTCATGTTTTTTTCTACTAAATCAGCTAGCTTATCCAGCTTCCAGTTCAAATCAAAAGAGGGCCTATTGTTTAAAGGACCAAGGCCCTTGGCCTTTCTTAACCTGTTTAACCAAAAATGTCTAAATCCATCATTGTCAAAAAGGCCATGGAGATAAGTCCCCCAGATGTTAAGAGAAAGGTGTTTATACCCCAGTATTTTTTGCTTGCTATCCTGGAAGAGCGGGATGAGTTTTTTTACTGGAGTGGTCTGACCATGATGGATTTCATACCCCTGGACGGTTAAAGGCTGGGGCAAATAGGTGGCCTTGCTTTGGGTTAGTTCCTTTTGAAGAGACAGAGAACTTTTTAAAGGCAAAAGGCCCAGTCCCTTAATACTTCCTTTTCCTTCTAAAAAATATCTATCTTCTATTTCCAGGCCCAGCATCTGATAGCCACCACAAATACCAACTATCTCCATTTGTGTTTGAAATTCTAGGATTTTGGTCGCAAAGCCTTTGGTTTTTAAGTAGTTAAGGTCTGTAAAGACATTTTTGCTACCAGGAAGGATAAGAGCGTCTAATTCCTTTATCTCTTCAGGAGTTCTAATGATGAGCAGTTGGACATCTGGTTCTTCTTTTAAGGGGGTAAAATCTGTAAAATTGGAAATATGAGGCAAATCCAGGATACCTATGCGCAGTTCTTTGGATCCAGAAGCATTGCTTTGGGCTTTAAAACTTACGGAATCCTCTTCTGGTAAGTTAAAGTCAAAGTAGGGAATTATGCCCAGAGTGGGTTTACGGGTGATTTGGTGGAGAGTGGCCAGTCCAGGTTGGAGCAAACTTTTATCTCCTCTAAACTTATTGATGACAAACCCTAAGATGGTTTTTTGCTCTTCAGGGGAAAGTAAACTATAGGTGCCCACAAAAGAGGCAAAAATACCGCCCAAGTTTATGTCTCCCACTAGAAGTACAGGTGCGCTGGCATAAAGGGCCATTTTCATGTTCACAATGTCGTGTTCTTTTAAATTGATTTCTACCGGGCTACCTGCTCCTTCTATGAGAACAAGGTCGTAGTCTTTTTGCAATTGCTGAAAACACTCTTTTACTACTTCAAAAGCCTTAGGCTTGTAGGCAATGTATTCTTCTACAGAAAAGTTGCCCAGGGGCTTTCCACGCACAATAACCTGCGCGCCTGTTTCAGAGGAAGGCTTTAATAAGATGGGGTTCATTATAGCCTTGGGCTCTAAAAAACAGGCCTGGGCTTGCAGTACCTGGGCCCTGCCCATTTCCAGACCCTCCTGGGTAACAAAGGAATTTAAGGCCATGTTTTGAGCTTTAAAGGGTGCAACCCTTATGCCTCTGCGGGCCAAAAGGCGTCCTAGAGCAGCTACCAGCAAAGACTTTCCTGCATTGGAGGCTGTGCCCTGGACCATTAAGGCTCTGGCCTTGTTTGTGCTTGGAGAAAAAGACCGGGATTTTTTAAAAAAATGCCTGGCCAGGTCTAAAAATCTCTGTTGTTCTTTTAAAGGTCTAATGGCTATTCTTAAAAAGTCAGGCCCAAGACCCGGAAAATTATCTCCTTTTCTTACCAATACCCTGTTTTGAAAAAGGTATTGTCTAAATTCCTGGGCCCTGGGAGTGGATAGAAGCAGGAAGTTGGCAGGAGTGCTATGGATTTGCCAGGAAAACTCCTGGAGTTGGGATAAAAAAGTAGTTTTTAATTCCTCAAGGGTTTTTCTGGTTTTTTCTATCCACAGTGGATGTTTAAAATAGGCTAGGGCTAATTCTTGGGCCAAGGTACTAACTGACCAGGTGGGAAGATTTTGCTGGAGCGCAGAAATGAATTCAGTGCTACTTAGGGCAAAACCAATTCTTATCCCTGGGGTACTTAAAATCTTGGTCAGGGAATAAAGAAAAAGAAGGTTGGGAGCAATAAAGGGTAGGTATTTATGTTTTGACTCCAGAAAATCCCAAAAGGCCATATCCACGATAAAAAAACTTTTGGGAAACTTGTGGACGAGTTCTTTTAGCTTGACCTGAGAAAGCAAGCTCCCCGTGGGATTGTTGGGGTGAGCCAGGAAGACCAGGTGGGGTTTTTGGGCCAAAACCTTTTCTATTTCTGCCCAGGGGTAGGTAAAGTTATTGGCAGGAGAAAGGAAAATTTCCTTTAGGTTTAACTTATGTCTGGTTGCCCAGAGTTTGTATTCCAGATAACTGGGTTGCAGGATAAGTGCATCTTTAAGGTCAATTAAAGGGCCTAGAAAGGGAAATAGTTCAGAAGAGCCATTTAAGGGAAAAATATTTTCTGGTTTTACCCCGTAATATTTAGCAGCTTGCTCTCTTAACAGAGTATAGTTGGGGTCAGGATAGGCCAGACTGGAAGACAAGCTCTGGAGCAAGACTTGGTTTAACCAGGGAGGAGGGCCTAAGGGGTTTAAACTGGCTGAGAAGTCCAGGATGTTTTCTGGAGAAGTGTTTAGCTTTTGGGCAGCTTCCCAGATATTGCCGCCATGTTCTAAATCTTGCATCAAGTCTCCCTTCTTAACTTTGATTTCCTTGTAAGGGTATTGGCTTTTTTTCGCAATAAAAAAGGGCCGCCCTGAAAGACGGCCCTTTGCTTTTTTTAGAAGGAAAGAAAAGTGGATTAGTACATTCCACCCATGCCACCACCAGGCATTGAAGGAGTATCTTTCTTTTCTTCTGGTTTTTCAGCAATAGCAGCTTCAGTGGTAAGTAGGAGAGAAGCTACAGAAGCTGCGTTTTGTAAGGCAATACGAGTGACCTTTTTGGGATCAATTACTCCAGCCTTGTACAGGTCTTCGTATTCACCAGTAGCAGCATTGAAGCCTTCGCCATCTTTCATGGATTTTACTTTTTCAATAACTACAGCGCCTTCATAACCAGCGTTTTTACAGATCTGGAACAAAGGAGCCTGGGCAGCTTTGCGTACTACTTCAATACCAGCAGCTTCATCATCATCAGCTGGTTTTACATTGTCCAGAGCCTTTAAGCAGCGGATAAGAGCAACGCCACCGCCAGGAACAATGCCTTCTTCTACAGCAGCCCTAGTAGCATTGAGAGCGTCTTCTACTCTGGCTTTCTTTTCTTTCATTTCAGTTTCAGTGGCAGCACCTACATGGATAACAGCCACGCCACCAACGATTTTAGCCAGACGTTCCTGTAATTTTTCTCTATCATAATCAGAGGTGCTTTCTTCAATTTCAGCTCTGATTTGTTTGATTCTGGCCTTGATATCTTCAGGCTTGCCAGCACCATCTACAATAGTGGTGTTTTCCTTATCTACAATGATTCTCTTAGCTCTACCCAAGTCATCCAGAGTAGCATTTTCTAATTTTACACCCAGTTCCTCAGAAATTACCTGGCCACCAGTTAAGATGGCAATATCTTGGAGCATGGCTTTACGGCGTTCACCAAAACCAGGAGCCTTAACAGCAGCTACTTGCAAGGTGCCTCTTAACTTGTTCACTACCAAAGTGGCCAAAGCTTCACCTTCAATGTCCTCAGCAATGATGAGTAAAGGTCTGCCTACCTTGGCCACCTGTTCTAAAACAGGCAAAAGGTCTTTCATGGAAGAGATTTTCTTGTCGTGAATGAGGATATAAGCGTCTTCCAATTCGCAAACCATCTTTTCAGGGTCAGTTACAAAGTAAGGGGAGAGATAACCACGGTCGAACTGCATACCTTCTACTACATCAAGGGTAGTTTCCAGGCCTTTGGCTTCTTCTACAGTGATAACGCCTTCCTTACCTACCTTGCTCATGGCTTCAGCAATAATGTTTCCAATGGTAGGATCGTTGTTAGCAGAAATGGTTCCTACCTGGGCAATTTCCTTTTGGTCTCTGGTAGGTTTGGCAATTTTTTCCAATTCCTTGACAATGGCTTCTACTGCCTTGTCAATGCCACGCTTGATGGCCATGGGGTTACGGCCAGCAGCAACCAATTTTAAACCTTCATTAAAAATAGCCTGGGCCAAAACAGTAGCAGTGGTAGTACCATCACCAGCAATATCAGAAGTCTTGCTGGCAACTTCCTTTACCATCTGAGCGCCCATGTTTTCAAACTTGTCTTCCAATTCAATTTCTTTGGCTACAGTAACACCGTCTTTGGTAATAGTTGGAGAACCAAAAGACTTTTCAATTACTACGTTTCTACCCTTGGGTCCAAGGGTTACCTTTACAGCCTCAGCCAGGATATCCACACCTTTTTTTAGCTTGCTTCTAGCATTAACATCAAATTTTATAACTTTAGCTCCCATATTGCTTCCTCCTTAATTGTTTGTTTTTTTATTACTCAATGATAGCCAAAATGTCGTCTTCTCTCATTACCAAGTGCTCTACGCCTTCAATTTTTACTTCTGTGCCGGCGTATTTGTTGAAAAGCACTTTGTCTCCAACTTTTACAGACATGGGAATGGTCTTCCCATCATCAGTGGTTTTACCTGGGCCTACAGCCACCACTTCACCCTTAATGGGCTTTTCTTTGGCAGTGTCAGGAATGATAATTCCACCTTTGGTAACCTCTTCTTCTTCCAAACGTTTCACCAGTACTCTGCCTTGCAATGGCTTTAAGTTCATGAATCTACCTCCTTAAGAGTTTTTATTATTGGCTTTTTATAGACAAAACCTGTAACGGTGGCTCATATAAGCACGCTATTAGCACTCGTCAAGAGTGAGTGCTAATATTTTTTGAAAAAAAATTTTATTTCAATAAATACTTGAATTAATTTGTATTTTTTAATTAAAGTTGATTGAGTTAAAAGTATAGGTCCAGAGTTTTTTTAGGATAATTAAAATACCTTTTATCTAAAGGAGTTGAATGAGGAGGTAATTGGATAGATTAAAATCTTGTTGGTGGAATTTATGTGAATATAACTTGTTTAACTATTTGTAAAAACAATAAAAAAAGTCCTTTGTTAAGCTTAACTCTTTTTATTTTTGTTAAGTTTTTTAGAAAAAAGTTGACAGTTGATGGGAGAATGAGTAGAGGTATCTTCTCTTCGGTTGGGCCGTTAACTCAGTAGGTAGAGTATCTGCCTTTTAAGCAGAGAGTCGCAGGTTCGAGTCCTGCACGGCCCACCATTTTTTTGTCCCCATCGTCTAGTGGCCTAGGACGCCGGCCTCTCACGCCGGTAACAGGGGTTCAAATCCCCTTGGGGACGCCAACCCTTAAGAAATAAAAATATAAGCCCCTACTTTCTGGTAGGGGCTTTTTGGTTTTTTCCAATTATTTTTTATGACCTTTTGTAGTTCTCTGGATGTTATTAGAGCCCCAATTCTTGGAGTAAGGCATCCACATCTTCCTGCTTTACCTTTTCTTGAGGTCCTTTTAGTTTAGACATTTTGACCTGGGCTTCTTGTTTAATGCTCTGAAAGTCTTTTTCCGGGTGTTCTTCTTTGGTTTTAATGCTTAAGCCAGAACTGAGATAGAGATTTACTACCTTTTCTTCAATGGTTCTTAGAGTATCTACGATTTTTTTGATGCGTTGGCCGGTTAAATCCTGAAAGCTTAAAGAGGTCATGATGGCTAGGAGGTCTTGATTTAAGCTTTTTTGCCAGGCCAGAAGGGTAAAGCCTTCTTCAGGAGTAAGAGAATTTTGTTTTTTTAGTTTTTTGCAAATTTCTTCAATTTGAGGCATTTGATCTAAATGTTTTTCAACCACAGTCATAATATCCAGGGTGGCCTTTTCTGTGGTGCGCAAAATGGCATCTAGTTGGTCCGAAGTTTCATTAAAAAGGTGTTCTGCTTCCTTTTGAGACAGGCCATTGGAAGATTTTTTGGTGGCTTCAATATTTTCGTAGATATTTTTTAAACCACTGCGTAGTTCTTCACTTAAATTTTTATAAAATTCACTTTCCAGAAGGGTTTTGGTCAAAGCCTGACTTATTTCCTTTTCCAGAGTTTGGGCAATGGTTTCTTTAATAGAACCTTCCAGTTTACTACTTAAATCCGCTAAAACTTTTTTATACAGTTCTTCCATGACTTCCACCTTAGACTTGAGGTATAAATAGGGTCAAAGTAGTTGTATTTTCTTGAGAAAGAATTTCTGCTTTACCTTGAAATAGAGACAACAGTTTTTGTACAAGGGTTAAACCCAGGCCCAGATGATTTTTCTTAGAAGTTATAAAGGGTTCAAAGGCGTTTTCTACCTCTAATAGGGTAGGAGTAGTTAAAATTATCTTTAAAAAAGGCGTTTCTTTTTCAATAGTTAAGAAAAATTGGACCTGCTTGGGCTCTTTTTCCAGTTCTTCCAGGGCGTTTAACAAGGCTTGTTCCAGGGAAAAGTTTAAAAGTAAAGGAATGGTGGTAAAATTAAGGACTTTGTTTTCAACCTTTAGTTCCACATTGTGTTTGAAGAGAAGGTTATTTTGCCAGTAAGCTTCCAACCAGTTGAGAAAAGAATTTAAGTCCAGGGGCTGTTTTTCTAAGCTATTAAAGTTTTCTCGATACTGAATGATTTGGACCAGTTCATTTATCTTTTTTTCTGGTAGTTGTAATTGCTGGAGGCGTTTTTTGAGATCTTTTGCAGAAGTAGTTGTATCTAGTTTTTGCAAGACCAGGGAGGTCTGCATTTTGAGCAAGTGCAGGGGAGTGTTTAAATTGTGCAAATATCCTGGAAACATCTGCCCTGCCAGGGCCTGTGCATATAAATTTAGCCAGGGAAGAAGTTCTTCTAGAGAAGATGGTTCAAAGTTTTTTGCCACGTAGAAGCTCCCTTTGTTCTTTAAAAACAAACTGAACAATTTGCTCTCGATCTGAATCGCGCAAAAAAAGATATTTCAGGGCATAGAGATATTTTTGATTTTGTTCACCTTCCAGACGCAAGATTTCTCCTACCAGGCCAATGAGAAGGGGCGGTAAGGTGGATAGAGAAAGGGCTACTTCAATGGGGGTGCCTGGTTCTAATTTTTCTTGGCTTAAAAATTTTAGGCCTGCTCCACTTATTTCTACAACCTCCCCTTTATAGGGAAAGTCCTGGGAAAGGCTATTTTGGTTGAGCAGAGAAAGGATTACATCCAGTTTGTTGTTGAGGTTGCTTAGAAATTCCAGGAGTTCTTTGGGTAAATAGGGAGAATTCAGACTTTCTAAAGAGATATCTTTAAAATCACATCCCAGACAACCCAAAAACAAAGGACGGGCGTCCTTTTCTGTGAACCTAAAAAACATTTTTAACCTGGTAGGTACTCTGGAAAAGGTTCTATTTTCTGAAGACATAGCTTATCCTATAGATTTATTCTCCATTGGTGTCAATTTGCACCTGCATGGCATTGACTGGACATACCCTGGTACAGCGGCCACAGGCTGTACACTTATTGGAGTCAAACTTAATGAGCCTGGATTCTTTTTCCAGGTACAGAGCCTGAGGTAAACACAGACTTAAACATACCCCACAGTGCATACAGGAATCTTCATCCCGGGTAATGTTTTGAGAAACTTCCTGGATGGTGATTCCCTGCTCCATTAAGTAGGAAAGGCCCTTTTGAAAGTCTTCCTCTGGACCGCTGAGCTCAATAATCATATGCCCTTCTTCTTTAGGGGTAATTCTGGCCTTTAGGATATTGAAAGTAAGGTCAAACTTTCTGGCCAGGGTGCACATCATGGGTTTTCTAGAAACATTTTTGCTAAAGTGTAAGCTAATTATTTTGCTGGGATACTTTTTGGAGCCAGGCATTTTTTTACTCCTTTTCCAGTTCAGCCAAAAAGGCCTTGGCCCTTTCAGCTTCTGTGGTTTTGGGGAATTTTTGAATAAGTTCTTTTAAAAGTAAAGTAGCTGCTTTTTTCTTTTTTATTTGAGCAAAGGAAATGGCTTCTTTTAAGTAGGCTGCTGCGGTTTTATTGGACTTGGGATATTTGTCTATTACCTCTTGATAAGCCAGAATGGCCCTTTTGTAGTCTTCTTTTTGATATAAACACTCTCCTTTCCAGAAAAGGGCATTGGAAACCAGCTTATGTTTGGGGTATTCCTGGACAAATTGTTCCCAAAGGGTTTGAGCCAGGTCGTATTTTCTCTGGTAAAAGGCATTAAGGGCCTGTTGATAGAGCTCTTCTGGAGAAGAGGTCTTGAGTAGGGCTGGAGTTTGGGCTTTTGAGGAGGAAGAGGTGGGTTTTTCTAGATTTAAGCCCAGATTGCTTTCCAAAGCAGCTACCAGGCCTTCTAGTTTGGCCACTTTGTTTTGCAGTTCTTGGGTTTGCTCCAGGAGGTTTTGAGAGGACTCCTTATCTTTGTCCAAAGAGTATTTTATCTCGTCTATTTCCCCACTTAAGGAAGCTAGACTTTTACGCAAGCTTTCAATTTCTGCCCACAGATTGGCCTGGGCACTGCGCACTGGTGTGGCGCTTTGCTCTATTTTTTGCTGCAAGGTGGCAGTGATTTCTTGTAGTTTAGTTTGCAGGTTTACAACTTCTTGCTTTAATTGCTGGTTTTCCTGCTGCTGGGTGTATAACGCCAGACGCAAACTATCCAGGTCTTTTTGACTGGCACAAGCCAAAAGAAAAAAGAGATTTAGGACAAGTAAAAATTTACCAAACTTTTTTAGCTCTTTTCCTTCCCCAAAACACATACACAAGTCCTCCTAAGACTGGAATAAACACACTTCCTGCCAGCCAGGCCATCTTTTCCTGGGGTGTTTTAAAATCTGAGCGAAAAATATGCCAAATAGACCAGAGATTGGGTAAAATGGGAATGAGTAGAAGTGGAAGTACGTAAAAAAGCTTATCTGCAGGTATGCCAAACATTTAGTTTACTCCTTTTTTCTAAGTAATAGGAATAACCCAAGAAAGAAAACAAGCAAAGCAATTACCTGGGTTGCACTTAAAAAAAGAATTTCTCCTCTATAATCTCCACGCAAAAATTCAATTCCAAAACGAAAAATAGCATAAAGAATCAACAAAAGGGCAAAAATTTGACCGTCCTTTTTAAACCATTTTTTGCTCAGCAAAAGCAGGCCAAAGGTGATAAACCCGGCTAGAGAGTGATAGATTTGAGTGGGGTGAAGGGGGACAAAAAGGGGAGCCAGAGAGTCTGGGTTGGTAAAGGTGATGCTCCAGGGTACATGGGTTGGTTTGCCATAACAACATCCAGCAAAAAAACAGCCCCAGCGCCCAATGGCCTGGCCCAGAGCAATGCCTGGAGCCAAAGCATCTGCCCAGGGTAAAAGGGGTTGTTTATAGCGTTTAAAAAAGAAGTAGGAGCTAAGGGTTGCGCCCAGAGCTCCACCCAAAAAGACCAGACCACCCTTCCAGAACATCAGGATTTCCACAGGATGTTTTAAAAAATAGTTAAAGTTTAAAAGCACAAAAAAGAGCCTTGCTCCCAGTAAAGCGCCTATGAGGGCATAAAATCCCAGCTCAGAGGTAAGCTTGGGGTTTAATCCCTTTTTTTTAGCTTCCAGACTGGTAAAGGCCAGAGCCATTAAAATGGCTGCAGCAATAAAAAAACCATAAGTATAGATAGTAAAAGGTCCAAGCTTAATTAAAACGGGATGCACTTTTTTTCCTTTTGTAAAAAGAAATAATTAAACTCATGGTTCCGCAAAAAATAGCAATATCTGCCACATTAAAGGCTGGCCAATGATATTGTTTGATATAAAAATCCAGGAAATCTATTACCTTACCTATTCTGATGCGGTCTATCAGATTGCCCAGTGCTCCACCCAGAATAAGCCCTAAACCTGTAAAAAGATAATAGTCCTGTCTTTCCACAGTTTTTAGTAGGTGAAATATAAGCACTATAGCCAGCGCAGAAGCTCCAATAAAAAAATAGGTCTGCCAGGAAATATCTGCCCGATTGAGAAAACCAAAGGCAGCACCTTTATTCAGGATATGCACCAGGTTAAAGAATCCAGGGATAATCACCTTTTCTTCCCAGAGAGGAATGGTTTTACTAATCCAGACTTTGGTTATCTGGTCCAGAAGTAAAACTATTCCGGCTAGACTAAAGGCTAGTTTGTATTTGTTCATAAGTTTATGCTCCTTGCAGT
>LGER01000050.1 GCA_001507915.1 Desulfonauticus sp. 38_4375 | reverse complement strand
TATGTTATCATTAATTTAAAAAATATTAAAAATTTTTATTATGCCTCTAAAATATTTTATTAAAAGACACAATTTATATTCTACTCCCCTCAAAGACATAGTCACTTTTGCTCTGACAACAGGGATGAGAAAAAAAGAGATTCTTTCTCTCAAGTGGAACAACGTTAAGCTTGACTTAAAGTGCATTATTCTTGAACTCTGGGAGACCAAAAACAAGCGAAGATATGTTGTTCCGTTGAACCAGAAGGCATGGAAGGTAATCAAAAGAAGGCTTGCAGAAAGGGTACCTAAGTGTGAATATGTGTTTTACAGAAATGGAAAAAAGGTTAATTCCATAAAAAGGGCTTTTGAAAATGCGTTGAGAAGAGCAGGAATTGAAGACTTTCACTTTCACAACTTAAGACACACCTTTGCAAGTAGACTGGTTCAAAAGGGAGTAGACCTCTATGTTGTCAAGGAATTACTGAATCATTCCAGATATATCGACGACACAGAGATATGCTCACTTGAGACTGGATAACTTGAGAAAAGCGGTAGAACGTCTATAACTCAGAAATCCACTAGATACCTGTTTGAATTTGAAAAACCTGATGCGAAAAACACAGGTTTCAAATAAGGCATAAAGTGAACATAATTAACTTTGATTAAAGTAAGCTGAGCTCCGTGACTTGAGTTTTACAAGCAGGTAGTCAAGCTTTCAAGATGGAAAAATATTTTGTCGTTTTTATAGCATGACGTTAAAACATTTTGACTACAAAACTCTAGAACGGAAAGATGAAAAGACGTTTGAATTTGCTTTTTTTTATTCTTTTTATTCTTAGTCTGTTTTCTGAAAATCATCAAATGTTTTCATTAATATTTAGATTTTCACAGAAATATTTGTTTCCTGAACCTCTTAGATACTTCTGACAAACCCACCGGTAAAGAACTACAGGTAAGTAGGTTCTAAACTAAATAAAAAACTATCTACAAATGAAACAATTTGGGAAGTGATTGAAAAAGACAAAAAATGAATTCCTGCGAGTACATTTTTCACAGAAATAGAAATACCAGTTCCTTGAAAAAAACTAGTTTAAAATAACATTCCAAAAACGGATTTATTTTTATCTTGAGAATAAATAATATTAGTTTAGATTTATCTTTTATCTTCTGCTCATTCTTTCGATCATGAACACAGGTTGAATTGCACTTGAAACGAAGCTTAAAAATCTATGTAACTGTACGGAAGGTGCTGTGGCAATGTACACTATATCCCCATCTTTTAGGGTGAAGTTTTTCAAAACAAACAACGATTCTGGTTTTGTCATATCTACAGTGTAAACGACAGGAACTTTTTCATCTTTCTTGGTGTATGCTTTATAAGAAATGTCAGCCTTTTCCAGAATTTCTCTATCTTCAAACCTGAAAATAAAAACACCTTTGGCGTGTGCAACGTCTTCTTTTAAACCACCTACTCTGCCAAGAGCCTGAGCTAGAGAAATACCCAGAGCTTCAAATTCAAGATCTACGTTTTTCTCCGTAGCTCCTAAGAAAACGGCATTTTGAGATTTGTAATAAACAGTCACTATATCACCAGGTGCAAGATTTATATTGTATCTTGGGTTTTTTATAACTAACTCGAGAGGTATAACCAGTTTCTGACCATTTCTATCAATTTGAACCAGAGTTTTATTAACAGGGGAAGTAACCCCACCTACAGATGATAAAACATCTATTAAAGTTGTATTAGTATAAGTTAAAGGAACTTTTCTACTTTCTCTTACTTCTCCAAACACAGAAACATATGAAGAATTGAAGCTTAAAATTTTAACAACTACATAAGGATTATTCGCCTTATTGATAAGATGTTTTCTTATCTCTTCACCCAGTTCTTCAGGTCTTTTACCTTTTGCTAAAACTCTTCCTATAAAAGGAACTGTAATATATCCTTCATCGTCAACTATTTGAGGAGGAACAGCAAATCCTTGAGTACTTCCAGAGCCAGAAATAATTCCAACACTAAATAAAACTGCAGGTGGAGTTTCGTATATAGTAATTTCTAAAATATCCCCGGTACCAATTACAGGCACATATTTTTTATTAAAAAAATGCTCAATTTGCGTTTCATAATTATTGACAAATTGCTGTAAAACCGAGGTAAGTTGAGGATTTAAATTAACAAGTGTTATATAAGGATCCGAACTATGTAATATTGAACGTGTGGTTGGTCCTAATTGAGGGAAAAAGCTTGAACAACTGGAAAGTAAAGAAATAATCATAAAAAAAATAAATATTTTTTTTATTTTATCCATCCTTTTTCTCTGAGATAGTTTAAAACTTTTTGAACCGCTTCTTTTATAGAAAGTTTGTCTGTTTCTACTACTAAATCAGGAGATTCAGGCTCTTCATAAGGAGCTGATACACCTGTATAATTTTTAATTATGCCTGATTTTGCTTTTAGATACATTCCTTTAGGATCTCTTTTTTCACATATATCTACAGGACATTTTACATAAACTTCAATAAAATCTTCTTTTCCTATTTTTTCTTTTATAAATTCTCTATCTTTCCTGTAAGGAGAAACAAAAGCCGCAAGTAAAATAATTCCTGCATCTACAAATAGTTTAGCCACTTCACTAATTCTTCTTAAATTTTCTCTTCTTTCATCTGGAGAAAACCCTAAATCAGCATTTAATCCTCTTCTAATATTATCTCCATCCAAGATATAAACTTTTATCCCATGATCAAAGAGAACTTTCTCAAGGGTATGGGCAATTGTAGATTTTCCAGAAGCCGGAAGTCCCGTGAACCAAATTACTCCACTTTTATGTCCGTAAGATTTATTTCTATCTTCCCTACTAACAAATCCTTTATAAGGTATGGTATTATTATTAGAAAATTTCATATTTGAAATATTATAATCAAAAATGGTTTTTTGTAAAGTTATTAATTCATCTCTTAATACATATCAAGAAATGATTCAATTATCATAAAATAGCGCAAGTTAGAAATATCACTAAGGAGGATACCTACTTTAACATTTTAAGATCTTCAATTTTCTTTTTAATTTAATCTCTCTCATAAAATTTTTAGCGACGGATTTTAAACAAATAAATGATAAAGAGATTATTATAAGTAGCCTTAAAGTAAACTTAAAGTAAAATAGATATTGTGTAAAACTCTCTAATCGTATCCTTCCCTACAATACATGCGATATTATGTGGTTCAGAAGAATCCCGTAAATTTTTTGATAAAATGTTGCGAGTTTGTAAATTTATAATAAATTTTAACAAATTGCCTCAGGATTTAGATAAAATTAAAAGGGTAGTTAATGAAATCTTTTATATTTTTTGATCAAAAATTACCATCTTATACTTATAAATTTAATTCCTGGAAAAGATACTTGGCTTACAGATTTTTTCCTAATATAAAAGGAAATTTAAAGCATCACTCAGAGCTCAAAAAAATTAAAACTAAAATAAATTTATATGTTTGGGGTGTCACTTTGGAAGAGGAAGGTTTAGATTTAAGTAATTTTAGAAATATTAATGTAATAAGAGTAGAAGATGGTTTTATAAGATCTGTAGGATTAGGGGTGAGATTAACTCCTCCTATTTCTCTGGTTGCTGATCCTGTTGGAATATACTATAATTCTACCAAACCATCTTACTTAGAAGAAATTCTTTTAAGACACTCTTTTCCTAAAGAACTAATAGAAAGAGCAAGAAACATTATAAACACTATAACCAATTTTAATCTCACAAAATACAATATTAAGGAAAAGAAATGGAAACCCCCAAAAACTGATAAAAAAATAATATTAGTAGTAGGACAGGTTGAAACAGACATGTCAATAAAATATGGTTCACCTTATATAAAAACCAATCTTCAACTTCTACAGGAAGTAAGAAAAAGAAACCCACATGAATATATCGTTTATAAGCCTCATCCAGATGTAGCTAACAAATATAAAAAGGGTGAAATAGACCAAAAAATTCTTTTCGAATATTGTAACGAAGTATGCCCACATACTTCTATTATAGACTTAATAAATCATGCAGATGAAATATGTGTAAATACTTCTTTAGCTGGTTTTGAAGCTCTTATAAGGGGCAAAAAAGTAATATGTTTTGGTCAACCTTTTTATTCGGGTTATGGACTTACACAAGATATATATCCTGTACCAAGAAGGAATAGAAACCTTACCATAGAAGAACTTGTTGCTGGTGCTATTATTCTTTATCCTGTCTATGTAAGCATAATCAATAATCATAGTATATCACCAGAAGAAGCAATTAGAGAAATTATACTTATAAAAAAAAGACCTCCAATTAAGCTTAAGTTTTGGAATTTAATTCAAAAATTTGTTGACCCTTTTATAAAAATTAATTAAAATTTGATATTCAAAATACAGAGATATGGAAAGTTTAAAAAATTTATATTTTTACAAAAACAAAAATGTTTTGCTTTTACAATCTCCGGTTGGTCCTTTTTTCTGGAGATTAAAAAAAGATTTAGAAAAAGTAGGAGCAAAGGTTTATAAGATAAATTTTAATGGAGGAGACTGGATTTTTTATCCAAGGTCATGTATAAACTATAGAGGGACTGTAAAAGAGTGGGAGAAGTTTATAAAAAAATTTCTTCAAGAAAATAATGTTCAAGTAGTATTGATGTTTAATGACACCCGAATTTATCATCAAATTGTAAAACAAGTATGCAAAGAACTTGGTATTTTAGTAGGAGTATTTGAATGGGGCTATATACGTCCTGATTATATAACCTTAGAAAGTTATGGTGTTAACGGTTTTTCCCATCTTATAAATTTTGATATACAAGAAATAGCCAAACTTCAAGTTGAAAAAATAGAGAAATACATAAAAAAACCTATTAAAGTAGGTAAATGGTTTAGTTACAGAGCTTTTTATGGAATTATGTATTTTTTAGCTGCTAATTTTTTGCGTCCAATTTTCCCGCATGATCAGTATTACACTTCTCTATATCTACCCAAATCATTTAGAGAAGAAGTTATCCCATGGATAAAAAACATTTTAACCCGATACTACTATCCTGTGAAAGAGATAAAAATAATTCAAAAAATATTAAAAGAATTGAAAAACAAATACTTTTTTGTTCCTCTTCAAGTAAGTAATGATTCACAGATTATTTATCATTCTCCTTTTTCAAATAATGAAAGTTTTATAGAATATGTAATAAATTCCTTTTCTAAATACGCACCTTCCGAAACTTATTTAGTGTTTAAACATCATCCAATTGAAAGAGGACATAAAAACTATAAAAAGGTTATAAAATCATTATCTAAAAAGATGGGAGTAAAAGAACGAGTATTTTATGTTCATGAAATTCATCTTCCCACAGCAATAAAAAATTCAATTGGTGTGATTTTAATAAACAGCACTACTGGTACTCAGGTTCTTGATTATGGAAAACCTTTAATAGTTTTAGGTAATGCTATTTATAAGAAAAAAGGATTAGTTTATGAGGAATCATTAGATAATTTCTGGAGAGATGCTTATAAGTTTAAGCCTAATATGGAACTTTGGAAAAAGTTTAGGATTTTTTTAATGTATCATTCTCAAATAAATGGTAATTTTTACAAAAGAATTACCAATCAAAGCTATACAGGAATTGTATGGGACAATTATCCACAAGAGGCATATGAAATACTATTAACCAATAATTAGTTTTAATAGGAGGAGTTATAGAAATGAAGATAAAAATACCAAAACTATTTACTATAAGTAAATTATTCCTTTTTATAGTAGTAATACCAACCTTTTTAACTTCTTTTTATTTACTTTTCATTGCTACACCAATTTATATAAGCGAGTCTAAGATTATAATAAAAAGTTCAGCTCCATCTCCCAGCTTTACTGGGTTATCTTCACTTCTCAAAAGTGTGGGAGTTCTTGAACCATCCATTGTTGGTTCTTATTTTGTTATGAACTATATCCATTCAAGAGATGCTATGTTTGAACTGGATAAAAAATATCAGATAAAAAAGTATTACGAAAGCTCAAAGTTAGATTTTCTCCAAAGATTTGATCCACTTAGAATAGATCCAAGCTATGAAAACTTCAGTGAATACTATAAAGATAAAGTAGTTACTTCTTTTCTAGACCCCACTTCATCCATTCTTACAATTCGGGTAAGAGCTGCTGATAAAGAGTATGCGTATAATCTAGCTAAGGAATTAGTAAAAATGAGTGAAAGGTTTGTAAATGCACTAAATGCTCGTTCTTCTTATACAGCTCTTGAATATTATAAGCAACAACTAGAAGATTCTAGGAAGAAAGTAAAAAAACTAGGATCTAATATTGCACAGTTTCTTACAAAAACCGGGGTTGTATCGCCAGAACAACAAATTGGCGCAGTACTTCAAAGTACAATCAGACTACAAGAACAACTAATTGGAAAACAGATTGAACTTTTAGGAATTATTTCAGTTGCACCAGAAAACCCTAAAATTCCTATTTTAAAAGAGGAAATTCGACAGTTAAAAACCGAAATAGATAAAAATTTAAACTTTTTAGCTGGTGCGAAGGATTCCATAGCTCCTCATGCTGTAGAACTTGAGCTTTTAAAAACCGAACTTCAAATGTTGCAGAAAGAAGTAGAAGCTAACTTCGCAGCTTATCTTCAGGCTCAAAATCAAGCATTTATGCAGCAACTTTTCATTGAAAAAATTGAAGAACCATTTGTACCTGATGCACCAATGGAGCCTGAAAGGCTAAAAATCATCTTTACAGTTTTTGCCATAAGTTTTGCTTTATGGGGAATTTTATCCATTTTGATCGCCGGGATAAAAGAACACAGAGAAGTGTAAATGAAAATTTTAGTACGAAATAAAATCATAAATTTTAATGATTTTATAACTGCTCTTAAGACCCAGATTAGAGTTATCTATGCTCTAATTCTTCGCGAGATAATTACAAGATATGGTAGAGAAAATTTGGGCTTTTTATGGCTTTTTCTTGAACCTGTTATTTTTGTAGCAGGAGTAGTTATTTTATTTACTAAATTTAGAGCCGACAGAGGTGCTGCTCATTTTTTTATTCCTATCGCTACAATTATTTTTACTGGCTGGCTTTCTAATAAACTTTGGATGACGAGTTCTTCAAGAGTTATGACAGCAATAGAAGCCAACATCGGACTTTTTTATCACCGGCTTGTAAGACCCTTAGATGTTTACTTTGCAAGAATTATACTTGAAATAGTTGCTCTTACCGGAACTTTTATGATCCTTTCAGTTATTTTAGTTTCCATCCATATTATAAATTCACCTGCAAGTTATTTTCACATCGTTTCAGGATGGTATTTAATGGCATGGTTTACTATTGCTTTTTCTTTGATAATTTCAGGTTTAAACACATTAACGAATAATATATTACAAAGAATCTGGTCACCCATAAATCTCGGACTTTTTATTGCTTCCGGCACATTTTTTCTTGTTGAATGGATTCCACCTCAATTCAGACCTTACATTTTGCTTTTACCTCAAGTGCACAATCTTGAAATGATAAGATATGGATTTTTAGGTAACTATATGCATCCTTATTACAATGTAATGTATTCTGTATGTGCAAACATTTTTTTAATGCTTTTAGGTCTTATGTTAGTTAAACTTTCAGCTAAAAAACTTGAGATTGAATAATAGTAGAATAAAAATGGCAGACCTAAATTCTTCCAATAATAACAAATTCATAAAACTTGAAGGGGTAAGCAAAAAGTTCAAAATAAAAGGTGGAGATTTTTTTGCGCTTAAAAACATTAATCTCCACGTAAACTACGGAGACAGGGTAGGTATTCTTGGAAGAAACGGTGCTGGCAAAACTACACTTATAAAAATTATCGGTGGTGTAACTCAGCCATCTTCAGGTAATGTGGTAAGACAAATGAAAGTTAGTTGGCCTCTTGCCTTTCAGGGTGGATTTCAGGGAAGTTTGACAGGACTTGATAATCTTAAATTTATATGCAGAATTTACGGAGTTCCCTGGAAAGAAAAAATAGATTTTGTTCAGGACTTTGCTGAATTAGGAAAATTTTTTTATGAACCAGTAAAAACTTATTCTGCTGGTATGAGAGCAAGACTTGCATTTGCTCTCTCTATCGTAATAGAATTTGATTGCTACTTAATAGATGAAGTAATGGTAGTTGGAGACGAAAGATTCAGAAAAAAATGTGAGAAGGAACTTTTCGAAAAAAGAATAGACCGAACATTCATCATCGCCTCGCATCAACCTTCTAATTTAAAATATTGTAATAGATTTTTTGTATTAAATAATGGAGAACTTATTGAATTTGAAAATTTTAATAAAGCCTGGGAATTTTATAAAACACTATAAATTTAGTAAATTATTTATTGAAAAAACCTATTGAAAAGTCATTTCTATAACGATTTAAATTTGGATTATAAAAAGGGTCACTTAATACATATTTTTTCCATTTTTTTACGAATCTTATTTTTTCTTTCTGTGCCTGCTTTAGCATAAATGACTCCCACATATTCTCTCCTCTTGTTGCATGTTCGTGATGATAAAGAATAACATATGGATTATATATCACTCTAAAACCTTTCTCTATTAGCCTCAAACAAAAATCTGTATCGTTAAAATTTATAGAAAAGGATTCATCAAATCCTCCCACTTTTTCAAATATCTCCCTTCTAAACATCATGCATACTGCTGTAACTGCAAGTAATTCCTGTGGTAACACAGCCCTATACATATACCCAAAGTTATTACCATTTAACCCTTTAAAGGCATGGTCTGCCACTCCATGTAATCCCACAATAACTCCTGCATGTTGAATTCTACCATCGGGATATAATAACTTTGCTCCAACTGCACCAACATCGTCTATGCAGGCATAAGAAAGCAATCCCTCAATCCAGTCTTCTGAAATAATCTCTGTATCATTGTTTAATAACACCACATATGAGCCTTTAGCATAAGGAACTGCAGCGTTTACAATCTTGGAAAAATTAAAGGACATTTCTAGTCTTATAATCCTTACTTTATCTATTAGAGATACTTCATTAAAAAACTCAAAGGTCTCTTTTTGTTGTGAGCCATTATCTACTATGATGATTTCGTATTCTGGATACTTTGTCTTGGTCAATATACTATAGACACAACCTTTTAAGAGCTCGTACTTGTCTTTAGTTGGAATAATTATACTTACCACAGGAGGAGGTGATGGGATTTTGTATAGAATCTTAAATGTATGAGGGATAATTCCTTTTTCAACTGTTAGAATACAGGCTTTCTTATTAAGATATTCTTTTAAATACGGGAGATATTTATCCCAGTCTTCAATTTTTTTGGCGTTTGTGCTATGATATAGAACCTGAGGAATATGTTTTATATTTTCTCTTTTAACTTTTTCTGAAATTCGAATAAGAGCATCATAAATTACATAAGAACCAACTTCTTGATTAAACCCACCTATTTCCAAAATTTTCGTTTTTCTGAATAAGACAAGGTTTTTAATGTAATCGTATGCCAAAAGATACTCATAATTCCAGCCTGGTTTAAACTGAGGATCTGTTCTTTTGCCATTTACTATAAAATCACTATCAGAATATACAACATCAGTAATTTCATCTACGTTAGTAAGCATACTTACCAAAGCTTTTTCGGAAAGCCTGTCTCCAGAAAATACAATACCAAGAAAATTTCCTCCTGCCTGTTTTATAAAGAAATCAAAAGGTTTTTTTGTTAATATTATGGTAATTCTTTTATCATCCCCATATAAATGTGTAAGGACTTTGTAATCTTTTTCATTCTCTGTACATACAAAAAGCTCCCAATCCTTATAAATCTGATTTTTTATAGAATTAATAGTTCCCATGACACTTTCTAAATCTTCTACCCAGGGAATTAAGAGGCTCACTTTTATATTCATTGAGTTAGCTTTTTCAGAGAGCTTTTTTCTTTCTTCATCAGTTAGATTATCAAAATTTTCTATCCATTCTTCATAGCTAATAATCTGACAAAGTCTTTTTGCTCTGGCATAAGATACCTGATAGTATGTTTCTTTTGGTTTTAAAAGTGCCTTTGCTAAGTTAAGTTTAAGAACATGAATAAGTTCAAGATTTGGTAAGTTTTTATCAAAAAAAACAGGAATTATTCTTCTATACATTCTTAGTAAAACTTCTAATTTGGATATTTTCTTTATCCGAACAGGCTTTATTTGTTTTACTTCTTCATCCGGACAAATAATTAATTTTTGAGCTTTTTCCTTTATCTCAAAAACAAAGTTAATTAAACCTTTTTTTGTGACTGGAAGTTCTGTATATTCAGTTCTGTCAGGATAAATAACAGCAATTTTTTTAATGTAGTTTTCATCGTTAAAAGCTATTATTCCTTTTATCAGGTACCATCCTTTAAATTGACCTTCAAAAATTATCATAACTTTTCAAGGTTTCTTTTCTCAAATAATTTATAAGTTCAAGGCTTCCTTTGAAAAGCTCTTTTCTTTTTTCTTCATCAATAAGGCTTATTATACCATCTTTCCAAAGTCTTACATCCATAGGTAAAACGAGGCCTGCATTAAACTCTTTTATTAGCTTAGCTATGGGAAAATATTCAGAATAAACTCCAACTGCTCCGCTTCTTACAATGTTGTAAAATTTTACCCAGGACCTTGCTCTGTTAAAGGAATTATCAAGCAAAGGAGCAAGCCCTATATGTCTGTATTTTAAAGATGAAAATGTTAAATATTCTTTCCAGGGCATTGGATCAACCATATAGACATTTTTTATTCCTTTATAAAGCTTTCCAATTTTTTTATCTACAACAAGTTCGAAAAGGAGATTTTCCTGAGTCAGTTCTAAAAGAAGTTTTTTTAACCAATAAAACTCCTCTATATGAGAAGCAGTAGCATGATAAAAAACAACAGGAGTCTCTCGGGCTTCTGATAATTTTTCGTCCTCTTTGACATAAGCAGGATAGGGTAACAGTATTTTAGGATTAAGATAAAAATATTTGTCTGCAAGATACTCGTTTGAGACCCAGAACTCAGCTCCTATTTTTTTTTTAACCAATCTTTATAAATATAAGCATGCTTGAATATTTTCCATGCATACCTTTTAGGCAGGCATCGCAAAGCCTTCAAGTCAAAAAGGTCATCATCCATAAAATAGATTATTTTTTCAATCTTTGTTCTGTTGTTAGCTAACCACTGTTTAATTTTTTTATTTAAATATCTGACTATTACAATAGTATTTAAATCTAAAGATTGGTGATTAATACTAAACATCTCAAAATCTTTTAAAAAAATTCTATTATAGTTTTTATTCTTATTTTCCAGTAAGGGAATTATGTAGTAATCAGACGATGGGTTGGGACATTCTTCAATAACTAACATATTTAAAAAACCAATCTTTAGGTTTTAAATTCAGGTAGTACTCCTTATTTTTATTAAATTCCTCATAGGTCATTTTTTCTATCTCTTCCAGATCAAGTTCAATTATGCTCTCTGGTTTTCCTCTCCTCACTATTCCCACACCCCAGTCCGTGTTTACTACGGCCACAAAGAGGTCATCCCTTGTAGCCCTAAGGTGGAGTATAGTTTTATAAACTTCTCCAGTCCAGGCACCTTTAAACTGTGGGTGCTTCCTAGCCTCTTCAAGGGTAGGGGCTGCAGTTGCTGGAGAATCTGGAAGGCAGTCATGCATCACTATAAAGCCCTCTGGTTTTAAAAACCTAAGAGCGTTTTCCACATCCCTTAAGGACTGCTCGTAGGTGTGTAAGCCGTCAATGAAGACTATGTCAAGACCCCCATCCACTATCTCCCTTGGTGGGTTTGCAAAAAACTCATCGCTTGTCATCTTGTAGAAAAACCTTTCATATCTGTCAAGGTTTGGGACCTTACAGACATGGTCCACTGCGTACTTTACGGGGCACCTTATCTGCAAAAAGTTAAGCCCCCTTTCCACTCCTATCTCAAGGTAGTTTTTAAAGCCAAACCTGTCTATTAGCCTCTGTATTATGGTTGTCCTGTTGAGTATGTTGTTCTTAAGCTGGAACTCTAAGGCTTCGTCAAAGAGCCTATCGGAAAGCTCTACATTTCCCGTAGCCCTTACACAGTAAGCATGCATAAGCTTTGCGTTGAGGTTCTGAGGGTTTATCTCAACTATCTTCCCCCAGCATGCAGACGCAAGCTCAAAGCCACCAGCGAGCTCAGAAAATTGAGCCATCTGGGTGAGCTCATGCTCCGTTGATGGTAAACTTTGAAGGATTAGAGCTTTGTCATTCTCTTTGGTTATATCAAAGATCCAGCTTACCAAAGCTATACTATCTTTGTTTATGGGCTTTGCCTTCAGAAGGTATAGGACGTGCTCTACAGCTTTTTCAGGTTCTTTTGTTTCCAAACATAGCTCAACTATCCTCTGCCTTAGGTAGATGTTGTGGGGATAGACATTGAGCCCAGCCGTAAGGTAAAGGTAGGCGGATTTGTAATCCTTTTTGTCCTTTAGTGTTTTATATGCCCTTGCATAATACTGAGGACCCTTGTAAATGTTTGGTTCTTTAATAGCCTGAAGGTAAACACCCTCGGCTATGTTTTTACTTTCCACTTTTCCAAAAGGTGCGTTGTTTGCTCCGTCTTCTGTAGGTTTTTGAAAGATGCCTATGGTGTCCTGCCACTCTCCAAGCCCCCAATCCGTAAAGACCTCTACTATCTCAAAGCCTGCCCATTTTGCCAAAGCTCTCATACCATCTGGGTATATCCTCCAGCAGTCGTAAGGATGTTTATGCTCCGGCCCTGCAGATGGAGCTATAAGGCAGCAAAGACCGCCTGGTTTTAGAACTCTAAATATCTCTTTTATGGTAAGCCAGGGGAACTCAATGTGTTCAAAGGCCTGCCCTGAGATGACTACGTCCGCAAAGTTATCCGCTATTTCCGTCCAGCTGTAGGGGTCCTTTACAGCAATGTCCACATTTTCTCCTTCTGTTAGGTCAAGTCTGTAGTATTGCCAATTGGGGTTATTGAAAAACTGCCTGTATGTGGGCATATTTCCAACAGCCTGTGAGCCGATGTCTAAGATAACAAGCCTGTGCCCTCGGAAATCTCTTAGGTACTCTTCTGCAAAAGCCCTCATCTTGTTAAGGGATGTGGGATGCATTGCTATTATTCCTCCTCATGTAAAAACTCATAAAGCAGCCTCTAATAATTTAGATCTATCTCCACCTTTCACGAGGAAAAGCCCAGCTGTAATATTTGGCTCAACAACCACTCTCTCTGCTCTATACCTTGCCTTTTTAGCGTTAGGGTTATCAGGACTGTTCTTAGCATATCCAGGAGATGGTAAAAACCACTGAACTTCCTTTTCCCCCTCTGCATCCTTGATAACAAGCTTAAACTCAGATTGATCAAACTCCTTCTTTATCACCACAAGACCACCAAAGATTAACTTTCCATCGTTTAGCACATCTATGTAAAGCTGGTCAAGGTTTGCAAACTCCACAAACTCCTTTACCCTCTCTTCCATAACATACCTAACATAAGGAAAATCCTTTGAAAGCCTTGTAGATTTCTTAATTTCCTTTACGGTAATGCCCCTGTAATTTCCTTGTATAAGCTTCCCCGTTCTTTTATGATAAACCTCTACCCTGCATTCAGTTTCATCTGGCAACTCCTTGATTTCATTCGGAAGCACTATCTCCTTCATGTAAACTTCAAAGCCTGTTGGAAAGTCTATCCCATAACTCCCGCTAACATCTGGTCTATAAATGTTTGCATCCTTTTCAAGAACTTTAATTCCATTTATCCTTACCTCTATCTGTGTGGGTTTGTTTTCTTCTAGGTCAAGAACCCACCCACATATCTTTTGAAGATTTAGTACATCCACATACCCGTATATATCTGGCTCCTTTGATATATGCACTCTGGCTACATTTTCTCTCCTGTAACTGTTCATGTCTATACCCCTCTCACTTAACAACTCTACAGCCTTTTCATACCTCTCCTTTATAAGCCTTTCCAAGTAATCTTTGTCCTTTAGTATCTCATCCTGTTCTTTGTAAAACTCTATCTCTTCTTCTGAGAGAACAAACCTGTTTTCTGAGTTAAACCACTCCTTGAATAGCTTCTCGTTTGATTCTCTAAAATGTTCCAAAAACTCCATCCTTTCTTTAAGGGTGAAAAAGCTCTTTAAAGGACTCTTTTCCTTGCTATCTATTTCAAGTAATGCTTTTACAAGCTTTATGTGAATGTCTTTAGGCAGGTCGTAAATTTCGTTAATTCTGCTTAAGGCAAGTGCAGAAAGGTGGCTGATTGATGGGTTTGCTTCTACTCTTGCTTCTTCCTCTGGTATCTGTATGCCAAGAATGGATAGAAAATCAAGGATTACATTGCCATGTGGAAAAAGATTTCTGTCGTATATGCGGGGAATTATCTGAGCTTCGGGAAAGGCAGAGTGCCACCTTTTAAGTAGATAGTCATAGCGTAGCAACCAATCTAGGTGATAAACAGAATACCGGCACGAGTATCTAAAAGGTGTAGTTTTTATGATCATAGTTTTCAAAACCTGTATCCAAGAACTTTCTTGCCATATATCTTGTCTTCGCAAATATACCAATATCTTGACTTTTGCAAAATTAAAATTATGTATTAATTTATTTAAGTTAGAATAACTTTCTTCATCTTTTATACGCATGAAACTTTCACTACTTATAATTAATTGCTTTATATCATTATATCTCAGAATCTCTTCGTGTAGAGAGGTAGCAATTTTCTCTAAAGTAGGAATATTGTATACACAAA
>LGER01000049.1:17500-20013 GCA_001507915.1 Desulfonauticus sp. 38_4375 | reverse complement strand
TTTGTTCTTTGTCAATTGAATAGCGAGAGTGATGGTGTGAGGTAAGGTTAAGGAGTTTAGAATTAATACTGGAGGGTTTGATTCTGGCTCAGAATGAACGCTGGCGGCGTGCCTAACACATGCAAGTCGAGCGAGAAAGCCACCTTCGGGTGGTGAGTAAAGCGGCGCACGGGTGAGTAACGCGTGGGTTATCTACCTCTAGGACAGGGATAACACTGCGAAAGCGGTGCTAATACCTGATAAGCTAGTCAATTATTAAGTGGTTGGCTAGGAAAGGGTGGCCTCTCGGAGAAGCTACCGCCTAGGGATGAGCCTGCGTCCCATTAGCTAGTTGGTGGGGTAATGGCCTACCAAGGCTACGATGGGTAGCCGGCCTGAGAGGGTGACCGGCCACACTGGGACTGGAACACGGCCCAGACTCCTACGGGAGGCAGCAGTGGGGAATATTGGGCAATGGGGGAAACCCTGACCCAGCAACGCCGCGTGAGGGAAGAAGGCCTTCGGGTCGTAAACCTTTGTCAGGAGGGAAGAACTCTTGGTAGTCGAACAGGCTGCCAAGCTGACGGTACCTCCAGAGGAAGCACCGGCTAACTCCGTGCCAGCAGCCGCGGTAATACGGAGGGTGCGAGCGTTATTCGGAATCACTGGGCGTAAAGCGCGCGTAGGCGGCATGGCAAGTCAGGTGTGAAAGGCCACGGCTTAACTGTGGGACTGCACTTGAGACTGCTGTGCTAGAGTTCGGTAGAGGGTAGTGGAATTCCCGGTGTAGGGGTGAAATCCGTAGATATCGGGAGGAACACCAGAGGCGAAGGCGACTACCTGGGCCGATACTGACGCTGAGGTGCGAAAGCGTGGGGAGCAAACAGGATTAGATACCCTGGTAGTCCACGCTGTAAACGATGGACACTAGACGTTGGGTGGTTAGATCCGCTCGGTGTCGAAGCAAACGCGATAAGTGTCCCGCCTGGGGAGTACGTCCGCAAGGATGAAACTCAAAGAAATTGACGGGGGCCCGCACAAGCGGTGGAGTATGTGGTTTAATTCGATGCAACGCGAAGAACCTTACCTGGGCTTGACATCCTGCGAACCTGCTGGAAACAGTGGGGTGCCCTTCGGGGAACGCGGAGACAGGTGCTGCATGGCTGTCGTCAGCTCGTGCCGTGAGGTGTTGGGTTAAGTCCCGCAACGAGCGCAACCCTTGCCCTTAGTTGCCATCGGGTAAAGCCGGGCACTCTAGGGGGACTGCCGAGGTTAACTCGGAGGAAGGTGGGGACGACGTCAAGTCATCATGGCCCTTACGCCCAGGGCTACACACGTACTACAATGGTGGGTACAAAGGGTTGCGAAGCCGCGAGGTGGAGCTAATCCCAAAAAACCCATCGTAGTTCGGATTGCAGTCTGCAACTCGACTGCATGAAGGCGGAATCGCTAGTAATCGCGGATCAGCATGCCGCGGTGAATACGTTCCCGGGCCTTGTACACACCGCCCGTCACACCACGAAAGCCGGTTCTACCCGAAGTCAGTGAGCCAACCCGTAAGGGAGGCAGCTGCCGACGGTAGGGCTGGTGATTGGGGTGAAGTCGTAACAAGGTATCCGTACCGGAAGGTGCGGATGGATCACCTCCTTTATAGAGAAAGAACTCACCACACTCTCGCTATTTAATTATGAAGAGCAAGGAAGAAGGTCTTTGAAAAGGAGTTAAGATAGGGTTTAGATGGGCCTATAGCTCAGTTTCGGTTAGAGCGCACGCCTGATAAGCGTGAGGTCGATGGTTCAAGTCCATCTAGGCCCACCATAAGTGGAGGAGTAGATGGGGGTGTAGCTCAGCTGGGAGAGCGCCTGCCTTGCACGCAGGAGGTCATCGGTTCGACTCCGTTCACCTCCACCAGGAAGAGAAGGGTTTAGAATGGAGTATCTAGGTGTAGACTTAGGTACTTCAGATAAGCCTAGAAAAGGGTTCATTGAGAATTAAATAGGGGTAAAAAGGGAAGAGCGGGAAAATAGGTTAAGATATTAAGGGCAATCGGTGGATGCCTAGGCGCCAGGAGGCGAAGAAGGACGTGGGAGGCTGCGAAAAGCCTCGGGGAGCCGCCAAACAGGCTTTGATCCGGGGATTTCCGAATGGGGTAACCCACCTGGAGTCATATCCAGGTATCCCGTACTTAGGTGCGGGAGGCGAACCCGGGGAAGTGAAACATCTCAGTACCCGGAGGAGAAGAAATCAAAAGAGATTCCCTGAGTAGCGGCGAGCGAAAGGGGAGTAGCCCAAACCGTGTGGCTTGCCACGCGGGGTTGTGGGGCTGTCCACAAGCGATCCATGAGTAAGTAGCAGAAGCACCTGGGAAGGTGCCCCATAGAGGGTGAAAGGCCCGTATGCGAAACTGAAAGTGGCGCGGACAGTACCCGAGTACTGCGGGGCACGTGGAACCCTGTGGGAATCTGGGGGGACCATCCTCCAAGGCTAAATACTCCCTGGCGACCGATAGCGGATAGTACCGTGAGGGAAAGGTG
>LGER01000049.1:0-12500 GCA_001507915.1 Desulfonauticus sp. 38_4375 | reverse complement strand
CTTTAGTACCTGGATAGATATCTTTGTAAACATCATTACCTACATATAAAACCTGGTCAGGAGAAATATGCCATTTAGCCAAAGTTTGTTGGGCCTTTTGAAATAATCCTTGGGAAGGTTTGGCCATTTTTTCCTTATAAGACCAAAAACAGAGTTCTGGATTAAAATAATGAGTTAATTTTTGTCCTAGAAAAAACTCCAGACTTAAGGGAGTATAAAATTGGGCATTGGAAATAATCCCCAGCAAAACCTTTTTTTCCTTTAGCCAGTTTAAAAGTTCTTTTAACCCTGGCATAGGCCAGATGGGATTGCTTAACAATTCATAGAGAAAAGCAAATTCCAGGATTTTTTCCAGACTTAAATTTATTCCTAGATGTAGAAAAAAGGTTTTCCAGATGTGTACAATATCTACTTCTGGATACTCAATTCCTCTATCTTTTTTCTTTTTATGTTCTTGAGCTATTAGCTCTAAAAGTAAGTTGGTAGGAGAGGATGGCATTTTTAACAGAGGTAAGTCTAGTTCTCTAGCTGTCTGATAAAAAAAAGTTTCTTTTAACTCACTATCTTTACCTATGTCTCCAGCACCAGAAATAAGCAAAGTTCCATAGACATCAAACAGAATACATTTAGGAGAAAAAGGAGTTATCTGGCGTTTCACCTTTAGCGGAATGGGCTCTAAAGGTTTTAAATGTTTTTTTAAAATGGATTTATACTTCATCTATCTTTAATAAGCTCAAGTTTTCTGGAGATAAAAAACACTCCAATAATCTTTTACTATCTGCAAAACCTTCTAACTTACTTTGTTTATTTGTCGCCTCTAAATAAATATTTTTTAACTTAAATATATAATTAGAAAGGCTAAAATTTTTTTCTATTTTTTTCTTATTCTCTTCAATTAGATGATAATCTATGTTTTCTGGTAAGTTAAAAATCTTTTCTTTATGTTTTATTATCTTTTCTAATACTTGCATTTGTAGTTCTTCATCTAATTTTCCAAAATCTATTTGCTTGTTTTGTGTCCAATTACTAATTGTTTTATCTATAAAGTCCTGTTTTAAGGGCAGTGAGTATAAAGCAAATAAGGATTTTATTTTGGTGTGTATTTTTTGATGGAGAAGGTTTTGATTTAACTTATTTAAAGAAATTTTTAAACTGGGATAAAGATAGGGTAGTTTTATTTCTTTTTCTTTAAAATCTCTAGTAATTTCAGGTAAATCTCTGCCAAAAAGAGCTTTATTATTTAACCAGGGTTCCAGGAAAACCAGACCAAATCCTTCTGTTATGCTGGTGGTGAGGCAAAAATGAGCTTCCTTTAGGAGTTGTTCGTAGGGATAGGTATTAGCTAGTTCCAGGTGAAGAGGTAGATTATGGGTTTGAGCAAAATTTTTCCAGAGTTTAAAATAGGGGCGTTGCAAAGGATTTTGCGGTCCCAGGGTGGTGGCAAAAACATCATTAGCCCTTGCCTGGGTGGACCAAAAAATAAGTTCGCCTATATTTTTTCTTCTAATTCCTCTGGTGGGATAGAGCCAGAGTCTTTGCCGGGGGAAAATATTTTTTTCTAACTTAGCTGAAAAAAAGGTATTTTGAATGGGATTGGGTAAATGATGGAGATTGGAACTACCTCCTGCGTATTGAAAAAACTTTATGTCCCTGGAAGTTAAAAAGAGGTAATGGAGGTGTGGACCTTGAGGATACAAGTAGGTGGAAAGATTTTCAAAGTTATTTTCTCCCAGATGTTTTAAAAGTAACTGATAGTTTCCAGGCCTTCCATCTTCAGCAAAATCGTGAATATGCAAAAAAAGGGGAAATCCCTCCTGGGCAAGCCCGTAGACCACCTGAGGCAAGAGAAGGTTTTTGCCCAGGTTATGATTATGGACGTGAAAAATATCTGGGAAAGTGCCAAATACACTTTTGCTAACTTTTAAGATTTCTTTTTTTAGTTCCTGAGCAGAGATATTTTGAGGGCGCTTGCCTTCATAGGCAAGCCCTTTAATTACTTTTACTGGAGTGTTTATCTCTAAGCTACTTGGGGGAGCTTCTCCGCAGAGGATAAGGAGCTTGAAAGAAGGAGATTGCTCCAGGGCTTTTACAGTATTCAAAATGACCTTTGTCACCCCACCAGGTTGAAGATGGTAGTGAATAAACACAATGCGCATGGCTTTTTAATGAGGTTATAGAGGATTTAGTCCCATTTTTTCCCGGTACTCTGGGACCTGAAGCATGGGAGGCCTTTCTTCTTCAAAGATTTCATAGACAATTTGTTCGTAAGTGTCTTTTTTTACCTGAAATTGTCGCAGATAATAGGAAAGTTCAGGCAAACACTCCAGCATTCCTTTTTCCTTTAGGCGCTTGAAAAATACTCTTAAAATGCCAAAGGCCATTTTTCCCAAATCTCTAGTGGATTGATGGCGGTGTACCCTTTTGTCCAAATCTGTTTGGGCAAGAGCTTCCAGGCCCCAGTCTGAGTAGACGTCTATTAAGTGAGAAGTCTCTACTCCATAACCTATGGGAAAGGGTATACTTTCCAAAACTTCCCTTCGCACTGCGTATTCGCCAGATAAGGGCTGGATAAGGGCCGTTAATTCCGGGAAAAATAGGGAAAAGAGAGGTCGAATAAGTATCTCTGTAACTCTTCCTCCTCCAGAAGGGCGTATCTGGTCAGAAAGGGCCAGGGGCCTATCATAAAAGGCCTTTACGTATTTTATTTCTGGCCTAAAAATTAAAGGGGCTACCAGGCCATAGACAAAGCGAGGATGGATATTTTTAATATCTGCGTCTACGTAAACAATGATATCTCCTTTTAATTGATAAATAGCTTTCCACAGATTTTCACCTTTGCCCCGTTTAAATCCCCACCTGGGCAAGATTTCTGCTGAAAGATAAACATCAGCTCCAAAGGAAGCAGCAACTTCTAGCGTTCTATCTGTAGAGCCAGAATCAATGACCGCCAGTTCATCAATAAGGGGATATTGCTCCATAAGTTCAGAGCGAAAAATAACAATTTCCTTTCCAATGGTTTTTTCTTCATTTAAAGTGGGAATGCAGACAGAAATAGTAAGGTTTTGTTTTTCTTTGGCTTCAACTAAGCGCTTGAGGTCTTCAAATTGACTGTGGTGAAAGGTATTGGTTTGGAGCCAGTTATTTATGTTCTGCATAGATCTATCTCCTTGTCTATAAGAAGTAATAGACCTATGAGTTGAGCCAGACCTTTACTGCAGGGCTCTATTTCTATGTATTCATCTAGGTAATGCAGATTATCTGCATTGGTAAGTCCAAGGCAAAGAGCTGGTATATTGTGCTCCACAAAAGGAGAAATAACAGGAGAGTAAATATTGTCTTGAGGGGTAATATCCAGTTTTTCCTGGATATTTCTGGCCTTTAAAACCAGAGGATGAGATGAATTAAGCCCTCCAGCAATACTAGTGGCAATGGTTTTAAGATGGACAGATAAGCCCGGGTGTTGAGAGATATTATCCAGGATTTGATATATCTTTTGAATAAGATTTTTTATGGTTTGATCAGAATTGCTGCGAATTTGAAATTTTAAATTACAACTGCGGGCAGGATATTTATAAGAAGCTCCACCTTCAATGCTTCCCAGGGTTAAGACAGTATGTTCTTCTTCAGCTAAGGGTAGGGTTTTTAAGCTTTGAATGATCTGGCAGATCATCTCAATGGCGCTTGCTTCACTTAAACGGCGATTTATCTGACAGGTTATCTGCCCTCCAAAGGTGGACATGGAGCGAAAGTTTAAGCGTCCTAAAGGAGAGCCTTCTAAAAGTAGGGCACAATGGGGCTTTTTCTGGGTATTGGCAAGAAAAAATTTTAGCCCTTCCTGGTTGCTTTGTTCCAGGCTTTTTACTGCTCCTAAAAGGATTAAATCATTTTCCAGAGTTATATTTAATTTTTTTAAAAAAATGGGCAAAGAAAGCAAGGTGGCCACTCCCAAACTGTTGTCAGCCACTCCAATGCCCCAGACTTTGTTTTCTTCTAGAGTGTAGGTGTGATTGGCTGTAATTTCAAAGGGAACATCCACATGAGCAGTGAGTAAAATGGAATGCTTTCTTTTGCTTCCAGGCAAGATGGCCACAGCATTGCCTATTTCATCTGTGGCACAGTTTTCCAGGCCCAGTTGTAAAAATTTTTCCAGGATAAAATTTATCCTTTCTTCTTCCTGACCAGAAGGTGCAGGAATTTCGCCCACAAGTACCAGGTTGGAAAGAAGTATTTCCCTATATTGCTCTACTTTGCGGGCTAGGTTGGTTATTCTTTCAAGGGGATAGGTTCCTTGAGTCGTGGCCATAAAGGACTCCTTCTGGGTTATTTGCGGCCATAGTCATCTTCTAGCCTTTCTATGTCGTCCTCACCAAAATATTCACCCAGTTGTACTTCTATGAAAACTAAGGGGGTATTTTCTTTGTTTTCCACTCGGTGTAAGGCTTCTCTGGGAATGTCCACAGCCATGCCAGGTTCTAAAGTAAGAAGAGAGTCATTTAGGGTGACCGTAGCTTTTCCTGCAACCACTAACCAATGTTCTTGTCTTTTCTTATGCCTTTGTAGGGACAGTCTTGCCCCTGGCTTAACCACAATCCTTTTGACCTTGTGATCTGTTTCATCTGCTAAAATGGTAAAGCTACCCCAGGGACGATGCTCTGTAATTTGTAAAAATTCTTTTTGCTCCAGGTTAGACATAAAACTCTCCTTCTTAAACTGGTTTAAACCAGAGATAACCATAGGGAGGCAGGTTTATCTCTTTGGAGATAATATTATCAGTTAAAAGGTCTTTTACTTTATTAAGGCCTGATTCAATTTTGTCCAGAGGTATGGTCCTGGAATTTTTAGTTAGATTGTAAAGACAAAATACACTTTCACTTTCTGTACCTGGTATACGCTTTAAACCCAAAAGTCCCTTTTCCAGGTTTAATACTTCTTGCTTACTTTCATGGTGAAAGGCGATATGGTTTTTACGGGCCAGGAGCATCTTTTTATATTCCTTAAATACTATGTATTCTTTGCTTTTAGGATTATTTAATTTGTTTTTTAATTCTTCATATTGAAAAATAGGCCTATTTATAGACCTGTTTTGTTTATTCTTTTCTACTCCTTCATAATAGTTGGAAGTGCCAAAGAGACTGGGTAAATATATTCCAGGTATTCCCTGTAAGCTTAACATAATGGCTTGAGAGCATAAAAAGCGTTGGATTTGTAAGGATATATTATCTTTGTCCTCTGGATCTTTTAGGGCATCAAAGTAGGTAATATTTAGTTCATAGGGCTTTTGAGTATCTTTTTCCTGACGATAGGAAACCAGACCTCCTAAATCCTGGATGGTCTGGACTAAATTTTCCAATTCTTTTTCAGAAATAAGCCCTTCCAGAGGCCTAAGGCCAATACCATCGTGAGAAGCTGTAAAATTAAAAAAGGTGCAATTTTCTGGAGGAGAGATATTCTGGAGCCATTGGGTTAAAAGCTGGGAATCTTGGTGGTGAAAGGAATAGAGTAGAAGGGGTGGAAGACTAAATTGGTATACCATATGGGCTTCATCTTGTTCACCAAAATAACTGTAATTATCCTCTTGAGGGAGATTGGTTTCAGTAAGGAGCAGTACTCCTGGCGCTAAATAATCTATAATATCTCTAAAGAGTTTTACTACCTCGTGGGTTTGAGGAAGATTGAGACAAGAAGTGCCTATTTCCTTCCACAGGTAGGCAATAGCATCCAGGCGAATAATCCTGGCTCCCTTAAGGATATAAAAGAGAAGGATATCCAGCATTTCTATAAGTACATCCGGGTTTTTGTAGTTTAAATCTATCTGGTCTTCACTAAAGGTAGTCCAGACCCATTTAGTGCCCAAAACTGTATCCACTGGGGTTAGCAAGGGAGTGGTTCTGGGCCTTGCTACCTGGGAGAGATCGGTTTTAGGATCTACTTCTATAAAGAAATCTAGAGCAGGCAGGATGCCTCCAATATAGTCTTGAAACCAACTGGAGCACTTGGAAACATGATTTAAAACCAGATCTACCATGAGGATATATTTTCTGGCAATGCGCTCTATATCTTGCCAGTCTCCAAGCTCTGGGTTGACTTTGCGATAGTCTATTACAGAAAAACCATCATCAGAACTATAAGGGAAAAATGGAAGAATATGGATACCTTGAATATATTCTTGAAGCTGGGAGTCCAGAAATTGAAGCAGGCTTTGCAAGGGAACTGTGCCTTTTTCTTGAATCATATGTCCATAGGAGATGAGAATGGTTACATTTTGTTCCCAGAGAGAAGGGTCCACTTTAGAAGATAAACTTTCATAACGGGCAACAAGCAAGGCTATTCGATCTAAAATACGGTTTAAGTTGGCCTGAGGATAGAGAAAGCTTAAACGCTTTTGTAGGCGTTTTTTAAAGGAGTCTTCAATACGCCACATCATTTTACTCCTTGTTACTATTTTTTATTTTCTCTATTTTAATAAAGGAAAAATAAAAAAGAAGCAAGTAAAGGCCAAAAAAATAATAAGTAAGGATGAAAGTTTTAAGAAAGTTGATGGGTGATATTATTTAAAAGAGTGGAAAGGGAATAACGAAGAGTTTTATAACTATAGTAGCGCTGGGCCAGGGCATAATTGAAGTTGACCAGTTCCTGGCGATAAGTTTCATTACTTAGAAGAATTTTTACTTCTTCTACCAGGTCATTGGTTACAATTCCATGCATGGTTGGGACCCAGAAGCCTTTGGGAGCAATGTCTCGTACCCACACCGGATAACTATTGATAACAATAGGTTTTTTAAAATAAAAGGCTTCTAACAGGGCATTACCAAAGCCTTCGTAGATACTTGGATACACTACCAGGTCAGCCTGCTGATAGATATCTGAAAGAATATAGATTTTTTTCCCTGCACAACTGATTCTGCGCCGATAATTTACCCTGTCTCCAAAAAAGATGATTTCTACTCCCATGGATTTAGCTAATTCTTGCAATTGATATTGGTATTCAGACCCCTCATCTCCTGCAGGGTGGGAGACAACCAACTTGCACTGAGGGTCATTTAGACGGTGAATAAGATTTATGCTGTGCTCTATGCCTTTTCGGGGCACAACTCTTGTGGGTTGTAAAATAAGTTTATCTTCTGGAGATAAGCCCAGATCTTGCCTCAAATCCTTTGCCCAGGGGTGGGGCTCTTCTGGAGGAGGATTGTCAAAGTCCAGGACATTGGGCACCAGGATAGAAGGCACGCCTTTGCGTAAGGCCAGCTGCTCTCTAGCACTTTGATTGATCACCACATGTTGCAGTTGGACATCCCTGGGAGGAAAAGCCATATCCAAAAGATCAGGCACACAATTAACCTGGAACCTATCTCTTTCCCAGTAAAAATCGTGATGATGGGCAATGGCAGGGATACAGGTTTCAGCTAAAAAGCTGGTAATGGCTACTCCTAAAGGAAGGTGCATAGGGATAGCCAGGGCATTTTGAATAATCAGGATGTCTATTTGAAAATTTTCTACAAATTCGTAGAGAGTTTTTTTGAGATATTCACTTAAGTCATAAATGCGGCGGGTTACTTTGGGAGAGCGTTTGACCTTTCCCCAGATATGACGGTTTATCCACTCATTGTCAGGATGGGCAAAGTAGGCTTCAGGTATGCAAAAGGATTCTTCTTTAGGAGTTTCTAAAAGCCCTGCATACCAGAAACATTTGTGTCCTTCTTCTTTGAGTACTTCTCCCCATTTAGCAGCTTCTAAAGAAACACCGTCAGTACCTGCAAAACGGGTAGAAACAAATCCTATGTTATATTTTTGCTTATGCATAAAAATTTTTGTTGGGTAAAAAATAATTTTCGGGTATAGCTCCTTTTAAAATATGTCAAGCAAGTTTTAGACCAGAGGTGGGAGAAAGGTAAATGCTTAAAAAGATGAAAAAAGACCTGGAAGAAATTTTTTGGGCTGGACTAACCGAGGTGTTGCCTGAGAAAAAAATTCCTAAATTTTTGCGTCTCCAGGAAAATATTTTGTTTATTGGTCCAGATCTTCAGTTGGATTTAGAAGATTATGAATATGTGGTAGTTTTAGGGGCAGGCAAGGCCAGTGCTTCCATGGCCCTGGCTGTGGAAAAGATTTTACAGGATTATATTAGTACTGGCCTGGTCATAGTAAAGGACAACCACTCTCTGGATTGTCAGAAAGTTAAGATCAAAGAAGCCTCCCATCCCCTGCCAGATACCAGAGGACTTTTAGCTACCAAAGAATTACTGGAAATAGCTAAAGGTTACAGAAGTGAAAAGACTTTAATTTTATTTTTGCTTTCTGGTGGGGCCAGCTCTTTATTGGTTTTACCTGCCTCTGGCCTTACTTTAGAAGACAAGCAAAAAACTACAGATGTGCTTTTAGCCAGTGGAGCAGATATCAAAGAGATTAATGTCCTGAGAAAGCACTTAAGCGAAGTAAAGGGTGGAAGATTGAAAAAACTTTTAACACCTTCAGTGGTGGTGAGTTTGATTATTAGCGATGTTCTTGGTGATGACCTGGAAAGTATAGGATCTGCTCCTTTGGTTGGGGATAGTTCTACCTGGGAGGATTGCTGGCACATTGTGGAGAAATATGGTCTGGAAGATAAACTTCCGCCCAGGGTAATTTTTCGCCTGAGAAAGGGGTTAAGAGGAGAAATCGAAGATACTCCCCTGCCTTCAGATCCGTGTTTTGAACGAAATTTTAACTTTATTCTGGCGTCCAATCGCCAGGCTTTGCTTGGAGCAGCCCAAAAGGCCAGGGAATTGGGTTATAATTCTTTATTGTTAAGTAGTTTTATCCAGGGAGAAGCCAGAGAAGTAGGGAGGGTTTTAGCCAGTGTATACAAAGAAATTTTATATCACGATAAACCCGTGCCTAAACCTGCTTGTGTTTTAAGTGGAGGAGAGCCCACAGTTTGCTTGACTCCACCTATAGGTAAAGGAGGAAGAAATCAAGAATTGGCCCTGTCAGTTGGGCTGGAAATAGCAGGGTTGTCTAATGTTCTTTTTGCTTCCCTGGGTACAGATGGAACTGATGGGCCTACAGATGCCTGTGGAGCCATTGTTTCTGGAGAAACTAGAAAACTAGCCGAAGAAAAAGGATTATTTTTAAGAAAATATTTGAACCTTCACGATAGTTATAATCTATTTAAACAATTAGAGGCTTTGGTTATTACTGGCCCCACCTATACCAATGTGATGGACATGCACATTGGCCTTATTAAGTGAGTTAAGGTAAAGAGTAGTTTTTAGCCAGGCTATAGTTCTGTTAAACCCTTTAAAAAAATATTGACTCTCTTTTCAAGAGAAGCTAAAAGATGAATTCTTCGCCCGGGTGGCGGAATCTGGTAGACGCAAGGGACTTAAAATCCCTCGGTACATTGTACCGTGCCAGTTCGAGTCTGGCCCCGGGCACCATGAGAAAAAAAAGAAAGGCAGGGATAACTCCCTGCCTTTCTTTTTGGTCTGTTTTAACTTTTTTAGCTTTCAATGGCTATCTTCTTGGCCCTGGCCTTTTCTGCTTTGGGCAGAGTGATAGTGAGTACTCCCTTTTTATATTTGGCTTTGATTTTATCTTCTTGTACTTCTACAGGTAGAGGAATGGCACGGTAAAAGGAACCATAACTTACTTCCATGCGCACGATATTTTCTTTTTCGCTCTTTTCTTCCCTTTTCTTTTCTCCCTGCAGGATAAGGTAATTGTTTTCCAGGCGTACATCCAGGTCTTTGGTATCCAGGCCTGGAATTTCCGCTTTGACAATAATTTCTTCATCAGTTTCCCTTACTTCAACAGCGGGAGTAAATAAGCCTGTGGCCAGTTCGCCATTGCCCCATAAACTTTCTTTAAAAAAGCGATCTACTTGATCGAATACATCAAAGACACTGGTTGTAGGAGTGAGAACACCTTCATTGCGTTTGCTGCGAATGCTGGGAAGAAGTCTTTCTAACATGGCCCTCACCTCCTTTTTATTTTATTTTTTTATTCAGCACTTATTTCAATTTTTTTAGGTTTGGCTTCCTGAGCTTTGGGTAAAAAGAGAGTTAAGACCCCATTTTTTAAGGAAGCCTTAATGTTTTCCTTGTCCACCACTTCAGAAAGGGTAAATTGCCTTCTGTATTCCCCTGGTACAAATTCCAGGTGAATGTTTTTCACCTTTTCTTGCTCTGGAATACGGGCTTTAGCCCTTATTTCCAGTTCATTTTCCTTTAAGTTTAGTTCCACATCTTCTTTGCCCACCCCAGGTAAGTCCAGAAGGATATAAAAACCTTCTTCCTTTTCCAAAATATCTGTATAAGGGCTAAAGATGGGAATATTTTCTCTATTTTTTTGAACGACTGCTTCAGTCATTTTTACTCCTCCTTTAATTTTGCTCTATTGCAATTTTTTTAGGTTTACTTTCTTTAGCCTTAGGTAATACGACTTCAAGAATTCCGTCTTTTAACTTTGCTTTAATGTTATCTTTATCTATGTCTATATTTAGATTGATAATTCTTTGAAAAAGTCCATTTGGTCTTTCCTGACGATAATAATTTCCTTTTTCAGATTTTCTTTCTCCTTTTATCACCAGACTTCCATCGGTAATAGTCAATTCTATATCGTTGATATCAACGCCAGGTATTTCTGCTAATACATAAATGTTTTCTTCATCTTCTTTTAAGTTGACAGGTGGATAGGCAAATTTCCTTTGACTTATTGTTGTTGGGCTAAAAAAAGTGTCTAATAGTTTATCCAATTGCCTTGGCATATCATAAAAAGTGCTTAAATCTATGACCATTTTTTCACCTCCTGCATTGTGTTTTCAAAAATATAAATAAAAAGAGATAAGAGATAGTCAAGAGGGGAAAGAAAAAAATTAACCAGAAAAATAGGGAAAGGGGAGAAAAGAAGTGGTTTAAAGCAAAAAGTTAGGCAAAAAGGTCCAGCAAGGTTCCTACCATGGAATCATAGGTTTGGAGAACTTTAGCATTGGCACTAAAATTGGTTTCAGTGATTAGCTCTGTGGTAAGTTCCTGGATGAGATCTGTATTGCTGCTTTCTACATAGGTTAGTTCTTGCTCTACCTGGGAGTTTTCTTCCTTGAGGGAGATTTCTGGAATCAGCGCTCCTGGAGAGTTGTCCTCTATGATTTGACTGACCACTACACCCTGATCCTGAGGGCCTGTTTCCAGGTCAGCCCTGCTGGATTTAAACTCATTGGTATTTATATTAGCCAGATTGTTGGCACTGACTTCCTGAATAAGGCTAAAACTTTCCAGGGCTGATAAACTGGGATAAATGGTCATTTTTTTCTCCCTTGTTGGTGAAGGAGTGAATAGTTTTGCTTTTCAAGTTTTGTAAAAGATTTTTAGGCTATTTTTCAGGAAGAATCAAGAGGGTAAATTTTTTTATTTTTTTGGGAAGTGTTTCTAGAGTTTATAAGATACATTTGGATTAAAGGGAATTGACAAGTTGAGTAAAATAATTGAAATAACTAAAAAATACTTAGCAACGAAGTGAGTGGGTGTTTAGGAAGTTGGTTTATGTAGTTTAAGGTTTGAGCAATATTTTAAATTTAATAGATAGAGCAAAAATAAGAAGGGTAGCTGGCTATTAATATTTATATGAAAATTTAAGGAGATATAGCTATGGAAGAAAAGGTTCAAGGTTTTGAGGAAGAAATAGATCTTTTGGAACTTTTGGAGAGGCTTTACAAACAAAAATGGTTAATCCTGGGTATTACAGCCCTAGGGTGTCTGTTGGCTTTGATAATTACCCTTTCCATGCCCAAAAAATATCGGGCAGAAGCTTTGTTTGAGCTTAAGTTTATTACTTTTCCGGAAGTTTCTGAGGCTTTTAAGGGATATCAAAAAAATCAATCTCCAGGGCTTGAGGTAAAGTTTATTGCAGTTAGAGGAACTAATAATATCATTAAAATTGAAGCAGAGGATAAATCTCCAGAGAGTGCAAAAGATAGCTTAAATAAAGCAGTAAACTTAATAAATCAGAGTTTATTTAAAGAGAAAGTGGATAAAAAAGTTAAGGAAATAAACACAAGGTTAGAGTTTATTCAGATAGCCTTAGAAGAGGTAAATAAAAAAAGCGGAATTATTTATGACCCAGCAAAGGCAGCTGATTTGTTAACAGAAAAAGAAAATTTGGAACAATGGCTTAAAAAGCCTCAAATTTTATATCCTGTAACTGAAGTTAGTGTAAGTAATAATCCTGTAAAACCAAAACCAGTACTTAATATAAGTGTAGGAACTGTTTCTAGTTTATTCCTGGGGATTTTTATTGCACTTTTTAAAGATGCTTTAAGAGAAAGGAGAAGAGGAAAACAGTTGGCTTAAGAGAAGGAGGATAGTTGTGTAAATAATGTTGAAAAGTTAAAATACTGAAATGTGCAATGGGTAAACGTTGAATTAAAAAGGAACAAACATGAAAAAACTACCCATAGGAATACAAACCTTTAGAAAAATTCGGGAAGAAGATTATGTTTATGTGGATAAAACAAAAGAGGCTTA